>CAZDTI010000004.1:0-58589 GCA_964508085.1 uncultured Saprospiraceae bacterium | reverse complement strand
AGAAAACTTGTTTTCCACCAATTTTGGCGAACCCTTTCCACGTATCTGCCATCATCGGATCAGCAGGGCTTTCCGCCACAAAAGCACCAGAAGCAAACAACTCTGATTTTTTATCTTTTGACTTTACTTTTCCTTTAACTTCATTTGTCAAGCTAGTTTTTTCTCCTTCAGTTTTCTCACTTGCTTTTAGCGTTATCCCTTTCGCAACTTTCTCTTCCCCAGATCGAGTTGTAGATCCTTTGGTTTTTGTATTCCCATCAGAAAAATCAGTTTCAGAAACAACCTCTACTTTGGTTTTTGTTCCAGCCTTCTTCTCATCTCCTCCACCCGCTCTTTGAATACTTTTATTTCCGGTGCCCTGCTGAAGGGTATGCACCAACTCATGCGCCAACAACTTTTTCCCATCTCCTGAGTCTGGCTTATAGGCTCCCTCATTAAAATAAATGTCCCGCCCCACCGTAAAGGCCTTCGCATTAATCCCTCGACTCATCTCCGCCGCTTTATTCCCAGTATGAATCCTCACCCCACTAAAATCCGCTCCCATCCGAGACTCCATAAACGAACGTGTTCCTCTATCCATCGACTGCCCACCTCCTTTTTGATTCTTAATTTGCTGCGTCAAAGAAGGAGTAGCATGCGCTGATGAATTCCCCACTGTTTTAGTTTGAATAGCCCCACCCTCTTTACCACACTTTGAACACTCGCGTTGCACGTTTCCCTCCGGCATCCGCATCACCTGCTCCGCCACCCGATCCGCCTCCTGCTCATATTTATCATTCGGTGCATTGATTTTCAACTTTGGTTGTATAGCCATGCCAGAACTTGGAAGAACAGAAATCTTACTAAAATCATGAGCTACAGTTGATGACGGTGCAGCAATTTGTTGATTTCCTTTTTCAGGTTGAACTTTAGAAATACCGTTAAAGTTTTGCTCGCTAGTTTGTTTCGATCTAGAGTCAAAAAGTAGGGGACTTCGCATAGGGAAAATTTAATTGGTCAATAGCATTCATTACTTCGTTGTTTTTTTCTTACTCACCGCTGTCTTTGGATTAGTTTTCTTTGGTATCGTTTTTTTACCAACAACCTTTAATTCCTTTACTAATTTTTCATACTTTTTAATATCCGCATTATACTTTTTCAACATTTCCACTTTTTCTTTTTTCAAGGAATTAATTTTGTTGGTATACCGTTTCAACGCATCTGTTCTTACTGCTTTTATTTCATTAGAAAATCTTCTCGAAAAAACATCCTGAGCATTTTTCACTTTCGCTAGTATAGCTGGGTCGATCTTTAAATCGCCTTTAATAACAGGGATGTCTTTTTTGGTTACTTTGCTTGTTCTTTTTGCCATGATATATTTTTTATATTATACAATTTGGAGGTTGTTAATGATTTGTTGGTTTACTCCAGTTCCAGATATCGGACCGCTAATGACATTGTTATTGGCCATCACATTTTTACTCGAAAGTAGCAAAACCGTGGAAGCATTTGATTGTCCTATGGATACATAGTTACTGGCGAAGATAAGCTTATTAATATTAAGCAGGATAAAGCAAAAGAAAAGGCCAGACGTTGTTGCTTCGAAATGATTATTAGTTATTATAGCATTTTCATCTGTTGCGACATTCGTTTTTCCGTCATCCACGTTACTTCCTAAAGTAAGGGCAGAGGATCGGCCACTTTTCACAATATTATTGGTAATTTGAATATCTGAATTGATCACGATACTTGTTGGAGTATTGGTTCTAAGCGGAATATGGATTACGGATTGAGCAAGTACTTGATCTTGTCTTCCATTATTAATAAAGTGATTATCAGAAATACTAATTTCATTTATTTTGTCCGCATAGAAAGCGCCCATATTAATAGTAGGAAGGTTTTCATCTGCTCTGTTATCACAAATGGTATTCCCATTAATCTGAGTATTTCGAGTTGTTGTCAATACTATACCGGCATACTTCCACCAATTTTGTGAGATCCCTGCCAAAGAAAGACAATCTTTTATTTGATTTCCTTTTATAGACAGGTTGTTTACAAATTCAACTTTTGGTTGTACTGCTATTCCATTTAATCCCATTCCAGAGATAAGGTTTTCCTCTATTACTAAACCATCTACGTCAGAGACTATTTCAATACCATTATGAATACCGCCTAAAATTCTATTATTTGAAATCCGAGTTTGGCTCTTATTATTTACTGCCGATATAGATTCTAATTCCAAATAGATACCACCGTAGGAGTTGAAATCCGAATTTGTATTTCCTCTAATAGTGTTGTTAGAAATAGTACAATCGTCTCCTTGTAAAATAATCCCGCGAGATTCAAAAAAGGTACTATTTGCTTCGGGATTAATATTAATATCATTATCCAATACTTTACACCTAGCCAAATTCATAAGTATTCCAGCGCCTCTAACACTTATTGAATTTCGCTCAATAACACGTTGAAGAGCATTTGAATTATCTAATGCTCCCTGTAGCTCTCCACTTTCGACATATATATAAATACCAGCTATTTGACTTGTTACGATGGAGTTATCTACAATTGTTAAATCGAACAATAAAATAACAACTTCACTAGCCAATGCTATTCCTACGGTTGGTGCCACTATAATATTCTTGTCAATTTGAATATTGAAGGCTACTTGAGATTTTACACGATCGTCATTTCCCACAAAGATAACCCCATGTTCCTTGCTAAATATTCTGTTATTAGTTACGCTAAGTCCATATATGAACTCACCAAAACACCCAATTCCATAAAATCCAACATCAGTACTTGCATCTCCATCCGATTCAATTCTTATCAAATTATTCTTTATCGTTACGCCCTCAAAAACAAACAATTCAATTCCGAATTCTTCTATAAAAATTAAATTATTATTAATGGTAAATTCCATTATTTGGTTCGCAGTGATACCAGCATAGCCCGTTAAAATGTTGTCGGTGAAATTGGCGTCAATAAGAGTACCACCAAAGGATATGATAGCACCTATCGTCGTTTTACGAGGGCTTGCTGCAGTAGCCTCCACCTTCGTATCATAAGCATAATGTGATTGGGCTTCTACTCTTGCCTCTGCGGATGTAACCTTCATTGTAGCGTTCAATCCATACGCAGATTTTGTATCTGTTCTCCTTAAGGATTCATATTTAGCACCTTTAGTACGAGCTTCTTGTGCTTTTTTAACGGTAGCAGCATCATATCGCTTAGTTGCTATAGCTGACTTAAATAAAGGTTCAGGGAAAAAGGACTTAGACATCAGGTCAATATCCAACCCCTGGATTAAATTCTCCTTCATATCAAAGCCAAGAATAGTCCCTTCCTCTTCCTGATACAAACCATGTTTCAGAACGTACATTATGTTCTTTTCAATTCGGGTAAGAAGATGTGCATTTAAACTTTGTCCATCTACACTATCATAACGAACTCCGATCATTCCCAAAATAATATTATCATATATCCGACTTTCCATCGTAAAGCCTAACAACTTGATTACACTTCCTTCTTCTGATGTTCCTCCTGCGACAAACATTCCATTATTCAGTCGGACATACAAACTATTTTCAATCTCCACAACAGTAGAATCTTCAATAGAAAAACACCATACATCATGAATATGAATATCCCTGGAATCACGAATGATAAAAACGATACCAGAACTGTTTGTAGCGGTATTTACAATAATTGGCGTACCCCCACAGCCTCTGATGGTTATGTCTTCTCCTTCTACTAGAATAGGTCGATCAATTTCATAAGTACCTGAGTGTATACATACTTCTCCAGGCCCTCCATTCAATGAATCTATAGCCAGTTGAATATCCTGAAAATCGCCATCTTCTCCAACCGTAACGGTGCAGCATCCTCCAGTATCGGGCAGCTCTGTAAGCGGAGGAAATTCCGGCCGACAATCTTCAATATCCACCTCTCCCCCAGTCTCTCCTGTTACTAAAGCTAATTTACAATAGTGGTGTTGAACGCCATGTGGAGGTTCTTTTTCTAACAATTCTATTTCACCAGTCAATACTCTTGCAGAAAACACCCAATAATCACCTACTTTAAACTCGGTACCCGAAAATTCAATTTCAATTCCATCTTCCAGTTGATAGCCCGTTCCGGCAGTAGCAACGGTTGTTACGTTCGGACGTTGAATACTAATATCCCATCGTCTGATCTTTGGGAAAGCTTCATCTTTATGGGCCGATACGTCTGTGTCCAAGGTCAAAATGTCACCCTCCACTTTTAATACTTTTGCTAACGTACCAGAGATATTCGTATCAAGATCTGTCTCATCTCCAGAAACTTCAATCCAGTCTTGTTGCTTAATTTTTAGAATTTCATCCTTCCCATTTTGTTGTAAACTAATTTTGAAGACGGCTCCGCCTGTTTCTTCAAAAAATTCTTTTACCCCGTATGCAAATGCTGCATTATCCCGAGACCATTTGAAGATCGCATTTCCCCCTGTATCTACATCGTGGATTTCTACGCGATAGAAGTGATTTTCCAGACCTAAATATCCCCCGCTCTCTCCCAATTGACAAGGGTCTGTAGGCGTTGGAGGATCTACCAATCTAGTGGTCATCCTTCCATTTGGCGGTTTAATGAGTGCATTCCAATCATCAATATCATCCTCGCAAACCACATCACCTACATCAGGGAGAATTTTTACTTGGGCTATAATTTTAGAACGCGTATCGGTGTCTGGACCGCCAAGTGCGACTTCTCTTAAGTTAGGGTCTACGACTACCGGAATGTATCGTTCCCAAACATCCAGATACAACAAATCTGTCTGACCAACAACGGGTGTATAACCAGATGGTTGCGGATAATCTACTTGGTCTGAAAACAAGATCAGTCTTCTCAAATATGGATGACGCTCTCCAATAAGTGGACTTACATCCTGATTAATGTTTAAAACACCGTTTCCTACTGTGGTTAACTTACCAATTATACCTTCAGGTGTATTTTCAGTAATTATTTGAACCCACTGTCCGACTTCTAAAGGCATTCCATCAATTCGGGTGTCCTCCACTATAAGGCTACCTCCAGTTTCTATCTCTAATATGGGTAAGGTTGAAGATGGAGTTGTTTCTGCTAACAATCCGCCGGCATAAAATCTACCACTTGAGATCAGCAAATCATTCAATCCACTAGAATGTAATATTTGAAAGCCACTACTATGAATCGGCGCGCCGCATTGACCAATGGTATCAATGGTTCGGGTTTTCCGTTGATGAGCAATGATGGAAATCAATTCATTCCAATCTGAGTCTAACTGAACCCTCCCTTGTTGTTTCAATACACCGTTGTAGTGCTTTCTTTTGGCTTTCAGACCTGTAAGGCGACTAAAATCTCCTTTCATGATTATTTGGTTTTGTTAGTTTCTTAAGTCACGTAAATCGTTCCTGCTTCCAAGCCCAACCGTAAATATTCTTTAAGTACAATTTTTAGATTGGCCGCTCTTTGCGGTTGCTGTAGGTAGTTAAAGGCTCCCATTTCTGAACCGTTGTCTGCTCCTGTAGTAATTTGTTCAGGAGTCATATTTGCCAATTGAGCGTAGGCGTGATGTCCATATAGGGAAGAATTAAAAACAGGAAATAGCCAATTGAGGACCGTTCCTTTTATGGCTAGTAATTCTGTTATGTTTACGGGGATACCGTCAGTGGCAGCTTTTTCTTTTAAGGCTTTTTCTTGAGTACGTATTTCTAATTCGGGTTGACAACGATAACGCCGTGGTGTTTCCGAACCATTGGGTACGTAGGAAAACCGGACACAGCCTATTTGCCTTCGTGTGATAGTTAACATTCCTATGAAAATGCTGTTGCTTGCATCTAAGGAATTAGATTTTACTTCTCCGAAAACCGTAGTTTTTTGAATGGCAAGTTGTCCCCTTAAAACAGAGACTGCCATTCCTTCTTTATTGTCAATGATACTTTCGTTTATGCTAATTTGAGCATCTTCTGCTAAAATATTGATAGGTCCACAAATAGAGCGGTCAAGCATTAAACTAATTAGCTCGTTTTGGTCCTCACCTATTTGTATTCCCCGAATATGGGGAGCTGGGTCATCATCTTTGTAAGGCACAACAGTACAATGATCAATCGCTAGGCTACTTAAACCTCCATCCTTTAATACCGTTATTTTACCTTCCACTAGCAATCCATTCAGTAATAATCCTCCCCCATCCATTCCGGTAGCGACCTCCCCTTCTATTTCAATATCCCCTAAAATGTGTGGTCTTAGATCCTCTGGATTGAAACGTCCAACTGGACGATAAGGGACTCCGAAATCGTCTAGTTTTTCTGGCCAATCTGCGGCAATAATAAATAACCGCTTGCCGACTGGAATCTTAATTTTAAAAGCTGAGGTTAAGTTTTCTTCGTAAGTTCTACTATCCATAATGGTAATCAACCCTACCTTTTTATCTGGTGGTAAACTGTGCCATTCATCAATTGCATCCCATATACTCCCATGAATCGGCTCGCCTGTAGTGGGAGAATAATCCTTTATTACACCAACATGCCAATCAACGGTTAAGGCTTCCAATTCCTCTAAAGAATTTTTCCGGTCATAAGGCCCACCGCCCAAGTCACCACTAAAACCGTAACTATAATCTACTCTTACCTCTGCAACTGATGCGGGATCAGCAAAAGTAATTCGCCCGAGTTCCGGATCTACAGCTGCTGTAATCGCCTTTGGAATGATCGAGATAGAACCATCTGATTCTAATTTCTCATAGTCTTTGCTAATGGGAGGAAGTCGCCAACCACTCAAATTGCATATTGTAATTTCTTCAAAAGGAACTGGTGTTGAACTTCCGTTTAAATACAGTTGAAATACGGGAGGATAACCAGCATCAAAATAAATGTATTCGGGCGTTTCTCCGTTCACCAAAGCTTGCCGTACCTTCTCTAACTCATCAAATAAAGCTCTTCTTCGTAACAATCCTGGTACATTTATCTCCTCCGCAAGATGTACGATATCCTCTTCTGTTTGCGGATTATTAAATAAATGCGAATCCAAGCCTAAAGGACTAAAAGTATAAGCCGCATCGGGAATACCCGTTGAAGATGGGATAAGTCTGGCATCTGTTTTTTCCATAGGATAACTAACCAAACGCCACAAATAGATACCAATATTCATGATGTTGTGTAAACCCAAAACCGGTTCAATTCTTCGGACGTCTACGGTATGGCTTTGTTTATCAAAAGCAGTATTCACTAAATCTAGACTATTCATTTGACGCATATCTGGAGTAACAGTATTGTGCAACCTAATATGATTCATAAACTGTGTCGTAGAAAGTAATTGGAAAAATTCCACAGCTTTAGAACGCCATCCCGTTATGTCAAAAGCGATTTGTTCCAATACAGGTGCAGTACCTTTACGCCTTCTGTAACTCAAGGTATTCGCAATAAAAGCCCTTCGACTATAAACCGTTGCGTCCTCAATTTCATTAATACCTTTTACTCCTAATAAATCTCCGATGTAAGGTACTACCCATTCATCACAAGTTTCAATAAACCAATTTTCATAAAGCTGAGTAATGTCCTCCTCAACAATCCCCCCTTCCCGTGCCAATAAAGCGATAAAGGCTTCTAAAGGTTTTCCACGTTCCTCATCTATTACCCTGTAGTAGGCAGGTAATAATTCATAGAGGTATTTAGTATCTATTTTCATTAGTTTATTGGTATAATTTCAATGTCGTTTTCGTCTATCAACAATAATTCTGCAGGATTGATAGTAGTCCCATTCCAGCGTGCAATGTTTGCCGTTAATAAATAATTAGATACAGAGAATGGATCAACACCTCCTAATTCATCTAAGTCAACAGCTATAACCCCATTTACAGCATGAATGATAGCAATTACTTCACTAGGAGAGACGCTCTGTCCAAATACTCTATTATCAAATTTATAAGATTGTATTAATATCGATTTGACATCCTTTATTACGCTATCGTTTAGATAGTCTGGATCTATCTTTATTCTGGCCTTTACATTAAAGGAAATTAAATTAAAGGAATTGATGAGGACCGGGTAATTATCATGACGTGCATTATTTATGGCACTCAACAGATTTTCTTGTAATGTTGAATCTATAGGACCTTCATCTGCGGAGGCTACAGTGAGGTGTATGGTTCGGTCTTCTCCTTTCCACATTAAATCAGCTCTGGCTTTTCCAATACCTGCAAAGGCCGCTGTAAAGTTTTCGAAGTCTTCAATAGAAACAATGCGATCCAGTGTAAGAATGGTCAAAGGCGCATTTTGTCTGATATCATTTATAGATTCTGGACTTTCTGCCCCAGTAGTAGGTAAAGGATTCCTTACCGATTTTATCCCCAATTGAGGATTGAGTAATAGTGACAATTGTTCGCTTTTTAAAATCCCTTCCAAACCAATCCCCACTCTATAAATAGCTCTTATATTCTCA
Organism: uncultured Saprospiraceae bacterium; assembly: GCA_964508085.1. Classification (GTDB taxonomy): domain Bacteria; phylum Bacteroidota; class Bacteroidia; order Chitinophagales; family Saprospiraceae; genus CALGLS01. The sequence goes on along the minus strand of CAZDTI010000004.1, from coordinate 50,159 downwards.
CTTCCGGAAGGTAACCTCGCCCCTGTAATGCCATTCCCAAATTGCACGTAAACCTTTCCATCATCTTCTGTTCTAGTCACGTAAATTCGTTCTTCTGAAGTCCGATTATAAAATGTTGGAACCTCTGTCCAACGAATATCATTCACTCTTACCTCTAGTGTAGTTGCAATTCCAGAAGATGATGCGGAGGAAATATAAGTCAATGGTTTTTGCTTTAGAAAAAACCGTTGAAAAGAAATAGCTCCGTTTCCAGAACCTAAAATTTCCGATTTTGTTTCTCCATGAGTTGCTTGGGCAACATTCGCATTTATTGTGACTGTTTTTCGAAGGTAAGTATGTTCTAATTGGTTTTTAAAAACAATTCGATCCGAGGTAATATTTTCAATTTCCAACAATTCATTTACAATTACATCTTGATCTGGAGAAATAACTTCCGTAGAAATCAATTGGCCTGTTATAATTAACTTTTGGCCTATTTTCAAGCTTGGATAACCTCTACTTATGTCTATGGATTTACCGGATACATCCGATAATATTGGTGCCTTTGCTAAAATTAATTCTTCACTTTGGCCTAGCACCAAGGTACCTCTTCGTGAAAATTCATTCGTAGTATTGGGTACCAAAGTAAGTTGGCTACATCTTGCGGTCATTGCAAATTTTGCTTCACCAACAACGGAGCTATTACTCAACTGAAACAGCTTTTGATTTCCACCATCAATTAATACGATCCAACTATTTTTTATAATTTTTGAATAGACCGTATCCAAATTTATACTGCTTACATTATTGGGAATATCAAAATCAGCCCAATCTTCATCTGAAGTCCATCCGGTTCCATTAAAACTTTCTTTTACTTCGTCAGACATGGTTCTGAAATCTGGTGCATTATATCCAAAAAAAGAAGCTCGTTGTCTTAGTGCATATACTTTTGCAGTGTTATTATTATCGTTTTTTTGTTCTAATAGATTGATAATATTAATCTGATCCAGCCAAGTAACCTGAGTTATATTGTCTTTATTATTAAGTATTATAGATTCTATTTTACGAACGGACCAATTTGTAGTTGATGGATTTCCTACAATTAGTAAGTAATCTCCCTTTTGCAATTGAGTGTTTACACCTTCTAGATAAAGGCTGGTACTACCAGTAGTTAGGGTTTGATTTTGGAAAAGTTTTGGCTGAATGTTATTCCAGCGTGTGCGAGCAATGATTTCTTCTATAGACTCAAAAATTTGAGCCTTTTCGTCCTGCTCCGGAATACTTTGGACTCTTGTGCCAACTGGAACTTTAGCTTGTTTAGGTGCACCAATCGCCTCCTCCATTTGAAAAGAAAACCATGAATTAGCAGCTACCCCTGGCTTGGGGATATAATTAATATGCCGAGCGACTTCCACTAGCGACAATCGCTCTCTGGCTGTAAGTACATAGCCTTCATTTATGATCCGCTCATTGTAGAAGGTTAACACATCAAGAATAACTGCCCAAACATCGAACAAGGCAATAGTAGCATCATCATCCTCTCGAATAGTGAGTTCTTTAAGAATAGCAGAATCAGATAAGCCTCTAAGCATGGATGCCTTAAACATTCCATGAGTTCCAACACGATAAAGCAAAGATGCCAGACCATGTTCATTAGCGGTTGCAGCTGGCGTGAGAAATTCAACACCTTCGCAACAACCACAATTGTCTAATGTAGATTTGTTATTTGTCATAAGCCTCCGTACATTAAGAATTCAATTCTTCCGTTTTCAGGGAAATTAGGATCATTATCCAATCTGATTATTTCACTTTCTCCGGGTTGTAATACTCCGTTCTTAATCTCCAAGTTCGCTGTTCTCGATAACCGTTTAAATGTTTTTAATTCTACAGATGCAACGCCATCGATTCTCATAGCTCTTTCATAAATAGCACTTAAATAAACGGGCTGACCAAATGTAAAAATGTCGGGATGGAAAAACCCTCTGGTTCCATCAGGTAAGTCAAATCGGCTAAAAGCCCTTTGTAATTTTTGTTTAACTGTGGACCGGAAGAAGCCAGTTTTCACACAGACATTCATTTCAATTTCCAGAGTTGCAAATTGAGGAGGTCGGATTTCAAGATCATATCCGGCCATTCTGTATTTTTCAAGATGTGCATAAATTTCATTTTTAAACCGATTATCAAGACTTAATCCATTTCTACGATCTATTGTTAAAAATACAGTATGCCAACTACCTGTCCACCTAAATTTTGCCAATGCTTTTTGGACTTGTGGATGCAATTCCGCTTTGGCTACATAATCTGCTTCTGTTACGGCTCTTTCCTGAGTTTTAAATGCTTCAGGTGCAAATTGTTTGACTTCTTCTATAGTCTCCGCACTCCTTCCTCCTTTTGCAGGCATTGGGTTTCTGACTTTCAAAATGCCATCGCTGTCCCACTCCACTCGCCCAATAGCCTCGGAACCAATATTTCCAGAAGTCCCATTCCCTACTCGATAGCGTGCATTGGGTTGAAATCCTTCTCCAGGTTTTTTTCCCAATACATCATCACCAAAACGCAACTGAACCGATTGATCAGATTCTATCTCTGCTACGAATTCTTGTGCAAAACGATCACTCGCCAATAAATCACGTTGTGCTTCCCAAATATCATCTTCATCAAATAAAGTGATTTCCGAAATAGCTTGATGAGGGTCCTGAATCAATAAATTAGAGGCTGGTTGTGCTAGATATTTATTATGCTGATAAGGAGAAGAAACAGTCACATCTTTATGTGGCAACAATGGGCGATAGTTTCCGGAGGCCATCGCTGATTTAGGTAACAATTCATTTACGTTAATGGTCAAACCATGATCAGACAAAACAATATTACCCCGTACGATACTGATGTCATCTACTGTAGTTCCATCAATATTTGCACTAATGCAAAGTGGAAAAGGTAAAGCATCCGCTTCGTGCCAAGCCACTTCAACGATCTCATTCCCGTTTAGAATATCTATCTTATTTTCTACACTAATCAAACGCACAGCATATCGATGGTCAGTATTTGCATCTGGTTTCCTGCCAGTTGTAGGGCCTTTTACTTCTTCAAATATTAACACTTGTCCAACTTCCAACAATAGTGTTACACCATCTTTCCCTTGCAAAGTAGCTTTGGTTGCTCCCGCAGGTAAACAGCAATCACTATCATCCCAAGTGTAGAAAAGGATTTCATTATGAGCTGAATGCATCGTCATGTCGTGTTTTGTTTCAAAGACTTGAATATCTTTTTCTCGCAACACTTTATTAACATCCGCACTATTCACCATAACCTGTCCATCTTCTGCTCTAATGAATAAACGAGTTCCTTTTTTAAGAATGTTAGTATCAGCAGTACTACCAGACTCTACGTCAATATGAATCCATGTTCTGGCATTACATCCATTATGTACATGGTAATCCAATAACCGGGCATGCCGTCTAACGGAAGTCCGTTTTCTAGCTTTAAACAAATAAGCCTCTGTTGCCACTGCATCTTGATAATAACTAAGGTAATCACCAGTATAAGCCATTAATTCAACTAGAGCGATTTGTAAATCAGCAGCGCTTCGTTCCTGCCAATCCGGCATTAGTAAACTCAGACGATCCAATGCTAATTGACGGAAGCTGGAGAAATCTTTTGCTAAATAATTTATCCGAGGATCAGGTATTTTTTCATCCTGACAGTTGTCCTCCGTTTTGCAATCAAAATCACTTGGGCAGTTTGCTTTAAAGGAAAAATCAACAAAGGAAAGTTGGGGATCATAGCCTTCAGGTGCTTCAAGATCGGTTGGAGAAGTAACCAACCTTAATGTATAGGTTGAAAAATCACCGGCATTGTCTACTTGTACAGTCATTTCATCTCCACTAACATTAATACTTACAACTTCTATATTTTTAATCCTTACGCCTCCTTCAATAATAATGTTATCAATATCTAATGGATCTATTCCCGTCCCATCCGGCAGTCCTCCAGATTCTCCTGTTAAGGGATGAATAAACTTGATTAGAAGCGTCTTTTGATCAAAAGAAATTACTTCTAAATAGTCAATGCCATTAATGATAGTATTCGTGCTAACTGCCAGCCGTCTCCCTTGATTATTACAAAAGTATTGCATTGTCTAATTAAATAGGTTTTTCAAATAGGGCTTCCTGTATAAGTGGAGAACCGATTTCCCGATAATAAATTTGGATTCGTAAAAGAGCATCATCCACTTCTATGATTACATCACCTACTTCTATCACTTCACTTAACCATTCTTGTAGTGATCCCTTAACTAGAAACTGAACCGTTGAAGTGAGTTCTACATTATTTGGTTCAAAAACCAATTGGTTTAGACCGCTTCCGAAGGTTGGTCGGTTTACTCGTTCTCCGGGTATGGTAAAAAGAACCTGTCGAATTAAGTCCCGAATGTGATCAGAACGATCAGTCGTAGCAGTACGACCATTTATTGCGAGGCGATAAGGAAAATCGATATTCATATAAACTTAAATTCCGCTAACCCTGGTTTGGGTAACTGTGATCAATAGAGGAGTGCCATTTGGTGCACAAACGGCCTGACTGTCTAATAGAAGAACAGGCATGCCATTAGAAGTAATTCGGGTAGCAGCTGTAGTCCATTGGGCTGTGATACATGGCGAAGGACTACCGCCAACATTAAAGGGACAGCCAGCAACAGTAAATGGGGACGGTTGCATAACGATTGGTTGTCCCATAACTGTAACTCTGGGACTTATCGACGTGGGTGTTGCCTGTCCAGCATGTGCACACATTACTGTGGCTCCAGCGTGTAGTAGAAATCCGGGCATATTTATAGTTTTATAAAGTCATACTATATTCATTGCACCATTATTGATGTTGACGGCGGGACCAACCAAAGTGATACTTGCCCCTTTTCCGTTTTGTATGTAAATACCAGTGTCATTGACGATGATAGAAGCCCCTGTTGCGCTTTTTAACATTAGTCCTCCGGTAGGACCTGGGAGGTCACTTACCACTAAAGCGTTTTGACCTGTGGTTTGTAAAACGATATTTGGAGACGTTGGGATTCCAGCTAATGCCAAGGCAGGTACTTCGGCCACGGATCCCCAAAAGCCTCCAGTCCAGATGGGGTAATCGGGGTCACCTCCTTCAAATTCTATCCATACTCCTGCGCTAATTAATGGCACAAAATAAGTTCCCATTTGTGGACCTGCCATTGGGACACAAGGCATGGCCCAACTGGATAAACCTAATCCTAAAACATCCGGCACTTGAACCATCAACCTTCCTCTTTGCTCGGGATCGATGTTGTTAATTACCATTCCCCTATATTTTCCAAAGTATTGTTTGTTCATAAATAATTAAGGTTAAACAGGAATTCTAGGAACCGTTGAAACTATTCCATTTCGAGTTAGCGTAAAGTCTTGCATATATTCTCCTGCTTTAATTTTGTGTGTAACGCTTTTCACATAATACAAACCATTAAAAGCTTGCCCCGCTCCCCTAACCCCAACTAGCTTCCTAGCCTTTAAAATATGTCCATATCTTACTACATTTAAAGAACCGCTCCCCGTAACTCCATCCGCTGATCTTGAAGATTCAGAGGCACCTCTTGACAGGGCTTGAACCGCATTTAGGTTTGAAGTATTCATTAATTTAGGAAATTGGCTAGGCAGTAATGGAATCAATCCCAGTGGTGGATTTAAGGGGCTTATATCCGGAATTGGAATTGGGATTGGAATTTTAGTTTGTTCGTTTTGAATATAAACAATAGGCATAGATCTGGAATCTCCCTGAAAATTAAAATTTAAAGATGCTATATTCGACATTCCATCCATGTTTGCATTTAAAGCTGGCTGTGGTTTTCCAACTTTTATTTCTGGGCCCCAGTAAGCTTTATTAGTACCCGGACTAGGCCCCGGATCGATATAAAATACATAACCGGCTCTTCTGGCTAGCTCCTTTACATAAGTAAGATCCGAGCCTTGATGCATAGGAATATTTTTGGTAGGTAATGGGACGTTCATAAATATTCTTGGAATTACAATAGGTATCATTCCGAACATCGCATACTTCGCTATAATTAGTGCTACTCTCGCTTCCGCAGGCATGGCTGGATAAGGAATTCCGGTAAAATCAATAAGTCCCATTACCCCGGTAAGATCCGTTCCTGTTATCTTCAAGGTAGACTGCCCGGTCTGCAGATTTGGATTATGCTGTTGATCTATTATTACTCCATCTGCCAAGACATGTTGTGTTCCATTAACATTCACTACTATAATAACTCGGATGAATGGACCTGCTTGACCTAATAAAAAAATTAATTCGTTTAATAGAATATTGCCATTGAAAGCAAAGGTTAATTCAAAACCCGTAGCTTCTCCAGTAGCAGAAATTACTTGCACGTCCACTAAAGCATCTACAATAGGCTTTGGAACAGGCACTGGCACTACCGGGCCAATCATCAAAGTCAATGTAACTTTTCCTCTTAACATTTCTTAAAATCCGGAAATACCTGTTGCTTGGGGGATGTGTAATATTCTACCCACCTCTTCTGTGAGTTCCTGAGGTTTCATAGCCAGATTAGCATCGGCAAGTTGCCAGAATTGTTCAGGATCTACTAAATACTTTGCAGTAATATTATCAAGCCTTTCTCTTTGCTGAACAAGATGTTGCTGAATGCTAAAGTAATGCTCAGGAGGTGGAATAAACCTTCTTTTGATATAGACAATAGGCTGACCGTCGCCATCATCAATCTGAGTAGTTTCAATAGGATGATAACGACTAGTAATCGGGAAATTATTGGACGGTAATTGTCCGGAATTAATTAAGGCTTGAATTTGATCCATGATGAATTTATATTAAACGCTATCGATACCGAGTGCACCGAGGCTACCTGATTTGAATTTTTGAGCGAGTTGTTCTTTTTGTTGTTGATAAGCAATGTATAAGCTTCCTCCTTTGTGATCGAATCCAAGGTCATTAACGGTCAACACCCTCATAGTCAAATTGATCTTTGCGCGGATGGGATTGAGGTTGACATCGAAGGCTTCTTCGGTAATACTAAATTCGTTGAGTTGTACCGGCATCACTCTGTTTTTACTCCAAACGAATAAGACCAGCGGTCCTTCTATTGGGATAATTTCCATTGTCCCTACTGATGCCAACAAGTTGTTAGAAATGAGCTCACTGCTTTTTGGGTAAACGATGGTTTCAAGAATTGACAATGCGGGTTGTAAACCGTTTTCAATAGCTTGATCGTCTTTTTCTTCCAGGAAGTCAGTGGCATCTAATTCTATTTCTAACGTATAGGTTTCTTCTGGTGGAGCAGTTAACCTCAATGCATCTACCTGATCTCCGTCTGTCAGCCGTTGTGGCGTGAGTGAACGAGTGATGCTCTCCGGATTGTATTGATGCGGAATGATCTTTTTGACCGCGGAGGTATCCGGGTCTAGGAGGACGATGCCGCCTTTTAGGATTTTTGGGGAGAGGGGGGATGAGGGCATTTAATTAATAATAAAATGGTAGTCAAAAATAGATTTTGTCTTAAAATAAGAATTGACAGAGAATAATCAATATTAATTTTTTCTATGTTTGCCAGCTGTAAACCATTTATCAAGTTCTGCCGATTTAGCAGCTAGCTTTTTTGTAACCCAAAACGAATATGCCTCAGCATAAAATTCTTCTGGTTTTTGAGGCCAATTATCCTTGGCATAATCAGTTATTGGAGCTATTTTTTTGGAGTCAACGAATTCGACAAAGTTTTGCACGCGCTTTTTCCGATTTTTCGCTAAGGAATGTGATTTTGCTGCTTTAAAAAAGTTGTTTTGTGATTTTTCTAATCCTACAGTAACTGGTTGGAGACTATTCCCAGAATCCTTTGAGTTCAGTTTTTTTGCAGTTCTATCACGTTTTTTTATGACAGTATTAACAGTGCTAATTAGAGAGTCAACCACCTTTTCTTCTTTATCTTGGGTTTTACTTTGATTATAAAAATCGGTAATTGCAGTACTGGCAGCTTCGAGTGCTGAATAGTAAGCAGATGCCTCGGCTCCTTGTTTCATCGCTGCCGTAACTTTACTCTTAGTGGTGTCTAATGATTTGGTATGTGCCGAATCAGCTGTAGAGGCAGAAGCTTTTATTACAGCTAAATCAATATTAGATATTTTTGACTCCTCAACTACTTTCTTTTTCCCACTTAAAACTTTATTAAGTTCTTGGGCTTCCTTGTTTTGGGTTTTATTTTTTTCGGAAATTTTATCTCTTTCGGCTTCTTTATCTCTAAAAATTTTTAACAGTCTATCTAAATCTGGTTTTATTTTGGTTTGGGCAGAAGCAGTCGCAGCATCATTATATTCCTTTTCTTTTTTCTTATAAATCCCAAAAGCGACATCTACCTCTTTTTGTTTATCATCACCTGCTTTCTTACTCGCTTGAGTTTCAAGAGCTTTTTTATTAAATTCTATTTGAGCTAAATTTTGTTCAGTATTAGCTTTGCGAAGCGTTTCTGAAGCTAACGCATGTCCCACTTCATGAATAACAACCTGCTTCTTTTTCAGATCGTCTGTCCCAGCAAATGCCGAATCTTCAAGTTCTATCTTAGAATAATTAATGAGATTTATTTTATTTTCTAGGCCTTGAGAAGAAGAAAACTTGCCAGCTGTTTTCCCACCGAGATCCTTGACACGAATAATTACCAAATTTTTTAACGCTGATTTTTCTACAGCTGGTATCATCTTCATAGCATCGTTGGTGATTTTTAGATCAGCTAATGACCATTTTTCATCGCCATCCTCAACAGCCTTCAACCCAAAAGAAACTGCCATATTTGCCTTAAGATTAGCAATTTCTTCTTCTTCGCCAATAGGTGCCTGTTGAATCATATTTGCATTTGCCTGACTTTTCAGATTTGCCGAAGAGTATTGATTAATCTCCACGCCATTTACTGCTTTTTCTCCAAGGCTATCTGCCGCTACTTCTAAACCTTTATCATTATTCAAATTAATTCCTTTCTCTTGTACACTTGTTGGATTAACCACTCCACTCCGCTGCTGCACCACATGCGTAAACTCATGCCCAATCAACTCTCTCCCCTTTTTAGAATTCGGATTAAACTCCCCCGGCGCAAAATGCACATTCTCCCCCTGCGTAAAAGCCAAAGCATTCAACTCAGTAGCCCGATTAGAATTCTTATGAATCTTCACATTAGAAAAATCAGTACCAAACGAGTTCTCCATATTACTTTGAAGATCCCGAGGTAATCCGTCATTTGGAGTTGTCTCCGGTAAAATAGAAGTTTTACCAAAATCAAAACCTACAGAAGAAGCCTGACTTTTATTGTTTCCTTCACGAGACAAGCCTTGCTCATTACTCTGATCAGCATTCTCCTTTTTCTGAATTTGATCACTACTTTTTCCTTCGCTAGCTGTATCTAAATGTTTTTTCATTCCACACTATTTATTCCATTAAAAATACCACCCGCAATACCATTCCCAACTTGTACATTTTTCCCCAAAGAAGACAAATTCATCTCTCCCCCATTCAACTTTCTATGATAAGAAACATCCACTAACCCACCTGACAATCCCTGCTCCGCAATCAAAGTCGTTAGCCGCTCCTGAATAACCGCATTCAACTCCGCCTTATTCAAATGCTCCAGCCCTTCCAAAACAATCCGATCAATATAAATTTCAATATTCTTATCCATATCAAATTAAAGATTCTGCGGGACTCATATGTTTTTCTAATTTAACGTATTCGTTCCGAGCTGCATTGTGGATATCCCGCATAGTCACTGGTTCATTCTTATGGGCGGCCGCAAAAGAAGCGTTTAAAGCGATGTTTCGAATGTTTCCGCCAGCGACATTTAGGTTCGCTAACTTTTGCATATTAAGATCGTGAGTTGGGGTTTGTTTGGGGAAAATTCTTTTCCAAATTTCTCCTCGATGTTGAACATCGGGGAAAGGAAATTGTACCACGAAACGAATTCTTCTTAAGAAGGCCGTATCTAAAGCTTTTTTCATATTGGTTGTCAAAATGGCTAGTCCTCGATAGGATTCCATTTTTTGTAACAAATAACTTACCTCGATATTTGAATGACGGTCGTGACTGTCTTTGACATCGCTTCTTTTCCCAAATAAGGCATCCGCTTCATCGAATAGCAAAATAGCGCCACTGTCTTCGGCTGCGTCGAAAATCTTTTTTAGGTTTTTTTCTGTTTCGCCAATGTATTTGTTGACAACTTGACTTAAATCGATTTTAAATAAATCCAATTGAAGTTCATTGGCTATTACTTCCGCAGCCATTGTTTTGCCCGTACCACTTTCCCCGGCAAATAATGCACTAATGCCTAAGCCCCGATTACTTTTACCTCTAAATCCCCAATCATCATATACTTTTTGTCGTTGTTGGACATGGATACCAATTTCTTTCAGAATGTTCTTTTGTCTTTTGGGTAACACCAGATCATCCCAAGTGGCAAGTGGTTCGATACGTTGAGCCAATTCGGAAAGGTTAGGACGGGTGTAATTACAACAGGCATCCCATAATCTATCTTTTAGTGTTTTGACTTGCTTTGTCGTAGTTCCATTGGAATGTGGAGATGCAAGTGCCGTTTGAGCAAGATTAAGTATGGAATGGCTATCCAGATTAAATTGAGTAACCAAGTTACCAAAATCTAAAGTTTCGTCAGTTGTTCCCAATTGGGTTTTCCATAGGTTTTGTTGTTCTTCTCTAGAAGGTTTTTCCACATAGATTTTATGAACATTTCGATTGATGTTTGAAAATTGATGGTGGGTACTTATTACTATGATCCCTTTGGTATTTTCAATTAAATATTTCACTTGATTAACTAAAGACTGAGCAGAGTGATCTAATTGATTTGCCTCCAAAAACAAAACAGATTGGTGAAGAATTGCTGCTCTGTTCCAAAGTAAAATCAAGTCAGCTAATTCTTTAAAATTCGTTGGTAGCAACTCAATTGGTAAATGATAAGCAGCCATGTTATATTGAGCAAAAACATGTGCAACGATCCCCTTTTGGTCTTTGGAACTATTACCTTCCAGTTGTATTAGAGGAGGAATTCCTGATGGAGAAGATTGTGATAAGTGTTGGGTAATTCTACCAGCTACTTTTTGATGAGACGGAACCAAAGCTTCACTTATTGTTGGAATTCCATTTATATAGGGATGAAGTCTACTATCCATCTGGTCTATACCCGTCAAATAATGAAGTATTAATTCGTCGACTGCAAAAGAAGACCTGGTTAAGACTGCTGCCTTATTTACCGTTATAAGTTGCCAATATCTTAATGCACTTTCTGGAGTAAGTGCTGACCAATGTGCGTCGGAAAAAAGGGACAAAGAAAGACTAAAAGTTGGCATTTGACTACCATTATCTCCATGCAATTGGCTTATCAATTTTCCTAAACCTGCATCCAATTCAATTCCAACACTAAGAAGGAGTAGTTTTTTTTCAAAGGAACTTAGCTGAAATAAATCTACTATGTTTTTTAATCTGGGCGTAAAATCAAGCGCTGTTTCAATTTTCCTCAACAATTCTTCTGCATGTTCGACCGAAGATACCTTTTCCTCCATTCGCTCTTCATTGGTAATCCTTGCCTGATAATGAATAAGTTCTGCCTTTACCACATTGATCTCTGCAATGAGATAGTCTTGGTTCGCTTTCATCCATTCCTCTTGTTTTCTGTTCATTAAGGTATAGTTATAATAGGCGAATCATATTCTCCATTGGTATCTCGCCCCAATGGGCTTTCTGCTCCATCTACCTGAATTCGAATTAAGTAATCACCATTCGGCACTTCATTAATAGGAAATGTAATAGTACTCACTGGAGTTCCAATAGTTGCTAAATCCGCAGCCGGAAGTATACTACTATAGGACCTGGGCGTCTGTCCAGTAGAAAGTCCTGTTTCATTTAACAACAACAATACTTTTTGCCCCTGGTGAATGCTAGGAATAACATCGACTGATAAAAACTTATCTCCGTTTGTATCTGTTGAAAATGACTGGTTAAAAATTTCGGGACTTAGTACAAAAGCTTGTAAGTTGGATTCAGTCCCCTTTCGATCTACTGGAGGGGTGTCCATTTTAATGAAATGAGCTACCTGTACACCTAAGACCCCAGCTTTCAAAGTATTTATAAGTTCTATAGTAATCTGAGTATCGGTTATGTCGGCTGGTTGTGGCGTAAAGGCTTCTCCATTGATGACCACTGCTAAAGTATTTCTTTTTAATTGCTGCCCTCTTAACACCAAACGGTGTCCGACTAAAATTCTTTGGTTCGCCAAGATAGCTTGTCCTGTTGCTGTCTGAGAAAGTACCTTCTCTATATAGGGCTGTTTAAATGTAACGGGATAAAACTTACGTTCTAAAACGGGCAATGGAGAACTAGTAGATCGTTTACTTTCGATTAGGACTACGGTAGCTTGATAGGTTGTACAAGGTCTGTACTTTGTTTGAAAGGCTGTCCACAATCTGGACATTTCCTCTGTGTTTATATTTTCGTTGGTAATCTTTATTTGCTCGATTTGTTCTGCTAGCTCAGAAGTCGCTAGAGCTTCCAAATGTGCGGGAAGTCGATTGCCCGTATCGGAGATTGTAGCTGCAGAAAGAGAATTTCGTATGGCGCTTCTATGAAGAACTGGATGTTCATGTAATATCTGCATGCCATACCCCAACAAAATTTCTGCGTGTAATTCTTTTTCCCCAAAGGCAGTCAACAAATAGTGCAAATTTAATGCTAGTGGGGGATTATTTATTATCTCTCCTCTTCCATTTCTGGAGGGGTAGCCCATATTTGACCAACCTGTGTTTGGACTCACCCTGTACAAAAACATATTAAGTTGGGTGGATGCATTACCCGAAGCTGCTTCTACCTGTCCAGGAGGTAATGAGGAAACACCAATCTGCGTCCCAACTGCTGCTGCGACATGGTCATTAATCAACCCATCATTTAATAGGTCTTTCAATACATGCGTGACTGAAGCAATCCCTAAAGCTGTACTCATTTATTATTTGATGTTCTTTTTTCTAGAAATTGTGCGAGAGAAGAATCTGGTTTATTAGCGGCCTTTTGCTTCCTCGCTTCTTTAGGAGATGGCTTTACGGCCTTAATTTCAATTCGTCCTATGTGTATTTTAATGGTCGGAGTTGGCGGAGGATTGGATGAAACTTGTTGAGGAAAAGTGTTATTGTTTATGCTTTTAAAAACATTTAGATTTTTAATGGGTAGTAAAGGATTTACAACGGTTTTATTTCCGGCTAACACTTCGACTTTATTTTCATTGATCAATTGAATTTGGTTCAAAGTTCCACCTTCTTTTTGATGCTCTTTTAGGTTTTGTTTGTTTGAAAATGGAGTCTTTATTCCGGTTTGATTGGTTGATATCGATCTTGATGGTTTAATTGGATTTACAAGTTTATTTTGTAGCGTTTTTCCTTTTTTTAGAAATACAGGATTCTTTGATATTTCGTTTACCGTATGTTGAGTTTTCTTCCTTTTCTTCTTTTGCTGAACAGGCCCATTTAATTCAGGGATACCTTTTTTATTTCCCAATATATTCCTGACGGAAGCAATACTCTTGGTAGGAGGATACAATGGAGTTTCTGAGGATTGATTTGGTTGATTTATATTTATGTTGGATACAGGTGAGTCGGAATTAATTGCAGTAATTGAACTGTGACTTTTAGGTCTTAATTCGGTTTCGATTCTATTTGGTATAGGTGGCGATACGATAGAGTTTCCTTGAGTTTCAAAAACACTTTTAGCTCTTGGTTTTACCGTTTCTACAGAATGGGTATGCCGATTTATGATGTTTTTTAAATAGGAGCTCATTGTTTAATCATATTCAAATACAAATCTCTTCGGAACCTGTTCATTTCTAGAATATCTTTTTCAGACCATCCAAAATTGGAGGCAATTAAATAAACATCCTGAACGAAACGTACTGCCCATTCATTAATTTCTGTCCAGAGGTACTGCATAATATCAAAAGTAGCATTCCATTCATTTTCGCATTCCGGGCAGGACAGGTTCATCACTATATTCGCCTGTGGATCTTCTTCTTCCATCCTTTTAACAATCCGGGTTTTCAAGTCTTCCGAAAGTTTTTGTATTCCTTTTTTGGCAATTGAAGAATTGACCATACAGCTTTGAATTAATTGATCAACTTGTTTGTCTTTAGAATCAATTGTAGAAACGCTTAACATGTCCTGACTGTTAGGTAACCGGAATTGAATTTTTTGATTGTCATATTCCAATTCGATCTTTTCAGGTTCTGTATTTTCCTGAAAAGATTGCAGCTTTAACTCCTCGGTAGTTGTCTCCCATTCCATTTTTTGGCCACAAGATGTACAATCAGAAGTATTGCGCAGAACGGAACCAAATAACAGTTCACGCACGTAAAGCAATCTGGCATCTCGTTCTCCAATGGAAAAGGAGGCAACTTTAGAGATATCATTCTCTGGAAAAATATAAGTTAGTAAGACTAGACTTGTTTCTAAAACAGAATGTGACAGTCCAAATTCCCAGACATTTAATAATTCTTGATCCGTTATATGATTCAAGATTATTCGTTTTATGCTTCAGGTTCTGTGAATGAAGGTTCACTAGGTTCCACCACTTCATAATCACGTTCCCAACCTTCGTTTTGTAAAGTTAGCATTTGAATAGCGACTGCGTTTGCACTGGCATCCAGTTCAGGCAAAGCTTGATATTCAGATACCCAACATCTGAATACTTTATATGCGATTACGAGTTGACCTGCTTCATTGTACATTTCAATGATGATGTCTTTCCGAAAATCTGCAAGAGAAACTTCAGATCCTAGGCCCGATTCAAAATTCCAGACCTTGTTTGCCCATTTCTCAAACTCCGTATCGTGCGTAACTCCTCGTTCCAAAGCAATAGGTTCATATTTGGTTTGTCCAGGAGATTTTCTAACCGTACTTGGATCTCCGCCTTCCCGATGTTCTACCAATTCAGTAGTTCGTTTTAATGCTCCACATTTGCTAATTCCAGCGACATATTTGCCGTCCCATTTCACCCGGAATTTAAAGTTTTTATACGGGTCAAACCGTTGTGCATTAACTGTAAATTGTGCCATAATAATTTATTTTTAAGAGTCAATTTGGCCAGCCAATTGCTGGATTTTAATAAATACAAATTCAGCTGGTTTTAATGGTGCAAAGCCTACAACAATGTTTACGATACCCAAATTAATATCGTTTTGAGTAGTTGTTTCTCGATCACATTTTACCAGATAAGCTTCTCTTGGTGAAGTACCTTGAAAAGCACCTTGTTTGAAAAGGTTGTTCATAAACGCACCTACGTTTAATCGGATTTGCGCCCAGAGTGGTTCATCGTTGGGTTCGAAGACGATCCAGTGGGAACCTCTGTAAAGGCTCTCTTCCAAGAATAAGGCAAGTCGTCTTACGGGAACATATTTCCATTCTGAAGCTAAAGCATCTGCTCCTTCCATGGTACGTGCGCCCCAGCAAATCCCACCATATACAGGTAGATTTCGAAGGCAATTTATACCAAGGGGATTAAGCACTCCATTTTCCCGGTCACTCAAAATGTATTCTATCTTCGAAACGCCCTTTAAGGTTGCTTCTGTACCTGCGGGTGCTTTCCAAACGCCCCTATTAGTATCTGTTCTCGCGTACAATCCGGCCACTGTACCCGAGGCTCCAACTGATCTTAATCGGAAATCATTCATCGCATCTGGAATTTTTACTCTTGGAAAATAAAGAGCTGCGTTTTTACTTCTGATTAAACTTCCTTTTCCAGCTTTCCAGTTTTTAATTTCTTGCATTGTATCGATTCCGGTTGGGGTTTCGATTATGAAAAAGGCTCTTTTCTCTTCACAGTAAGCTATGGCTGCACTTAAGGCAGCATCAAAGGTTGTGTTAGAAGCCATCCCTGTTCTAGGGATACACATGATATTGAACAAGTCAACATCTTCTAATGCATAAATCCCCGTTTTTGCGTTCAAGCTTCCTATTATTGCAGCGCTATCTGGAACTGTGCCGTTACTTCCTGCTTCAGCAGCTGCTCCCGAGCTATCCAGTTGGGCTGTGGTACCTCCATTAATATTAACTGCTGCTGCATCGCTTCCTAATAAATATTCCTGTAAATTAGGATCAATGGCAGTACCATCTAGTAATAACTCTGTTTGAGTAGCTCCCCCTCCTGAGAAAGCAATAAGTGTTTCTGCTGGCCCTGCACCTGAAAGAACTTGTAACCGGTTTCCCATTACTTTAACAGAAGCTCCTGCTAATATTCTATTTGTTGGATCAACAGCACGAAGGGCGTCTTCCAGAAAAACGGCCAACTGCGCTAAAGAATAATTTGCTGCACTAGCTTGAAGAGAAACATTTCCAGCTGCAGCGCCATTGATTTCAACTTGAAAATCTACAGGTGCGGACAACGCTATAACTGAAGTATTAGGATGGGGACCTGAAACGGTTCCACTTGCTGCAGGAGGTACACCAGCCGCAACTGTGCTATCAACTACAATCAATTGTGATCCTGTATTTTCATCATTAATTACTGTAGTAATGAAATTGCTTTGTGTTGGAGTCCTCGAAAGATTCAACCAAGTTTCTTCTCTTAACAGAACTCCTGAATTACTATATTCTGATACAACTATATTGAATGCATTGATTTCAGATGTATCGTGATCTATTCTTATTCGAATATTATTCCCCCAAGTACCTTCATGAATAGCTTTAAATCGAATGACTTCTGCACCAGCAGGAGTATCTGCAATAGTAACATTTGCTGCATTTAGTGTACCTGATGCAACCCTTACAACATGCGCCTGTGCCCCTCCATTCAAAAAGAATTGCTGAATAGCATAACCAGCCTCGCTTAAGATATCAAGTCCACCAAACTCTCGTTCAAAATCTCCCATGTTGAAAATTTGAACGGCCTTGTTTACTGGCCCTCTTTTAAAATATCCGATAAAGGCTGCTATAGAAGTAGACACTCCGGTAATTGTCCGGACTCCGCTAGGTATCTCTTCAACATAGACACCAGGGTAAGTAGGTTGAATTGGCATAATCGTATTTTTTAGACATAATTAAAAGGTTTTCAATCTTTGAAAGAGGAGCCTTTAATCCACTATATTAAAATAGGAATAAAGGGTAATCAAGAGAATGAAAAACAGTATGAAAGAATAATTAGAAAAGGATGATCATGTGCATAGCTCCGCTTTTTCAGTCCCATAAGGATAGAGCCTTCTAGAGAAAAACATGATCGTTGTAATGCTTAGAATTGCATTACTAAAGTGTAGTATTCAAAAAAGTTAGAAGTCTTGAGTGTTTTAGATTTCTCAAAATGGTTTACAAACTTCCATAGCTAATGTACTAAAACATTATTGATATTTATAATTTTATTTATTTTTTCATTAAATAATTTTAAAATACAATTGGTTTTTATTGACTTCTTCTTTCCCTAACTCTTTCAATGTTTCCTAGAGGCACCTCAACACTAATCCCCTGGTTAATACAATTGAAGCAGAATGTAATCCGAGAATTTCCTAATTTATTTTCTATACTACCTTCCCAACCTTTTAATGGCCCTCGTATAATACGTACTGGATCTCCAATATTATAATTATCATTTACTTCAACTGGAAAACCATGTTTTATAATCGTATCCATCAGTAAAATATCAGACTCTTTTATTTCACAAGGGGATCCTTCTGAAGATACGAAACGAACAAAACCTGGAAGGTAATAAATGTTAGAAAGATTTATTTTTAATGCTTTCACAAAAACATAACTAGGGAACATCGGAACTTCTACTGTTTTCAACCTGTCACTCCAAATTCGTTTTTCTTTAATTAAAGGCAGAAAAGCTTGAAAACCTGTTTTAATTAGATTAGCGTATATCTTTTTTTCAAATCTAGATTTTGTATAAATGACGTACCATTTATTAAGGGTGGGTGTTTTCATTTTTAGGGTAGTTTAGCATTATTCCCTTGTAGTCTTCTTAGACAACATAGTAGGGTTGGTTTTATTAAAGTATATGCAATCCGAAAAGAAGGTAACCCTTCTAATTAAAATACCTTGTATTTTTCTAGAAAAGCAAAAATCATGAATGACGAATCTAACGTTCTTAGTTAATGTGTCATTCTTAGAATAGGGCCATAATTATAAGACCACTTACTAACCGTTCTTTTTTGAATAAACCAAACATTGAATCAACAGTAGGTAGAGCCTAAGATATTTGCCCTTCTTTGGTGAAATTTCTTACTTTTTCTACCCTAAAATTAATTTAATTCCTATAATCATTGATTATGATCTTTGTGAACCTACTGTAATGAATGTACAAGACTATAGTCTCCTTGTATGAACAAAAAAATGTTCAAACTTTGAGTCTCCTCTCAATATTTTTCTGTAGATGGAGAAAAATCATTGCGTATAAAATTCCTATCGAGTTTAACATCAATTCGTTTAACAATCCACAATGCAGAACCACTATTAGCATTTCGCCTTACTTCGGTTTTGGGGTGCTTTCTTTTTTCCGCATCTGTGTTTACGTCCAGGCCTTCCTGCTCAAAAATATATGGGCTGCATAATGGGGTTTCAGAACCAATGAGAATAAAAGTATCTGTCGTTTCCGAAATGTAGGGGTCTACAATAGCTAGTGCTTTATGGGCTTTATATGAATCATATAATATTTGAGTTTCGCCATGCAACTGTCGTTTAAGATAACTTTCATGTTTTTGAGTGATTTTAAAATATCTATCTAAGTGGATTAAGTAGAAGTACAAACCTCCAAAATTTGGAAATTGGTTGCTTACAGTAACTCTGTAAAAAATAGGTTGGTTTGAGAAATATGAAAGCTTAAGTGTTTTTCTATCTGCCATATCTAAAACCTCTGGCACAAGCAGATTGGCTTCTAAACTTTTATGTTGTGTCCAAAGGTCAATTTTAAATCTTATTTGTTCGGGTAAGATTTTTGAAATTTTAGGGGTCGTTAGCATCCTTATATTCTCCCATTTAGCAATAGAGCATAAGGTATTGAAAAGTTCTTTTGTACTGTTTTTCTTCACAGTCGCTATTTCAAATATTAATTGCTTATTACCTCTTCCATTAGTAGAGAAAATAGAATATCGGCTATCCTCAACTAGTAATTCATATTTTGCCAAATCATTCCAATACCAGATATTTCGATTCATCGGTTCATTTATCATTTCATTCAACACTGATATCATTTCTTTATTAAGAGTTTCTACAATCAATCTAATTGAAAGCATCTTTGCAAATAAAGGGATATAAAAATAGTGTTCCTTTTCATATAACTCATTTTCCTTAATTTTTACAGTACATACCGTTTGTTCAACCCCTATAACTTCAACTAAAGCAACTCCAACTGGAATGGTCAGATCTCGTTGACTAAAAATATTGATCGTTCTATTTTCCCATTTAGACTTATCTAGTCCATGAATAGCACCTAATCTTACCTTCCATTTATCGTGGGCAGGAACTAATTTCGGCAACGAAAAAGAAGAATCAGAAGAATTTCTTAAAAAAAGAAATTGTGGGTTTACATCTCCATAATATTCTATACTTGGATTCTGTTGGAAATAACTTTTCTGATTCACTAAAAAATGAGTAACCTGATGTAAAACTGCATATGAATATTCTCGCTCTTCAGAAAGAAGAGAGATTAACGCGTTTGTGAACAGGCTACCTCTCTCCTCTTCCATCGCCAATTCTTTGTGCGAACAAGCGGCCAACGAAATATAATTAACAGGAGGGAACAATACTTTTTTATTAGTTTTACTTATTTTAAAAGTCTCTTTAACGTAACTATTTAATGGACGTAATTTTGGAGAAGGTGAAGTCATCCTAACTTTCCAATTTTCTTCTTCGTGTCGAAACATAGATCCGGAATGACAACAATCCAGTAGGCCAACAAACAAAACCTGTTTTGGAGTCCTACCTAATGGATACTGTATTTCTGAGATTAATCCTCTCAGTTCTTTATCAGCAATATTATAAATTCCTCTTTTTTTGCTATCATGACAAACAATTGTCTCATTTCTTCCTCCCTCCTGTTCGCCCCCTTCAAATACAAATTCATGATGAGTTGACTCCCATGAACCATGACCACTAAAATGAAAAACAGCAATATCACCATCATCTAAATTTTTAAAGTGTGTTCTGAAGGAATGAATAATCCCTTGTCTTGTAGCCTCATGATTTAATAATGTTTTATAGTATTTCTCTGGGATATTATATTTTTCTGAAAGTACTTTCTTAAGATTATGTACATCTTTTTCACAGCCTTTTAAATTCTCTATTCCCTCAGAAGCATATAGATTAATTCCAACTGAAAGAACATAAACATTGGTTTGCTTTAGCATTGTTAAAAGTTAAATATTTTTACTAGATTTAAGATTTTTAAATAAACCTAGTAACATCTAGCGTGAGTTAGTATTATACATAGTGAAATATATGTAATTGATAGTCAATGTTAAAGTTCGTTGAGTAAGCACCTACAATAATATTGATCCTTGCGTTAAAGAAAAAAGTATTTACCATTGGTTATTTTCCAATAGATAACTCAGACTTCATATTGATTTATATTTTAGAATGAGGTTATAACGATTAAGGCAAACGCTTTACTCTAACAAAAGGTCATTCTACTTGATGAAACTTTGAGTTCCCTCACTTTATTAGATAGTAAGAGAAAGGACAGGTATTTTTACAATGTCAAAATAATTTTTTCACAAAAAAAGAGATCATGGCAATTGTAAAAAACACGAATTACTATCAAACCAATTTATTAGCGCAAATTTCAAGCTCAACAAACCAACAATTAATTCGCACGGTAACTGAGATCATAGAATATGGACAGTCACTAGAATCGAATATTCCTCCTGCTGAAAATCGACCTCAAAGACCAAAACCAGAGGGTGCACAATCTACCCTATTCAGAGGTATCGTAAATGGAATGGCAAATGACATTTCCTCAGAGTTGCTAGACATGTTAAATGAATTTCTGGATTACATTGAATTAATGGAAAATCAAATTTCAAGTACATAAGGAACTAGCAAGTCAATTATTTTATTACGTCAAGATTTATAAATCAATGAATGTAAAATGGCTTTTTTTTGTAAGCTTGTTTATATCTCTATTACTTATAGAGACTTCTGTTTATTCACAAGGACAGGCATTAGTTGATATTGAAAGAACTAGTAATACATTTATTGTGATTCCGGATAGCATCCGGAATCACATTAAGTCGTTTCAAAACGGCAGTGAATCGATAAAAAGAATCATAAGGTTAGTTGAATCTTTACAGCATCGAAATCCGCACTTAGCACTTTTTATTATTGGTGAGACTTATTCAGATAATCCTATAAGATTAGAAACAGATTGGATTAAGCTTCAGTATCTCAAAACATGGCTCCAAAAAGAAATTTATACAGAAAACGAAGAGTTAGAAATACTATTGAATGATGCTTTAACATGTGCAGATTTTTTTGAAGAGAAAAAAAACACTATTTGGCAAGTTAAAGCATTGAGCCTTCTGTCTGATATACACTACCACCTCAGCTATAATCAAGGAGATCACTTATTGAAAGAGGCACTAAACAACAATCAACAAGCACTTAAGCTAATTAAGGATAGCAATATAGCAAGTACAGAAATTTATTCTATTCTTGGAGAAATATACCGAATTAGAGGAAATATATTTTTACAAAACAAAAAATACCCTCTTGACACTGCGATGGTTGCCTATGATATGGGACTTGAATTCTTAAGGATGGCTAATAATCAACAAGGGCAAGCAGATATTTTATTAAACAAGGCTATAGCATACACTAAATCAGAAGTAGATAGTATAGCTTCACAAGCACAAGAAGACCCTGCTATATTCTACAAGAAAGCAATTGAAATTTCTTTAAAGAGTACCGATCCCAGTGATATTGCTAAAGTTTACTTAGAGTTTGCAACCTATTTGGCTGAAAAGTTTACAAGTAGTAAAGAAAAGAAATGGTTTAATAAAAGTAATAATCAGCTTTACAAATCTCTTGGGATTCAAAGTGTAAAGAAAAGTGAAGCTTATCTTCAATTAGGAGTTAATTTTCAAAATATACTTTCCTATGGTATATCAGATAGCGACCAAGAAGAAGCTTATCTTGACTCTCTAACCTATTTCTATTCACTTGCATTAAAAAATGCGAAGTCCGAAAATAATTTATTCTTTTTTAATGAAATTTATAATCGACTAGCCATTATTTGTCCATACATTCCTAAGCATAAATGCACAGAAATTTTAAAAATAGTAGGAACTACACATGCCTATTTCATTAAAAAAAACAAAGAGATAAATACGAGAATCACTGAAAAGAATATACTTATAAAATCAGCTATAGAAGAACAAAAAAGGCACAACCTTTTATTAACGGGATTCATTATTAGTTCAACATTAGTTGCTCTTTTTTTCATTTTTTATCAACGTCTTCGAATTAAAAATCTTAATCAAACTCTTAGTATAAAACTAGAAGCATTAAGGGCACAAATGAATCCTCATTTTATTTCTAACTCCATAAATGCTATTGAATCACTAGTAAATCAGAATCGAAATGAAGAAGCATCAGAATATCTTATTGATTTTAGTAGACTTTCAAGGTTAGTTCTCAATCATTCTAAGCACCCTCTAATAACATTAAAAGAAGAAATTAATTCTCTAAAGTATTTTCTTTCACTGGAAAGGTTACGATTAGGCGAAGATCTTGAATATGTCATCTCCATTGATAACATTCTAAATCCCAACATAATAATTGTGCCTCCAATGATTCTTCAGCCTTTCGTTGAAAATGCAATCTGGCATGGCATCAAAAATAAAGAGGAACCTAAGCAAGGATTTTTAAAAATTGAAATTAATAGGAAAAACAAAAGTACCATCGAATATATTATTGAAGACAATGGGGTTGGTCGAATAAAAGCTAAAGATATCCGGCAACAGTCTATTATAAATCAAGAATCATGGGGAACAACAATCACTCGTCAACGAATAGAAATGATAACAAAGATCAAGGATTCAAGTTTGGAAATTATAGACTTATACGACACTAATAACAACCCTAAAGGCACAAGAGTAATTGTTCTATTACCTATCAAATTAAAAAAGTAAAACAGCTATGAAGAAAATTAGAACTATTATCATCGAAGATGAAAAGGAGGGAATGGAAAATCTAATCATTAAACTCAATAAACATTGCCCAACAATAGAAGTTGTTGAAAAATGTTATACTGGAGAATCCGCTATAAAGGCAATTGAAAAATGCAATCCTGACTTAGTTTTCATGGATGTTCAACTGGGGAATATGTCTGGATTTGACGTACTCAACAGGTTACCGCATATCAAGTTTGAGGTTATTTTTACAACCGCTTATGATCAATATGCTATTGAAGCGATAAAAGTTAGTGCAATTGATTATTTACTAAAGCCTATTAAACCCAAGGAACTACAAAGCTCTGTATTAAAAGCTGGCATACAATTGAAAGACCTTGGGGCAGTAAGCCGAATTGCAGTGCCAATCAGTAATGGATTCCAGTTTATTCCAGTTGACGAAATTCTCTATTGCCTCGCAGACGATAACTATACCAAGATATTTAGAAAAGAACAAAAAATGATTTGTGTGACCAGAACACTCAAATATATTTCACAAAAACTACCAGCTAATATTTTTTTAAAAATAAGCCGTTCGGCAATTATCAACTTAACCTATGTAGACAACTTTAGGAGGTCTGATGGAGGAGTAGTTACAATGAAAAACGGAGATGAATTAAGTGTTTCCAAAGACAGACGACATGATCTACTTAACAGACTTGTACAATAGTAATTCTAATTTTTAATACATTTTTGCACCTGACTTTTCTCTCTCATCACACATAGTTTATTTCACAATTTGCTCATCTTAATGCCTATCATTAAATGCAATGCATTTGCTAGGTTCCATTTCGATAGTTGTGTTCGTCTTTCTCTTCCTTATACCTAATCCTCTTTCGTGTTACATTGACTTCATTTCTTAGAATGCCTCTCCCTCTCTTCTAGCACTAAAGTAATTTTCTTAACTAGTAAAAACAGCTATTTCACTCAATGAAATATGGTATTGCCTATTTATCTAAATATAAAAGATTCTTTTTTCTCAAGTTTACAATATAAATATAATTCGTGTTTGGTAAAATAAGGCAACGATTAATTCTGAAAAAAATTACACATGAAGAAACGAGATGAAATATCAGTAAAACTTCCATTGGACCATCAAGCAAATAATTATTTACTAATTATTGGAATTGATAAATACCAATCAGGGATTTCCAATTTAAACAATGCCGTTTACGATGCTATAACATTCAAGGATTCTCTTATTAAAAGATATCAATTCGAGGAAAAAAACTGCATTCTTCTTCTTGACATGGAGGCAACCCGTGAAAGCCTTATTGACACTTTTGATGATTTAACAACCAAGGTAACATCACAAGATAATTTAGTGATTTACTACGCAGGTCACGGCACTTTTATGCCTGAAATAAATGAGGGCTTTTGGTTATTGTCTGATTCAAAAAAAGGCAAAAGAAGCAGTTTTTTGTCCAATAAAGAGGTTAGCAGTTTTGTGAAAAATTTAAAAGCCAAACATGTTTTTGGCGTAATCGACTCTTGCTTTGCAGGTTCCTTTTTTCGCAGTGATGGAGAAATTCCTTTGTCAGGGCTATATCAATATAAGTCCAGGTTCTTTATTACATCCGGAAGGTTAGAATTAGTTCCGGATGGCCACCCAGGACATCATAGTCCTTTTTGTAAAATCATTCTGGAGCAATTAAATTTCAACCAAGAGGCTGCCTTGTGGAGTGGAGACATTTACAGGGCTGTACTAAAAGGCGTAAATAAAAAAAGTACAGATCAACTTCCACAAGGAGAGCCACTCAAAGATTTAGGTCATGAAGGCGGGGAATTTCCTTTTTTACTTGAAGGAAAATCTATAGACGACATTACATTTCGGAAAAATACTGAAAAAAGAAAAGAGCAACATAAATTAGAACAGGAAAAACAAAACGCCATAAATTTTCAAAACAATATACGCACTAACAATGGAGATGTTAAAAAAGGTGATGTCGTATTCGGAAATCAAATAAAAAAATAAATTAATTCAAAATGAAATCAAATGCTATTCTCAAAAATTATTGTAATCAAATAATTACAATCCTACAAACAGAAAAAGGCGGACAAGATTCCAATTTGTCTTCATCGCTCTACACTATACTATTTCCTAAAACGATTTTTACTGAGATAGAAACAGAATATAATAAATTAGTTGAGTTACCATCTAATCAATTTAATCAATCCAATTTTCATCAAAAAATAGAACTCCTGATTCTAAGAGATGAATCAATACTAA
Organism: uncultured Saprospiraceae bacterium; assembly: GCA_964508085.1. Lineage (GTDB taxonomy): Bacteria > Bacteroidota > Bacteroidia > Chitinophagales > Saprospiraceae > CALGLS01. The sequence goes on along the minus strand of CAZDTI010000004.1, from coordinate 24,729 downwards.
ATCTTTTATTTACTCATTTACAAACTTACAATGCTACGTCAAACTCTATTTTAAAAAACGAGACAGAAAAACAAGAAAAACGATCAGATGATACAATAGAAAATGAGAATAACAATAAAAAGGAGCTTACAGAAGAGGTAAAGGTTGATATAAATAATATCAGTCCTATTCCTACGTCGTCAGACAGAACTCTAGACGGTAACTCTTCAGGAAAAGAAGAGTACGTAGAATCAAAGGCAGATAAAATAGAAAATCTCACAAACAATAAACCTTCTGGAACTGAAACATTCACCACTCCATCTGTACAAATCGAACACCAAAGCGCAGAAAAGAAAGCCCATAATTCTGAATTACTTTTAGCTATTCAACAACAGCTGGAAACCTTAAGTAGAGATTTTCAGAGTAGTCTAAAATACGACCAACACAAAGAAAAAATAATTGATAAACTCCACCTGGAATTACAAGAATATAAAAAAGGAATAGCAGCAAAAATACTTCGACCATTATTCATGGACATCATAAATGTCATTGATGATACTAAAAAATTGATGCGCTCCCTAAAAGAGAAAAAAGAAGAAACAAACACAGAAAAATTATGGAAAATACTTAATGGCCTTCCAGAGGACCTGGAAGAGGTACTCTACAGAAATGGTGTAGACACTGAAAAAAGCAGCGAAACTCATTTCAATTCTAACAATCAAAAAATATTAAAGGCTATACCAACCGATCAGAAGGAATTGGACAAATCAATAAAAGATCGCTTAAAAAATGGTTACCGCTGGGAAGGAAAGTTAATTCGACATGAATTAGTAACTGTTTTTAAATACGAGAAATCATAGAAGATTCTAATCCAAAAGTTAATTGCCCCCTCAAGTATGACACAAAAAATAATTTAATCAAAAAATCAAAACCATGAGTGAAAAAATTTCAAAAGTATATGGCATCGACCTTGGCACCACTTATTCCTGTATTGCTTACGTTGACGAACACGAGCGACCAATCATTATTCCTAATTTTGATAACAATCGAATTACTCCCTCTGTCGTATTTTTTGATGGAGACAATAAGGTTGTTGGAGAAGAAGCAAAAAACAGTCTAACTGTTTACCCCGAGAAAGTGGTAACTTATATTAAAAGAGAAATAGGAAACGAAAATTTCCTTTTTGAAGATCAAGGAGTCCAATATTCACCAGAAGAAATATCCAGCTTTATTCTTCGTAAGCTGGTAAAAGATGCAGAACAAAACTTGGGAGAACCAGTCAAAGATGTCGTCATTACCTGTCCGGCATATTTTGGAATAAACGAGAGAGAAGCGACTCGAAGAGCCGGAGAAATTGCTGGCCTCAACGTAAAAGAAATAATCAATGAGCCTACTGCCGCAGCCATTGCATATGGCATAGATAGTGGGGAGGACAAAGTAGTTTTGGTCTTTGATTTAGGAGGCGGAACTTTCGACATTACGATGATCGATATTAAAACAGACAGTATTAAGGTTATCGTTACAGGGGGAGATCAAAACCTTGGAGGAAAAAATTGGGACGACACCATTATAACTTACCTGGCAACTTGCTTCAATGAAGAAACAGGCACAGATGAAGATATATTGCTAGACATAGAAACGCTGGGTGAACTACAACTAGTTGCGGAACGAGCAAAAAAAACATTGACACAGAGAGAGAAGACTTCCGTCCCAGTAATTCACAATGGCGAAAGAGTCAAAGTAGAAATAACGAAAGAAAAGTTTGAAGAGCTAACGGCTGCTTTACTCGAACGAACAATCAGTCTTACAAATGATATGCTCACTGAAGCGAAAAAGAAAGGTTACGAAGCTTTTGATGAAATTATACTGGTTGGTGGTTCTACCAAAATGCCACAGATAAAATCAAAAATTGATGAGACATTCAACACGGATGCCAAGTCCTTTGATCCTGATGAAGCCGTTGCTAAAGGTGCCGCTATTTTTGGGCAAAAAACAATGATTAGCGATGAACTAAAAAAACGCATTGCCGCTGAGATGGGAACGACTGCTGCAGAGATTGATCTTGGAGAGGTGGCTGATGAAACATTGGAAAAAGCAGCACAAGAAGTAGCGGATGATACAGGACTTACTATAGGTCAAGTTACAAGTGCAAAGACGACTATAACCGATGTGACGAGTAAGAGTTTCGGTGTCATTGCTATAGATAGAGCCAGTAGCAAAGAAATTCTTTCCAATTTAATTTTAAAGAACGAAACCGTCCCCACAGAGATTACTAAGACCTATGGAACCTTTGAGGAGAACCAGGATAATATTGATATCAGGATATTAGAATCAGAGGTTAGTGATAAAACTACTCTTCCCGAAAATGGACGCGAGATTGGTACGGCATTACTTAATATTCCACCTGGATTACCAGCCAACTCTCCCATTCAAATCACTTTTAAAATAAACAGAGAGGGTCGACTTGATATAAAAGCCGTCGAAACCACAGAAAACAGAGTTATAGAAATCACGATTGAAACCTCCTCTGTCATTTCTGGTAAGGCGCTTGAAGATGCGATGGAGCGCAGTAATGAGGTTGTGGTACTATAGGATTTCTTACTACTAAAGACAGGGCAGTCTAAACGATCATTCACCACCATTTGAGATCATCTTACAATCCTATCCTCGAATATCATTGTAGGACGATCTCAAATAAGTGCTGGTAATTAATTAGCAATAATCGAATAAAACAACCAATTCATTTTTAATGTCAACAGAAATAAATTTCACACAGAACTCTAATCATGGGAGTGTTAATGGCAATGTCATTTTTGGGAATCAAACCAATATTTCTGAGAAGCCCTTATTTTCTGAAATAAATTTAGATGCCTATGATGATAAAGAATACATCAGTCCCAACTTTACAGGGCAGTTAGTACTCAAAATGAATGCCTCCGTGCACAATATGTTAGTAATAACAGGATTCTATGGTTTTGATAAGGCCACATTTATTAAACATTTGGCATTTCAAATTATTGAAGATTTAAAAAGTAAGGGCCAGCACCTTATAGCAAAAGAATGTTTAACCACTTCTGATCACTATGGTATTACAACTGCTATTCGAGAATCAGAGGAGAACTGTGTATTTATACTAAATAATTTGAAGCCAAAAGATGTCAATCACAATCTCGACGAATTAAGTAAAGTAGCTACAAAACATCGTAAAAAAGTATTGGTTTTAGTGAGTTCAGATTTGCCATCTGAATACTGGCGAATATCTAATTCCGATTATTGGTATACGATACAAACAGAGGGTTTGTATCATAAAGGAGTACATTTAGTCCCTAATATCTATAAGAAAACATCCCTACTAAAGTATGTATTAAACCACATTGATCAACGTAATCTCACTACATATAAAGAGAAGTTGAGGGAAGTATTAAACAAAGCAATTAATGTAGAAATTTACACACTTGAACAGCTTGATATTTTCTTAGATATTTTTAAAAAAGATCCTGTAAATCAAGAAAAAAAGATATGGGAAATCATACGCAAGACAAAGAAAAAAGACAAACTAATAGGACAATGGTTTGAAACTTTACCGGAAGAAAAAAAACTCATCGTCATAGGAATGACCTTACTAGAGGGAATGTACGGCGATCAGTTTTTCGTTATTATGGATAAGTTAATTGCCGACACTTGGAAGCCTTATGTTCAGTCTTTACACGCGCTTGATTTTTATGACTTGAGTACTTTGCTTCATTTTTTTCACTTCACCACAGGAGATCACCCTGTTCTCCAATCTAAGTTTCCTGGTCAACGATTATTAACGCTAAATATTAATTGGGATTCTTATCAACGTAGAATACAAGCGACCTTGCCGATCTTAGTTGAATTAGTGATACATAGTGTTGAAAATGTGTACAGTGACTGGGAGCTATATGGTGATAAAAATAAATGTCGTAGAATTCGAGAAGTAATATCTGAAGTTTTAAGTGACATTGGTCGACTTTCTGGTAAAGCAGTAGAAAGACCCTTACTTAGTCTGGCAGCGCATGATAATATAGAAATACAGATTGTAGCAGCCAAAGCATTAGCGAAATGGAGGGCTCCGCTGGAGACAGAAACAAAAGAACAGGCATTGAGAAGAGAAAAGAAACTATTTGGCTTACTAAGCCAATGGCTTACCAATACTCGTTTCTCTGATTTGATTGAAATGTTTAGGAAAGGTATTTCAAATGAAAATACCAACTCTTCGTCTACGTATATACGATCTACAATTGCGCTAACCCTTGCATATGCAGCTTCTTATGATTCGCCCAATCATTTGATAAAGGAAGTCTCTGATCTTTTAAAAAATTTAGCCAGGGATCGGCACCCACTTGTTATACGAAGGCTAGAGAGAGCTATTCAGATTATTCTTCGGAACCATCCAAAACAAATAGGTCAGCAATTATTTGATTTGGGGAATCAGCCAGATGCCATTCTCAATTCAAAAATTAACATCAGTTATTACATCAATGCAGTGGCCTATGGGATGGTTTATGCGCACAATGATTTTCCAGAACAAGTAGAAAATGTATTGACTAAGTGGTTTGAATTCTGCAATAATGATTCTTCTAAAAAAAGAGATGAAACACAGTTTACCTACAGAGACAAGATTTTATCTGTGTTTATTATTACAATCGGTTCTATTAATTACGACAAAGCGGTGAATTATAAGCTTGAAAAAGTAATTAGAATTTTAGAAGTTCTTCGAAAAGAGGAACACCATGAGCGTCTTCGGGAGTTGCTCTTGAATGTAATAATATTGTTAAATGAAAAACATTACAAAGCCATACAACCATTAAGTAGCAGAGTAATTCCAAATATGAAACCGGAAGAACGAAGAAGGATTGTACTCAATTTTAAAAATAGATACTTACAACAACGTAAGAAGCTAACTGGTGGAGATCATGAAGTTACTATTGGAAAATTTAAAATTGAAAGTTGGATCGATTTAGACAAGAAGCCAAAAACTGATGTAGAAGAACTCATTGAAAAATGGTTAGACAGCAGTAACGACAATATATTTAATATTGCTGTCCAGGCTTACATGGAGTTTATAAAAATTTTGGCTCATGAAGAACAATTGATACAAGAATTACAAGAAAAAGAACAAGAAAAACTAGAAGAAGAATCCATCATTGCAAAGCCTAAGCTTAGATTTGAAGACAGAATAAAGAGTAGTATTATGAATAATATTTTCATAAAAAATCGAATTGCAAAAACAGCAATTGCTTTGGCCAAAGAAGATGAGAATATGGGAAAATTGGAAATGAAACTTTTAGCCCAACAGCTTAAAAGTATTAAGAAGGAAAAGGCTGCTTCAGCTCTCAACAGCTTTTACGTAAAGTACCTTACTTAGAGGATCTTCCCTTCCTCCTCTTGAAATGTATTCAACTATATTAAAATATTATTTACCGAATGGAAAAAACAATAGGAATAGATTTAGGAACTACTTTTTGTGCTATTGCCACCATTAATGAACATGGGCAGGCCGTCTTAATAAAAAACGAGGCAGAAAGTACATTAACGCCATCTGTTATTTATTTTGAAGCAGATAAGATCATTGTAGGTACAGAAGCTAAGGACATGCAAGCTTTTGGAGAGAACAACGTCGCTTCATTTTTCAAACGAAATATGGGGGACCAGAATTATGTACTTTCTTTTTTTGAAACGGATTATACTCCAGAAATTTTATCATCTATTCTACTAAAAAAATTGAAACAGGATGCAGAACGAGCATTAGGAGAACCGATTCACAAGGCCGTCATCACTGTTCCGGCATATTTTGATAATGCTCAACGAGAAGCAACTATTCGGGCAGGTAGGCTGGCAGATATTGAGGTTTTACGTATTATAAATGAACCGACTGCCGCAGCTATTGCTTTTGGAATAAACAAGGAAAAGGAGCAAAGCATTCTTGTTTATGATTTAGGAGGTGGAACTTTTGACATTACTATTATGGATATTAAAAAGGATAATATTCAAGTATTGGGAACAGATGGAGATCATGAACTCGGTGGCAAAAATTTCGATGACAGAATCGTAAATTATATTGCACAACAATTTGAAGATCAATATGGAAAAAACCCATTAGAAGGAGCCGAATCATTAAACGATTTATTGGTTCGGGCAGAGCAGGCCAAAAAACAATTATCCACTAAAAATTCAACTCGCATCTCTATAACTTACGATGGAGAGAAGGGTAAATATGATTTAGACCTTTCTACCTTTGAATCACTAACAGCAGATTTACTTGAGCGGACACAAAGCTTAACAGAACAATTACTGAGTGACCTCAATCTAAATTGGACAAATATTGATGGGGTACTCTTAGTTGGTGGATCTACCCGAATGCCTATGGTCAGAAGGTGGGTAGAAAAAATGTCCGGTAAAAAAGCACTTAGTGGAATTAATGTAGATGAAGCAGTAGCCATGGGAGCTGCTATTCAAGCAAATATTGATGCCAATGGACAAGATGAGGAAAACCTATTAAGCTTAGGGCAGTTCAAAAAAATCCAGGATGTAATGAGCCACAGCTTAGGCTTAGTTGCCGAAAACGCAGATAGAACTCGCTACCTCAACTCTATCATCATTACTAAAAATCAATTTATTCCGTCTACCGAAATCAGGCCCTACCAATTAGCGACTAGAACTGATCAGAATAATGAACTCGATGTATACATGCTTCAGGGAGAAAGTGATCGTCCGCTGGACTGCAAAATTCTTGGTAAATATGTTTTCTCTGAGGTTGAACATGAGCCGGATAGCCTCGCAGTCATTGATGTAAAATATGCCTATGATGAAAACGGTATCATACAGGTATCCGCAGAACAAAGGCGATATAAGAAACAATTGCCCCTTCGTATAGAAACCGTATCTGAGGATATGTCCTGGTTGGATGGATCTCCTAAAGATCGTCAGCCAACGACATTCTCTGCTCATTTGAATGTTTTAATTTCGATTGATTTGTCGGGGAGTATGTCCGGCACCCCATTAAAGGCTTCTCAAAAAGCAGCAAAAGATTTTGTCAAAAAACTTGATTTAACTAATACTTCTATTGGGCTAATGGTCTTTTCTGACAAGGTAAAGATGGAGCAGGATTTATGTCAAAGTGCAAAAAAATTAAAAAAGGGTATAGAGGGATGGAGCATCGGTTCCGTTGGATATGGCAATAGTGGGCAACCCTTTACCAAGGTACTTAAACAGCTAGAAGATAGAGAAGATCCGAGGTATTTAATTGTACTGACTGATGGTAGATGGGGCAATCAAAACAAGGCGATCAAAGAAGCTGACAAATGTAAAGAAGCAGGAATAGAAATTATAGCGATTGGCTTTGGAACTGCGGATAAGAAATTCCTCAAAAGAATTGCGACAGCCGATGAAAATGCATTGTTAACGAACTTAGAGGGACTCCAAAAATCTTTATCAAAAATTGCACAAGTATTTACAGAGCAGGGTGGCCTAAAATCAAAAACAGAAAACACAAGTAATAAAATTAGTTTTTTTAATTAATCAGCAATCAGCTTTTAAAAGTTCATCAGATGGCTTTGAGGCCATCTGATGAAGTCCAACGAGGAAAATGAGTAAAAACAATTATTACATATTACTAGATTTAAGTCCTGAGGAACACGACTCTACGGCTATTACAGCAGCCATAGATCGAAAGCAAAGGGAATGGACTAAACTGCGAACTCATCCCCTGCATAGTACCTGGGCCAATCAGCAGCTTGCGCTTCTGAAGGAAATCAGAACAAAAATGAGCCATGAACCAACGAGGAAACAATTAGCCAATGAAGCAAAAGTTATTATTCAATTAAAAAATAAAGAAAAATTCCAAGACTTAGATGCCGCTATTGGTGTCCTTTCATCAAAAGGGTACATTACTACAGAGGAAATCAATAAACTACATCGTAAATCATTATTTAAAACTTTATCACTCGCTGAAATCAAAAAACGCATTAAAGTAAAAATAACAACTGTCTCTAACAAAAAAAAGACAACTGTCTCTCCTATTGATAAAAGCCTGGAAAAGCTGATAAATAAAAACCTGAGTATTATACAAAAAAACGATTTGTATGATTTCATTGGATTATTCAGAACCTCAAGCCTTAAAAGTCTACAGAAACGCATTGCAGAAAAAGATCAGCTTAATAAAAAAATTGCCATTAAAAGTGCTGAAGTAACTGCAACGGGAGAATTGCTTGGTCATTGTATGAAGATTTTCAAAGAGGAAAAAAGCAGAGCAAGTTATAATAGAACTATTGAATTACAAAAATATAGTGGCCTTGATAAATTAATAGAATTCGCTGGTTTAGATGGTATCATTCAATCAGATGAATATGATTACATTTTAAAAGAAGCTGGAAAAATGGGATTGGATTTAGGTGGTGTAGAAGACTACATTAGACAATTATGTAAACAAAAAAAATGGGCTTTTCAAGGCATCCCAACAAAAGTATCACAATTGTTAGACTGTGGTATTTGTGGATTAATCAATGAATCAAAGGCCGTTTCTTGCCAACAGTGTGGCTCTCCTTTACATTTAAAATGTCCTAAATGTAAAACCCTTAATCGTTCCACTTTCAAAGTCTGTAATCATTGCAGTTATCCTATTGGAGATATGCCTAATGCTTTGCCTTTGATTGCTGCGGCTCGACTAGCATTGGCTTCTGGAGATTACTCTAAGGCTACCAGGTTATTTAATCAGGCAGACAATTATTGGAAAAACCATGAACAGATTCTTTCCGGTAAAAAAGAAATCAAAGAAAAACGATCCCGTTTATTGGCCGCTCAAAAAGAGCTTGAAAAACTTATCATAAAACAATATTATTACAAAGCAAGACATGCACTGGTTGCACTAAAAAATATTGACGCTAACAATATTACTATAAAAACAACAGAGCATAAAATAGTAGCCCAAATCAACAAAGCTGAAGAATACATCAAAACGGCTAAGGCCGCTTCGTCCAATAACCGAAAAGAACAACTATTAAGCAAAGCGCTTGACCTTTGCAAAGATTGTCATGAAGCAGAAACGCTGTTAAAAGCTCTTCCTCCTGATTCTCCAACAGGTTTTCAGGTTTCCTATGAGAAAAACGTGATTAAGCTAAATTGGAATAAAGTCAATTCTTTTCGCCCCATCTTTTATCGTGTATTGAGAAAAATCGAGTCGCAACCCAAGCACGCTAACGACGGAGAAGTATTGTCGGAATCGGCTACTCTTTTCTACTCTGACAAGAGTAATGAGTCGGGCGAATCTTACTACTATGCAATTTACGCGATCAAAGACGGCACCCCATCCCTAATGCCTGCTCTCTCAGATCTTGTCACGCGAGTAGCTGCTATTGAACAATTAAAAGTCATCCCATCAAATGGTTGTATTACTCTTCAGTACAAAGCACCTAAAAAGGCCCTACGGGTAGAAGTATGGGCCAAACGCAATGTCGTTCCCAAATCAAGAGGTGACGGTATTTTGCTCAAATCAGTTAGCCTTAAACGTGCTGTACATAATGGACTAGCGAACAATATTACTTTTGGATATTTGATTTTGCCTGTATTTAAAGCTAAAAATGGGCAGGAAGTTTTTGCCAACGGTGTCAAGACTCTTGCCAGCCCATTTAGCTTACCTCAACCTATTGCCAAATTAGACATTCGTAAAGAAGGCAAGCGCATACATATTAACTGGAAGCCTATAAATGGTAGTGTTGAATTGTATTATGCGGAGCAAGAATTCTCCTTTAGCTATGGTCAGTCGGTTCCGCTTCATCAAATAAAAACAGGAGCAACAAACATTTCCATTCAACAAAGAGGACGAGCCATGTTCACTCCTCGAGCAGATAAGGATTTATTTATCCTACCGGTTTCTGTCCGGCAGGGGACTGCGGTTATCGGTAGGATGGTTTTGATTAATAATTTGCCGGAAGTAAGCAACATCACTACTCAGAAGGACGAGGAAGGAGAAGTTTGGCTTCAATGGCAATTCCCCGAGGGAATAACCCAAGTACTTGTCACTTACTACCCTATTGCTAATCCTAACAATGTTTACACTAAAAAAATAAAACAAGGTAATTATGAAATCAATACGGGTGTATTACTAAATAAAGTGGACTCTAATTGGGACAATATGAAAGTACAAATACAATGTATCAGAAAAGAAGCAGATGAATTAAAATATTCCTCTGGAAAAGAAATCGTGGTTAATATGAAGAAGCCCTTAATTCGATTTCAAATTAACAAGAAAAAAGGATGGAAAGCTTTCCTTTCAGAAGAGACGTTTGAACTCGAATTTTCGACTAAAGAAAAAGTTGATTTTCCACTCTTATTGGTAATTAATGAAAAAAGAAAAATCACTTCTTTTGATGATCGGGATCGCTTGACGGTCATGGAAATCACAGCATCTTTAATAAAAATAGGAACGAATAAATTTTCTTTCAACTACTCCCCCTCTGATACAAAAACAAAACGAGTTTATTTTAGTCTTGTTCCTAAAAAAGTTGCTCATTTTGAAAAAGTGGACATTATAAAAAATGGAAAAGAAATAGGCTTATAAAAGTAAATCAATCTAGTGAACTAAATAATATTGTATTAAACTATGTACTATTTACCAGTAGAAATAAATAACAGAAGAACACATATTTGTCAACTTGGAACAACTCAAAAATTTGTTCCCAAGTTCGTTATTAAAAATGATGGGGGTAAAGCTACTTTGCTGAGGATACAACATCAATCTAAGTTTTTTGCTGATGCAGGTATTTGTGGCGATTTGTTACTCAAGGGAAAATGGGATGAATGTAAAGGAGAAGACTATGATACAAATTCCTCCGAATACAAATCCTATGTCATTGAGTTAAAGCAGAATGATCGATCCAATGACTTAAATAAACGAGTACTTAAAAAATTGCATCAACAAAGTAGTAGTCCTTTTTCCATTAGCGCTCCAGATCGACAGGGGCCTGACAAACAGGATTTGGTTTTGAGTATTAAATGTCCTTCGGAGCAAGATAAATTTGTACAAGTATTATTGCGTTTAAAAACAAAATCAGGAGAGTTTTATGAATATAAGATTGATTTTCATATTGCTGCTTCTACTCATATTTATGATGTTGTTTTTGATTTTGGTTCGGAGGCTTCGCAGATGGCTTATGTGTCTAAGCGAGAGAATGAGATAAAGCGAGTGGAGCTGGTTCATCAAATGAATAAGGGGTTTTATTATGGGAATATAGGCAGAGTAGACTATAAAGAATTCCCTCAAAACGATTTGGATGACAATGAACTCTTTATATCTTATTTTTTAGTACGAAAAAAAAATGGAAGCAAAGTTTTAGACGAATTTAGCATTCCCTTTAAAGAAGGAAAACAAAGCATATTGCATTTGCTAAAATCTAAAAATCTAGTTGAAAAGGGAGAAGAAGATTCTGATTATGAAATAATTCCAAATTTAAAATTAACAGCATTTGGTGATTTCCAAAATTTTGACATTGAAGTGGGAAACAAGGAAATTGATTTTCGAGATTTGATGGATGGATTTTCTCAAAAAATTCTTAATCAATTTGTCGTACTTCTATTCAAAGGACTTGGAAGAGAGAAAACACATTTCAGACGACTTGATAGCAGCTGGAGTAGTCATCCAAAAAAAATACGACTCACCTTACTTGTTCCAAACATTTACGATCAAGCAAAGGTAAGTTCACTGATAGAAGAAACACAAACCAGTTTTAATATACTCTGTAAAGAAGTAGTCAAATCTGAAAAATTCGAAGGAGAGTTAATATTTGATGCCATCGAGGTTCAAACTATTTCTGAGAGCGATGCTTCTTTCTTAGGTATGTCAAATAATAACCTGGGAGGAAAATTAAAAACGAATGTCAACTATTTGATTATAGATGGAGGAAAAGGAACAATGGATATTTCTGTTGTAAAAGTTGAAGGTAAAGGTCCTCAATTTACAGGAATATATCGCGGCGGTATAGCTGGTGCCGGTAATGTTTTAACCTATGCTTTTTTAGACAACCTCGCCTCTGTAGCTGTTGGGACAAAGGATCAAAATCGTAGAAAATTCATTAAAAGCTTCTTAAAAGCGCCAATTGATATTCGGCATGATCTATTAGGATATATAGAGACACTAAAGAAAAGATTTAGTAGTGTTATTCCTCTTGATAAGGCATCTGCACTAAGCCTTTCTACAAAAGATGGTTTTCCATTACATGATCCAAATACATGGCTGAGCCTAGACCCGAATCAATTTGGTGCTACGCTAAAATCTGTTTTAATAGAATGCTTAATCGACCCTGGATTCACGTTAGGGGATTATTGTGGTATAATAGAAAAAACAATGGACGAACTCGTTCAAAAGACGATAACTGTTGTAGAAGGATTAGGTGAATACTCAGCCAGTTCGTCTTCGAATGGCCAGTTCAGAAAAGAACTGGAAATCGAAGCTGTAATATTTTCTGGTCGCTCTTTTTTATTAGAACCATTTCGCAATAAAATGATTGACAAACTGGTGTCTCAAGGAGTTATTGCAGATTCAAATGAAATCATCTGGGACAAAGGCTTAGCAAAAAAAGGCTGTATAGAAGGTCCTTTAAGTGTCCCGAGCGGTGTTAATCGAAATACTAACCTTGTTGGCATTCCGATCCCGCTACCCAAAATAAAATCATTAGCCGGCAATACAAATAGTGCCGATCGCAGGAATTGGTTTGACCGAAAACTTAGTGATATTTTTGGAAGAAATAAGACCGCCTCCAATAATGGCAAGACAACGGATCTTTTGGATAAACTTCTATTAGAAGGGCTTCCTACTAACTATAATGACATCATCAAAGTAGGTAATTCAATCTACCTCCAGGAAGAAGCGCTTCCTTTCAGTAAAAGTAAAAAAGAAAAGGCGGATATTATTTTTACCGGCGATCAATTCAAACAACGAATTTGTAACAGCAGTGTTAATTTATACACTCGAAAGCGCAAGGAAAACAACGCCAGTGTAGATCCTTTTATATGGAAATCTCTTTTCCCTAATGTACCAGAGGCAAAGAATGATGACATAGCCAGTATCCTGATAGAACCTTCTTTTGATTTACATGATACTATTGGCTCATAGCGATATTTAAGTATGGAATGAAAGTCTACGCAAGCCTTCTTTAATTTAACAATGACTAAAAGAAACAATTATGTTTATCCAAATTAAAATAAAATATTATTGGTCGATTTTTATTTTCATAATGCCAATTATGGCATTTGGAAATAACGACAGTACTAGAGTAATTAAAGAGCATATTCCTTTTTCTCAATTCTTGGAATGGAATGAAGACCATATTTCTCCGCTCACAGCTGATGCAGTATTTGACTTACTTAATGAACAAAAAAAGGGCGCTCCTAAAGCTGGATTAGATATAAAAAAAGAAAACGAGAAACTGATTTTCAAGTATCAACAATTAGAAGTCAATGGGGCGTTAACAAAGACCGACAATGGTGAAAAATATTATAAATTAAATAATACTAAGGACCAAAAACTTTTCGACATTTGGGTTAACAAGGAATTTCCCAATTTAACAACAGTCCTTAAATATGACTCTCGCGTCAACAAAGTCAAGGGATGGTCAATAGACACTATACTAAACAGATTAACTATACCTCATGAGCTTGATAGTATCAGTAAGCTCGTATTTAGAAATCGTTCTTTAAGGCTAGCCATGTTCAATATACTTATTTATTCTTACGATAAAAGGGGAGGTAAAAACATTGTGATAAGCAATGAAAAAATTAGACTTGCCCCAAGTGAAAAAGCAGACTTCGATGAAACTTTCAATTTCATAAAATATCAAAAAGAATCAGAGGTAGTCATCAAAGCAATTTGCCCTATCACCTGCGAGGAGAATCCTCTTTTATATATTCTTGGCTTATGGGCTTTGTTATCATTAATCGGTTTATCCTTTTTAAGTTACTACTATGTAAATATTGTTCGGCCATATCAAAAAAAGGTTAAAGATCTCCCTGCTGCTCTCATTGATAATTTACAAAAAAATAAAGGGTTAAAATTTACTCCTGAAGATTTAATTGATCATTTAATGATTAATCAACACAATGCTAATAATGAGTTGTTAAACTTAAAAAATAAAATAAAAAACATAAATATTAACGAAGATAATTTCAAAGAAGAGTTAAAAAAGGCTTTAAAAGAAGCATTATACCTTGAGCAAGAAATACTAGAAGGTTTATTCAAACCAAAGAAAGAAAAACCAGTTCAAGACGTCATTAAAAACTTACTCGCTAAACCTAAAACAACTAAGGAACAGATCAATGATATAATAAATCATGTAGATCAAAAATACAATAGCTCACTAAAAAATACCATTGAGAAGCTTGGACAGGAGGCCGCAGATTATAAAACATACAAAGAAACCTTAAAGAATGAGAATTCAGAAAGTTCGATCAGGGACATTAAAAATCACCTCAGTAAAGAGGCTCTTTCTATTGATGATATTCATAGCTTTTTAAAACTATTTAATTTTAAAAACATAGAAGGTCAGCTAAACAGTATAAAGAGCAATAATGAAAAAGCGATTATTCTTCAGGATAAATTAAAGATTGCAAGTAAGCTAAAAAACACGAACAAGGCCATCCTTGCAATTGAAAAATTCAGCTTAGTAATAGACGGGGTGGAGCATTTCAGCAATATAGGAGATAGCTTAGACATTAAACAAATTATTCTAGATGGTCTTATTCAATCTCATTTACTTGATACGATTGTAACTTGTGACTCTCCGTCCAAAATGCATAAAACGATAGAGGCAGAAGAAGAAGTGCTGCTTGAAGCCATAGGTGAAAGTAATGTTATCATAAAGAATGAATCGCTTGACAAAGTCATTTCAGCCTTTACTGAAGCTCAAAATTTTGAAGAAAACAAGGTTTATTTCAGCGTTTTTTATGATCGCTATAAGGGCTTATTTAATGAATTAAGGACAAAGAGTGAAGAGAGGTCAGAAGACGTTAGTTGGATTATTTCTATACTTATTGAAATGTCCTTACATGCATTTGACCTTTCCTGCCAACAGCTAACGAAAGGGGTCGCTTTAATGGATAAAAGAACCAGTGTTGTTAATTACCAATCCATCCTTCATAACAAAAAACTTTCGGAAACAGTACGCCAATATGGTTCTATTCAAAAACGAGTTAGTGAATCTGACATCTTCATTCAAAATTTCATTGACTTTCTTCGAGTCTTTAAAATAAAATCTTTGCGAAACGTACTGATCAATGGCTACGAAATAACCGATGAAATCCTCGCTACTGGCAAAGGAGACATGCGCCGCTACAATACAACACCCAACAATTAATTATAAAAAGACAATAAATGCACCTCCTACTCTTTTCGCCAGTTTTACCCTTCTGTGTCTTTTTGACCATAGTATTACTATTGTCAGTAGTCGTGTTATTGATATTTCGCTTCATCAAAACCTCGATCATTTCTCATCTGTTTATAGTAGCCGTTTTGATTCTCTTAGCTTTTTGTTCTTTTTGGAGCATCCGATCTTATACCAGTCCCTCTTCGGGAGCAAAAGCTTTTTACAACACAGACTATCACGTAATGGAACATTACGGGTTTGAATATAAAGCTCCATTGATTTTGGTCAATGGCAAGGATCCTTCAACGGCGATATGGGATGATAAATCTGGACATATTGAATTGAAACATACCGAGAGTAACGGAGCAACAACGGTATCTATGCAAGATTTTTTTGAGCCTTTCTATCTAAAGGGGAAAGATGCAGATTGGTTGTTACAAAACAGTCTATTTCCAGTAAACATAAATGATGGTTTTGAGCTATGGAAAAACCAGAATCGTATATTCAGATTAGAGATTATTACGAAATCTGACAAGAAAGCTGAATACCGTGTTTATTACGGAACAGAAGCAAAAACAAGTAGTTTCACCACCCGATTGCGAGAAGGCTATGCTGTACTTGATATTATAAAAAGAACAAATCTTCCCAATAGTATTTTACGAGAACTGACTGTGCTTAAAGGCTGCTTACTAATTCGACCGAGTATTTTTAGCAACAAAAATATTACAGATCATTTAAGTGAGTTACACTTTTTTCCAAATGCTTCTTTTCTTGAGGCTTCTGAGTTTAAGCTCAAAGATTTAAGTGGTAATCCAATTGAGAAAGACACTAAAATTTTGGGAATCACTTTTTCCTTAGCCAACAATATTCCTTTTTACATTGGAATGGGGAAAAACAAAAACAAAAAATTCACTATCCTGCCAGGGAAAGGAGGGGATAAAATATTAAAATACAATTTCCCAAAACGCTATAAATTGAAAAGCGAAGTACCAGACAAATCTTTGGTCTCCATGTTTTTCACATCATCCAATGAAGAAGTTACACAAAGCAAATACAAAAGTGGTTTTCATTACTCCATCTTTAAAGAAAAAGATAATATAAATCACTTTAAATCAACTTTGCACTACTACAAAGGTAATGCTAGAACAGCTCTGGATATTAAAATTATTGGTAAAGATAAATCGTTGGGAGAACAATCTAAAACCTATGCTTCCAATACTATTTTTAGTTCAGCGACCCAAAACAATAAAAATGTAAAATGGCTTTTTCAATTGAATGATTTGCGTGCATCAAACTCCCTCAAAACAGTATATCTTTATTATTTCGTATTAGTCTACCTTGTTTTCGTTTTTATTTCTTGTCAACTCGTTGGATTGGAACGGATGACGACTATTGAATTCTTGATTTATTTAATTGTATTTGCTCTTTTATTGATACGCATCATACTTCAATGGCGCATGGGTACTTTCCCGCCTTTGGCTCAGGTAGGCCCTCTTACTTTCAACAATCTCCGAAGTCTAAAACATTTTAGCACCACCTCTATTTTTGTGAGCCTATTCTTTTTCATTCGCTGGTTATATACAGAACGGGCCCAGGATTTTTTCAACCCTGTATATAATCTGTGGTTAGATTTAACAGATAGAATAGTAATTGAAAATCGAATAAGCAAAATCAGAGGAGCAGATCAAGCCCAGGATTTTTTCCTTAGGGGAAAAGGGATGGAAGATATTTTTCCATTCATTATTGTCTGGCTTTGTTATCTCGCTTTGGGTGGAATTACTTTATATATCGCTGACCAAGTTCCTTATTTTTCATCAAAACGTTTTTTCAATATAGCTCTGCCAATCAGTTTATATTTTTATTTTGAATTTAAAATTAAAAATGCTCTTGATGAAGAAAATCAATTGCCTTTTCGTTGTACAAATAATTTATTAACCTGGGCCATCTTAGCCCTTTTTGATGCTGGGTTTTCAATAATTTTCATTCTATTCCTTATTTTATCTAATGCTTTTATTTATATGGTAAAAGTGTTTGAAATAGAAGATTCTAAATCCAAACATTTATTTTTTACAATTTCAGGGTTTATCTCCATCATATTAATCATATTATACACTGCTCCACTCTTTACACATGTTTATGATTTCTTCTCGCTCAATTTACTTGGAGGCTATATCGTAATTGGTACGCTGACAGGTATTGTATTAGCTGTGGTGCTATACAGTTGGAGTAAAATTCACGAAATTATCTACGACAAAAAATTATACATCTGGTTGCCCATTACTATAGCAGTCCTCATTAGTTCCTTATTTTTTGTTAAACCTAATTTCATCAAAAATGAGCTGAGTTCTTTTTCTCATATAAAATATCGTGCAAAAATTCACAATACAAATTTAGACGACATCATAAAGGAGGTTAAATTTGACTCAAGGGAGTCCAGACAAGCCCTTGAAGCCGGACAAAACCAATGGTTTATCAATAATTATTTAAGCAAAGATAAACTGTGGAAAAAGAAGCAAAGTTATTTCAACCTTCAACCCCACTTCAATCGTGGAGCAAGTTATAATGCTCAAACCACCGATTTAGTTGTAACACGATATCTCATCGCTGAACATTCCGAATATCTCGTAGTTTGCATCCTGGGACTTTTATTGTTATTAATGACAGGTTATACCCTTGCTTACAATATTCACAAAGACGCTTTATCTGTCCTATTTAAAATTCCTGTCTTATTATTTACAATTGCTTATTTTATCTGGCTGACTGCAACCAATCGCTTTTTGTTTTTCGGACAGGATTTTCCATTAATTAGTTTGACCAGTGTTTTCACAGTAATATTTACACTTGGTTTATTACTAAGTCTAATTATTTTGACAGACCGTTATGCTGTTGGAAACGAATTAGAAGGAACGGTATTCAGAAAGTATATTTACCCTTTTATTCCCATCATTGCCATTTTCTTAATTGGCTTTTTTCTAAACTCAAAAGACAGCATTATTTCTGATCGAAAATTTAACATCAATAAAATGATGTCTGAGGTAAAAGAAGACTTTAATCATTTGAACAATGAATTTCACGATATACAAATGGAATGGGCAGATAAAAAAGATAATAGCCTTAAAACAGTTTTAGCCCAATTAAACAAGGAAACAGAAAACGGGGAAAGTATTTTCGGAAAATCGGACATGGATGATACCTTCTCCAAAAGCATTTATGATCACTTTAATAGTAGTCCAAATAAAAGAAATCTTAGCGCTCCAGTTTATTTAGTAAAAGAAAAAAATGGTCTTTATAAATTTGGAGTTAACCGATCGTATTATCTTGTTCAGCCCCCTAGTTACCGTTTAAAAAAATGGGAAGGTGATTTACTTGCTGCTGCAACAAAGAAGGATTTGGTTTTTCACGAAGGAAATCAACAAATAAAAAAAATCCCTGACCACCTTGACACTTATTTTCGTTTGAAAAAAGGCCGTAACCTTCCTTTCAACAACATACACCTTTCGGTGCTTCCTACTAGTTGGTTAGGCAAGAAATCCCAGCTTCCCAAATTAGTATTCTCTGTTGAAGGCGAAGTGAACAACGGTTCAAAGATAGTCATTCAAAACGCACATTTGGGCAAACAAGAGATTCACCAAAATGAAAAAAGTGCAGCTATTGCAATACTGCCAGGAGATGAATTGAAAATTACCTGGCAACATAAAAACAAACAACAGGAACGCTTTTATTCACTAGAAGATAATGGTAAAAATTATTTAATGAAAAACATATGGCTCAATGGAAATCGTAAGATGTATTATCCTTTTGAAGGGGATTTCTTATGGCCTTACCATTATAGTAGAAGTATTGCCAGTCATTATAAAAAAGATCAATTAACTAAAGAAAAAGATGTTGAAGTCTCTATTGATTATAAATTAACAAAAAAGACAATTGCACTTTTCAAGGATTACATTGAAAATGATACGCAAAAACAGGTTGCGCTGACCGTAATTGATGGAAATGGCCGTATAAGAGTTATTGCAGATTACAAACCGGGTATCAATATAAACCCGAATGACAATGAAGCATTAAGTAAATTTCAAAGGAATAATCAATTGGTTATCAATCAGAGAGGAGAACGAAATTATCTTGGTAATTTGAACTTAATGCGAATGAAAATTGGTCCAGGCTCTTCTATCAAACCCATAGTTTACGCTGCAGTCACTTCTCAATATGCGCTACAATGGGCAAATCTAAAACAGATAGCAATGCCTCAATTCGGAAATAGATATACAAATCCCAAAACCAGCAGACTAATGTATTATGCTGGCCAGCCGATAAAAGGAAAAAGAGCAAAAAGAAACTTCAGAGACCTGGCAGATGACTCAGAAAAATTTGGATGGCTCATCGAATCTTATCAATACATGGCTTGTGATAATCATCAATATCTAATTAATTCCACGAATATATATCATTCCATTATTGTTTTTTTGGGGTCTTATAATAGAAGCGAAATAAAGAACTTAAAGTCAAAAATTGCATTAGGTCATCCTGAGGAAAGCCCTGTATTAATTCGACAGCAACAAGGATCTAAAAATTTTCCAGTTTTCACATTCCACAACAGTCTGGGGAATTTTGCATTCAATCCAAATCATTTCCCACCTAGTGTAATAGATCGTGATGATGCTACTTTTTTTGGAAATGAAAAATCATTGTTAGGAACTGGCCTGAAAAACAACTTTCGATTATCGACTTATTCTGAAGACAAGGTTAAGTCTTCTTTATCTCAAGATATCGACCCGCAGCATCACTCTATTTTTACGCATACGCCATCTCCATACCACAGCTATCCTGAGGTTTCTCTTTTTTATCAAAAGAACAGGAAATCGACATTAGAAGATGGGCATATCAACGGTATAATGCAAAGCACATTAGGTGCAGCTCCCATAAAAGTTACGCCTATAAAAATGGTAGAAATGATGGCGCAATTGATGACATTCAATAACGAATTCCATTTAAGTCTAGATAATACAAAAAGAAAGGAAAACAATACATTTATTAAAGATGATTCCTGGAATGGAAAATATTTTTCATTTGTACAACAACAAATTTACGTTCCTCTGGAAGAGGTTATAAAAAACGGTACCGCAAAAAAGCTAAACAGATATATTGAAAAAAGAAAAATAAACTATGCCAGAATAGGAAAACCCATGTTTTACTATGCAAAGACCGGGACAATAAACTCAGAAGATATTAAAGATAGGAAAAGTGACAAAATGATTATGGTCACGATTTCCAACAAAGACCTCAGCCGTATAAGTGAGCAACAAATGAGAAATGTAAAAACATATTCGTTCTATCTGACTGGATACGAATTTGGTCAACACAATTGGGAGCTGGTAAAAGAAATCATGACATCAATAGAAGACAGTGATTTATTTAAACAATATTTTGACTTATGAAAAAGACATGGATTCCCACTATTCTGCTATTAATTATATTTATAAGCCTAGCCTTACTCGTTCCGAAACTAACAAGTGTTACTCCTTATAATTCTAATGATAAGCAAATAGAAACGACTGATAAAAACAGCCTTCAACCGGATCGTCATTACGAACAAATTCGAAGGGATTCCTTTATCAAATCCATTTCGGTATTAAACACCAAAGGAACAGTAAAGCCGTTTTTCAAAATTAAGAAATGGAAAAAAGACAGCATTCTCATACAGCAATCGGTAAAAACTACAGCTCATAAAGAACGTTTTGAAAAAGTATTTTTTAATAAAAAAACAGTAGCTAAAATGGCGACGTATAAAGACTCTCCTATTCGTTTAATCCAGAATAAAAATGGAGTTGGATTTATTATTCCGTTTATCAAAGAAGATAGTACGGATTTTTTAGTACTACCCTATGATGTTATCATTGGCGTTTTCAAAGAAAAAGGAGGAATTGGAATATGAAAATAAATAAATTAATAGCACGAGAAAAATTTTTAAGTACCTCTCTCCCCTATTGGTATCAACTTTATGGGTGGATTATATACCTCTGGAGATACTATTTTTATAGACTTAATAAATTCCAAGTCTATAAAAGATGTTGTATTTGTCAGGGGAGGCAATTTATAAATAAGCGATGTAAAAAATGTGGCTTAGATTATCAATCTTTTCAAATATTCGAACATCATGGCCCTTCCTCAAAACTTTTTCAAGACTTGGGGTTAGTGTTAAAACCCGATTATAAAAATCAAAAAACCATTTTTTTCTTCCAGGCATTAAATTATCGTCTAAAAAAAGATTTTGAAAAAGCACCAACTCCTGATATTAAAACATTACGTGAGCAATTACCGATGCTACCCTCTTTTTCATTTTCTAAATTCAAATACATTAAAACATCAGAAGCAAAGTTATATTATAAAAACAATTCTAAATCGAAATAAATTAAAATTTAAACTAATGAGTAACTTTATCAAAAAATTCTTTTGGAGCTGCGCCGGAGCAGATATAGAAGTTCTGGAAGAATGTCATTCTGACCAAACCAAATATCTTAGTATTGGTATTATTATATTTCTGGTAGCTTGTTTCGCCGGAATTGCAATGTTTTTCGCAGCAAGCACTATTGTTGAAAACCCACTGATTGCAGCAGGGATTGGGTTCTTATGGTCTATTATGATTTTAATGTTAGACCGATTAATTGTTGCTACTATTCGGAATGATGAATTTACGACAGGTAGAGAAAAACTCATAGCTGCTATTCCAAGAGTCACTTTGGCTATTATTATTGCTGTTGTTATTAGTAGACCTATTGAGGTTAAAATATTTGAAGAAGAGATATTGGCGCAGGTATTAAAAGATCGTGAAAATGATACTCAAAAGTTTAGTAACAAGGTTAAGGGTAATAGTAGCATTTCTTATTTGAATAATCAAGATACCACACTAAATCTTAGAATTAATGAATTGGATCAACAGATAAATATAGTAGATATCCCAACTAGCACTTACCGAAAATATCTAGCTGAACTAGAACCAGCCAATGCTCGATTAACACTAGTTTCGTCAAGAAGAAATCAGAGAGACTATATTCTAGCTACGGATAGCCTAAGAATATTAAGAAATGCTTCTGAAGAAGACAGCCGATTTTATTATCCTATCTATGACTACGTTCCTACAGGAGAAGAAAATATTTCGACGCTTGAAAAAGTCGGAACTCAACTGAAATCAGGCTATGTTTCTAAAAGAAACAATTGGAATAGCGTTGTTTCAGAAGTAAATGAAAAAGTCGATGGGGCGAATAATGAAATCAATAGAATTACGGGGCTATTGGAAAGAGAGGAAAAAAGATACAGAGACAGCCTTCGTAGTATCAAGAATGACATAGCACTAGTCAGAGATACAGTCCAAAAAGAACTCAAAGTAGAAGAGGGAATATATAAAGATAAAATAGCCGCTTTTGTAAAAACAACTCAACCAAAAAATGACAGTATACCCTCCTTCTTCCGACAAATGAACGCTCTAAGCAATCTGGGATATGACATTAATAGCAAAGGTGAAATTTCAAGAAACAGCATATGGTGGGCGAAGTGGTTTATTGTTCTTTTATTTTTCATAGTGGAGATTTCTCCTGTTTTTGTGAAACTAATTGCACCTCCAGGTTCTTATGATGATGCTTACGAAAAGAAACGGACTACGGACCAACAAATTTTTAGGGATAATATGGATGCTAAAATTCAGATGGCAAGATATTATAGAGAAAACTGGATAGAAGATCAAAAAATAGAATATGAACATCGGAAAAACGCCTAGCGAGCTAATAAGTTTTCATTATAGATAAAATCATATGTTTCAAAATACATATAAACCTAAATAGCTTGATTATCAAGACATTAAACGGATGAAGAATATCCAACTTATAGAGATTTAAGAAAGATTTAAACATCTTCTCTTACGCCCCCTGCACCATTACCATATATAAAAAACCCTGTAAATCAATGACTTACAGGGTTTATTTGTAGCGGAGGCAGGACTTGAACCTACGACCTTCGGGTTATGAGCCCGACGAGCTACCAACTGCTCCACTCCGCGATATTACCATCTTGCCGAGGCAAGAAACGCAACCAGATAATTAGCAATTCATTAATCACCCTATCCGATTGGGCTGCAAATGTAATAGATATAATACGACTCTCCAAATTTATTTTCAATAATTATCAAAATACCTTCCGATAAAGCACACAATCCCGCAAACGCTCATTGTCTATTAGCTTTGGATGTACGAAGGTCTCTACATAGGCCATTCCTCCTATCTTCTTCATCACCTTAATAGAGGGAGTATTAATTTGTACGGCTACAGAGTAGACCTCCTTTAGCCCTAAAGTTTGCTCTGCATATTCCAAGCAGGCTT
The DNA here is from genome assembly GCA_964508085.1 of uncultured Saprospiraceae bacterium. Classification (GTDB taxonomy): domain Bacteria; phylum Bacteroidota; class Bacteroidia; order Chitinophagales; family Saprospiraceae; genus CALGLS01. Next base: position 1,007 of record CAZDTI010000004.1, on the reverse strand, counting down.
TGGCCCCTTCAGTCGCATAGCCCTTACCCCATACCGTGGGTTTCAAACGCCAACCAATGTCTACACAAGGGGTAAAGCTCGCCTCATAATCCTGATAGCACAAACCAATGAAACCAATCATTTCTTGGGTAGCCAATTCTTCTACAGCAAAATAACAATACTTTCGCAGGTTGTACATTTCTTGCATCCGTTTGCCAAAACTTATCGTTTGCTCCGCGGTTGCTGTTGCCGGAAAGTACTCCATAACCTGAGGATCAGCGCTAATAGCGATCATCGCTGTGATGTCTGCTTCCGTCCAATTTCGGAGTCCTAGACGTTCTGTCTGGATTAGGTATTTATTCATTTTTATAACACAGTCGGTTTTCAAAGCGGTTAATTGAACGTCACTAAAGGCTTTGGCTTTAGCTGTTACTTAGACTTTTATTTATCTATGCTGATCAATCAATATCACATTTCCATCAGGATCTGTAACCATAAAATTCGCAGGCCCCGTTGTCGCTTCATCCGCTTCTGTCATCAACTCAACCCCTTTGTTTTTCAAGTCCTTCTGTATCATTCTCACATCATCAAAAGAGTCAAGATTCTTTGCGTTTTCATCCCAACCAGGGTTGAAAGTCAAAATATTATTTTCAAACATACCTTGAAAAATACCAATGAGGGAATTCCCATTTTTCATAATGAAGTAATTCTTTTCCTTTTCCCCAGCGAATACTTTAAACCCCAGGTTTTCATAAAATTTTTTTGATGCCTCAAGGTTCTTGACGCTAAGGCTAACAGAGAAGGCTCCTAATTTCATATTTTCTTGATTTATGGTTTTCTAAAATATTTTATCCAAATTTTACGCTCTATTCAACTCCAAAAAAGCAGCTCAACAAAACACCACCTTCCTATACTCACACCCAAGACTCTGGAGGAGTCGAACCTCTAGTTACCCCGACTAGCAAGTCGGGGAGCCAAGAGTAGAGCCACACACCCCAGACTCTGGAGGAGTCAAACCTCTAGTTACC
>CAZDTI010000003.1:14574-77225 GCA_964508085.1 uncultured Saprospiraceae bacterium | reverse complement strand
CCCCCAACGGTCAAATATTTTAAAGCTGTTGACCTGTTGGATGCCGGGCCCGGCATAGATAATGAAATCATCATTGGCACCATCTCCGTTAGGACTGAAAGCATTTGGAATGTATACTTCTCTGACTTTATCTACAGATAATATAACACTGTCACTACGTACACAACCTGTGATGGAATCTACTGCTGTAAAAACATGTTCTATCGTTTGGATTGGCTGTACTATAGGTCTAGGACAATCCACGCAACCTAAGAAACGATCAATAGGGTTCCAGCTAAGTTCTTGATTTTGAGTAGGATAGACAAAGCCATTGACGTGGACCGTGTCTCCCAGATCTACTCGTCGGTCATCTCCAGCAAAGATGCTGATATAAGGAGGCTCATAAATGAAAGCAGATTCGGAACGGGTACAACCACCGCTATCGCTGATAACAATTTCATACTGGCCTCCAGATAAATTATCCAAGATGCCAAGTCCCAGAAGGCTATCTCCATTTAGAATATAATCGTAGGGCGGAAAACCACCAGAAAGGCCAATAATGTCGATGATGCCATTGCCGTCACCATAGCAAATAACGGGAAGCGCCTCGATGTCGAATTCAATTGGTTCCGGGTTTAGTACCGTAAAAAATTCTTCGTAAGTACAGTTTTGATCATCCGTGATGGTTACGCTATAATCCCCGGCGCATAAATCAAAACGATCCGCTGCAGTACTACCGTCTTCCCAAAGAAATTGTAGCGTTTGTTGACTATTATTCGTTATTCCAACACTACCATTACATTCACCTGCACAGATGATGTTAGCGCTATTGGCGTTGTAGTTTGGAATAGGAAAGTATTCAATGTCAGTCGTATCACTATTCAGGCAGCCATTGTTGTTGAGCGTGACATAGTAGGTGCCGCTGTTGTTTACGGTATAGGAAGATTCGGTGCTGTTGTCTTGCCAGAGATAAGTGACCTGAGGGGTTTCTGCATTTAAGGTAACGGTCTCTCCATCACAAAGAATATCGTAAACACCCAAGTCTACATCAGGAGTGAAACCAAATAAAACAGAGACCTCATCTGAAAGAACACAACCTACAGTATCCGTTACTTGTATGCTATAAGTGCCTGCGGAGTTGATTTGTAAATTCTCTGTTACCGCTCCCGTACTCCATTGGTAACTTTCTGCCGGGCCAGTTATTTGTGGTTGTATCGAAAAGGTATTTTGATCACAAACAGAGAAATCATCGCCAAGCTCTATCGTCATGTCAGTCGCGGGGTATACGATAAAACTGTCCAATCGAGTACAGGTTCCAATGTCAATTTCTACCCAATAAACGCCTGTGTTTTCAACCGCATAAGTCGCTCCGGTAGAACCATCCTGCCAAGTGTATTGCGCATTCAAAGTAGTGGCATCTAAATATATTGTTGAAACACCTTGACAAATAGCAGTGTCCTGTAAAGTGCTGCTGCCATCTAATACATCAATCTGTAAATAAAAAGTATCCGCAATATTACAGGTGTTTGGAGAAGAAGCGATCATGGTGACGGTAAACTTTCCTGCTTCCGTATAGGTATACGAAGGGTTTAGTTGGTTACTTCCACTACCACCAGTTCCAAAATCCCAAGAATAATTTTCCGCATCCTGACCAGTGTAAGTAAAGTCCACTTCAAAAGGAATACAGCCACTAGTAGCTGGTGAGGCAAAGGCCGATGCCGTCACTGTAGGCACTTCAAAATCAATTTTAAAAACACCAACATCACAATCCAGATTCGAAGAAGTAGACCAGGCATCTGCATTGGTATTCATCACTGCATTCGCCCAGGAACAACTGCAAACCCCTTGATATACCGTTCCACTTTTGTCAAAACGACTGGTTCCACCATCTACGTGATCAGCATTGCCATAATAGGTGCCATAGGACAACCCGGTGGCGAGCGGATCGAGCACGCCAAGGTAAAAAGAGTTATTGCCATTCGGTTCTATGGCGTTCGATGTAGTCGGTAAACCTTGTTGAGCATAGTAGCCAGAGAAATAAATGTTGTCGCATTTATCTACCATTAAAGCCACCGGAACTAACTGAAATTGACTTGTTCCAGCAGGTAATGCGCCATTACCAATATTGGTTTGATAAATCAGGGTAGATAGGGTTTTATCAAAAGCAGCCAGAAATTGTGGGCTATTGTTATTGGTAGAGTACGTGCCTGGAGGTGTGGGGGTTATGACACCGTTGCTTTGCCCAAAAATATGGACATTATCTTGTTCATCAATCTCAATGAAGTAACTATGGTCGTTATCTGTTGTTCCAAAAAAGGTGGATCGTAACAATTCACTTCCGTCAGCTGAAATAAGCGCAACATAAGCATCTTCTACACCACCAAGGTGGGTCGTTTGATAACCACCAGCTACAACTGGGAAATTAGAATGGCCTGCATTTCCAGTTACATATACATTGTTATTTTGATCTAACCGAAGGCCCGCTCCGGTGTCTGCGCCATCTCCGCCAAGAAAGGTTGACCAATAGAGAAATGAAAGGTTGCTATTCAATTTAAGGATGACAGCATCCTGGTCTATCAAAAATGTTGGCCCCAAGAAGGTATTTAAGGTTTGGTCGTAAGCATTATCCGTTACCGGAAAATTAGAAGAGGAGCTGTGAGAACTGATATAGGCATTCCCCTGAGCATCTAATATGATTTCGCCTCTGAATTCATCACCATAATTACCGAAATGAGTGCTTTGTTGAAGGCCGTCGAAGTCATTACCTCCAAGATAGGTAGAACCTACAAGTTGACTGCCATCAGTGTTTAATTTGGAAACTATAATGTCAGAAGAACCACCAAATTGAGTTTGTACAGCATTACTGGTTGTTGGATAATTTATGGAAGTTGAACTTCCGTAGATATATAATTGGCCACTAAAGTCGGTAACCATACTATGCGGAAAGTCATCTCCGGCGCCACCGATATATGTGGCGTATAACATTTGAGTTCCTGTTGGATTGTATTTGCTGACACAGATGTCTTGTTCACCTCCTGCAAAGTCGGTTTGAAAAGAACCAGAGTTAGTAGGATAACCCACGCCAAAAGAAATCCCGCCGGCGTAGATGTTTCCAGCATTGTCAAAAGTAGCGGTGTGCCCAAAGTTTTTATTGAGCGTAGAGCCAGAGAGCGTAGCGGCCAAAACCACAGGATCTATAACTAAGGGTAAAGTATTGTCGTATCCTTCAGGGAAATGAAATGTAATTGTATTGTTTTTTAATACATACTGGCAGGGCACCTGTGTTTCTTTTCCATCAATTAGTTGCCAGGCATAAGGCGCTAATTCCTGAATAACATTTACGGAAGTGGTGACAATTAAATTCCCATCTTTAAGTTCTAAACTTTCCGCACCTTGGTAATGTAAACGAATTTCACTGACTTTTCCATTTGGTTGAACAATGAAGTCGTATTTAAAGTCAGCACCTTTACTATAGGTTTCTAAGTGAATATTGTCATATAGATTTTCATATCTGATTTTGTCGAAAACACTGGCATTGCTAATCCACTTTGACTGGTCATTTCCATGAAAAAAATTGAGATGTGTCTGCCTCTTTTCTTGTCCTCTTAGCACTGGATCATTGGCACCCAGAAAATGAACTTTGTAGGAGTGGGCATCTACCAAATAGCTTTTAAAGTCCGTTTGATAATAAGCATCATGCAAGCCTTGCATTTGATTTTCGTCATGGAAAAGATAGGTAAAAGCATTGTTTTCGAGGAAGAGGGTATTCAGACCACCAATGTTTGCTTTGAAACTAAAGTCTTCCTCCCATTGCCCTTTGTTTTCCACAAAGCCAATCCGGTCTCCAGGACTGATGTGCTCTGAATGATCGTGGTGGGAACAAGTCTCTTGTGCTCCTAGTGAATTGATTATCAAAAAGATGAAGGGCAGAATTGTGAATTTTGGAAGGGGTGTATTCATAAAGGCCATTGTTGTTCTATAGATTGATAATTTAATATACGTGTTTTTAGGACTGAAGGTGTGGAAATACGTGAAAATGTTCGGAGTTGGTCTTTTTTGCTTGCTTTAATAAGTGTTTTATACGCCCTTTATCCTAAAAACGTATCTTTGCGCTATAAAATCATACAACCTTGCAAGAGAATAACGACAACTCCATTTCCCTTAATAAATTCATCAGTTCTACTGGTATTTGCTCTCGCCGGGAGGCAGATCAGTGGATCAAAGCTGGTCGGGTGACGCTCAACGGCGAGCCTACCAAATTAGGCAACCGAGTGTCTGAAGGCGATGAAGTGCTCATCGATGGACGCCCCTTGGAGGAAAGACCAGACCCCATTTACATTGCTTTCAATAAACCCATCGGAATTGTTTGCACAACAGATAAAAAAGAACGCAAAAACATTGTTGACTTTATTGGTCATGAAGAACGATTATTTCCAATTGGACGATTAGACAAAGCTTCTCAGGGTTTGATATTGCTAACCAACGATGGCGATATAGTTAACAAGATTTTGCGTGCTGGTAATCAAAATGAGAAAGAATACATCGTCCGTGTTCGGCAAAGATTGACGCCTATGTTTATTGAAAAAATGGGAGGAGGAATTCCTATTTTAGATACCGTAACAAAGCGCTGTAAGGTTCAATATATTAACGACTATACTTTCAGAATTATTCTGACACAGGGACTGAATCGGCAAATACGCCGTATGTGTGAGTATCTTGGTTATGAGGTGGCGACTTTGAAACGAGTTCGTATCATGAATATCAAATTGGGTGACTTGAAAGTAGGAGATTGGAAGGAATTGAAAAAACGAGATGTGGATTATATTTTCAAAATGCTGGATGGCGCACAAAAGACAGCAGATGTTTCTAAGGATGGAAAAAAGCGGAACAAGAACCCTAAAGCCAAAGACTATAGGAAGAAGCCTAAGAGGAGGATTAAACCTTGATTCTTCGATTCACTGCGTTCACTCAGAATGACAAGGTTGTCTCCCCATTTATAACTCCTCTCTATGACCAATAACCTAAAATCAGCCTACGATCCCAAAGCATTCAGAGCGCAGGGACACGAACTCATTGATCTTATAGCTGATCATCTGGAAAATACTTCTCAAGAAAACACCTCTGTAAATCAGTGGCAAGAGCCGAATGATCAATTGGCCTATTGGCAAAACTATCAATTCGATCAGGGTTCTCCAACGCCTTTTTTTAAAGATGTACTTGAAAAATCCATTCACGTACATCATCCGAAGTACATTGGTCATCAGGTGGTGCCGACGGCTCCAGTGTCGGCCTTGGCGCATTTGCTGAGTGGAGTGCTCAACAATGGAATGGCGATTTATGAAATGGGATCTGCTTCGACAGCTATAGAAAAACTTGTTGTGAATCTATTGTTGGAAAAAGTAGGTTTTGGTGAAGAAGGAGATGGTGTTTTGACTTCTGGAGGTACTTTGGCAAATTTAACAGCCTTACTTTCTGCTCGTCAGAACATGCTGGAGCGGGATGTTTGGGCAGAAGGATCAAAAGAACAATTGGGAATTATGGTTTCCTCGGAAGCTCATTATTGTGTGGATCGAGCAGTGCGAATTATGGGGCTTGGTGCTAAGGGAGTGGTTAAAGTCCCCGTGGATGAACAATTTAAAATGCGGACGGATTTATTGGAGGAAACTTACGAGAAAGGAACTGCTGCTGGAATTAAGATCATTGCTGTGGTTGGTTCCGCTCCCTCTACTTCCACTGGTATTTATGATGATTTGGAAGCCATTGCTGGATTTTGTAAAAGTAAGAATTTATGGTTTCATGTGGATGCTTCTCATGGAGGGGCAGTGGTCTTTTCAGAAAAATACAAATCATTGATGCAAGGTGCGGAAGCTGCTGATTCCATAGTTATAGACGGCCACAAAATGTTGCTCACGCCCGGTATTATGACCTTTCTGTTATATAAAAATAAATCGGCCTCCTATGCGACTTTCAGCCAAAAGGCGCAATACCTTTGGTCAGCTTCCGAAGAAGAGCAATGGTACAATTATGCAAAACGAACTTTCGAATGTACCAAAGAAATGATGAGTATTAAGTTCTTTGTACTTTGGAAAATGTATGGCGAAGTGGTCTTTTCTGACTTTGTAAATCAACTCTACGATAGGGCTAAAGCTTTTGCAGAAATGCTTGACGTAAGATCGGATTTTGAAATTGCCGTAGCTCCGGATTCTAATATCGTTTGTTTTAGAAAGGTGAAACCAGCGCTGTCTTTGACGGAATTGAACGAGCTGAATACTGGAATCAGAAAAAGGATTTTAGAAAAAGGTGATTTTTATATTGTACAGACGACCTTGAATGGGGCGGTTTGGTTGCGGGTGACTATAATGAGTGTCTTTACTGGGGAAACTAAGTTAGCAGAGTTGTTAGAGAATTGTTGATTTGGTCTTTTTGGATTGCACAAAATTCACACTTTTTAATGACAAATTGCATCTTGGTGGCAGTAGCGATGTGTAAGCTGTTGTTTTTTCGGTTGGCAGCCAGAGAAGAGTAGGAGGAATACTAAAAACAAATGACGCATAAAGGGAAGCCTTTACACGTCATTTTCGCGGTGGGAGGGGGATTCGAACCCCCGGTACGGTTACCCGCACGCCAGTTTAGCAAACTGGTGGTTTCAGCCACTCACCCACCCCACCGGATGAGCTTTTTCAACGGAAGTATGGAATACAAAGTTCCGTTTTGAGCGCCGCAAAGATATATTTTGTTTTTACAAAATTCAAGAAGATGGGAAGTATTTTTGAAGTTCTTTGATTTTTATGTTTAACGCCTTGGTAGCTGAAGAGGATAAGTCCCGTTTTAATGTGTAGAACACTGTTCTTTTAGAGAAACTATCGATTTGTCCTATTCAGCTTTAATCGCTGCTGAATGACCATCTTAGAAGAGTTGATCTCGTTAAGTTTTGTACTAGGTGAACTAATAAAACAACCAAGGGAGGAGTATTAATTTACAACATAAAGTGAGCCTAGTCCGCTTTCACCAAACGTATGGTCTCTAAAACATTCAAATCAATAGAAGATAACTCAATACTGTATGTCCCCGCAATGAGACGATCCACTGGGAAGGCAAATTTATTAAACCCGCTTTTAACAGACAATCTTCGCTGCCGCATGAGATGACCATTTAGATTCAAAATTCGAACATCTACTATTCCTGTTTTCTCTGCCATAAAGGTTAGTTGGAAGTCGTATACTGCCGGATTGGGATACAAACGAATATTGCTCAATTCCTTCGGTCTTATTTCTACGGATACAATTGGAGAATATTCAAAGGAATCATCAAAATCTATGGTTCGTAATCGGTAATAGGATACACCGTTTAATGGTTCACTATCTTTTCTTTTATAAGTCGTCTTAATATTGGAGTTTCCTATGGCAGCTAGATCCATAATTTTTTCAAAATTTTGTCCATCTGCACTTCGTTCAATTTCAAAATAAGCACTATTAATTTCCGAGGCAGTTTCCCAACTAAGCAATACTTCTTTATCTTCAATTGCAGTTGCGTTAAAAAAAGAAAGTTCTACTGGGAGCGGAACAGCGTAACAACTAGGGTCAACCAAATTTTCTGCATTTATTATAGGTAACTTAGATCCCAAATAAGGATCAAATAAGGTAGAAGTAATGATGTTGTCTCCGGCACCTAACCAATCCTGAAGTAAAGTAGTGAAAACCTGTCGGTAATCGTGCTGGTGGTTTTGCAACTGACCATTATCCAAATTGCTAAGGTCTACGTTAGTTCCTGTCATGCCTGGAGCTACAGCATCGCCAAAAAGCATTATTGGAGCGATTGTTCCATGGTCGGTTCCCAGAGCACCGTTTTCTTCTGCCTTTCTTCCAAATTCTGAAAAGCTAACGGTAAGCACCTTGCCGGAAATGTTCTGAGCATCTAAGTCATCCTGAAATGCTTTAATAGATTGGGAAAATTCTGCCAATAATTCCGTATGTGTTCCCAATGTTGGAGTACCATCTAATACTTGGTCAACATGAGTGTCGTAACCGGTCATTTTTACCAGAAATATTTTTGTGGTAGAACCACCACTTAAAAAGCGGGCAACTGTTTTTAGTTGATTGGCAATGTCAAAATCCGGATAAGTTACCGCATTAGTTCCACTATTATAAACGCTCGTAATTCGCTGAGAGTAATTAGATACGGAATTCTCAATGTTCATAATGAAATCTAATTCTTCTCCAAACTCTGATGTGGGTAGAACACTATGCGGTGCGCCACCGATCTCTGAAATTAAACTGTTAAAATCAGAAGGCTCCAATCCACTTAAATTGATCGCCGACTCATGCTCTTCCATACTGTGAAAACCCAGAGAAGGTTTACTATCTCCTAATTGAATCCCCAAAGGGTCAAGAAATAGTCCAGATGGATTTCCTGCAACTCCTGGATATCTTGAACTCAAATAACGCCCCATCCAACCAGTACTTATATTATAGTTATCAGGAGTTCCATCTCCACCACTCATCCATAAATCTGTAGATTTAAAATGAGAAAGATTTGGACTTTCATAACCCACGGATTGGATAAGGTTTACTTTACCATTGTCATACAAAGCCTTAATATCGGTCAACGCAGGGTGTAAACCAACCTGATCTTCAATGGCTAAAGTACTATCCAAATTTATTAGATCAGTTTCAGCTAAACCCAAGGTGGGTCGCAGCCCTGCATAAGTATCATACTGTTGGAGCGGAACAACAGTATTTAAACCATCATTGCCACCTCCCATCTGAATGATGACTAAAACTCGGTCTGCCACTGCTTCACAATCCATTGCGATCATAGCAGGTGTTGCAAAAGATTTTAATGGGATGCCGCCAATCACCAAAGGAGCTATACCAATAGGAGCAGAGAGTTTTAGGAAATTTCTACGTTTCATGATGATGTTTTTTCTTTTTAAGTGTTTTGTTTCTTAGGGTGGATGAAGGGAGTGTAATGGTTGATGAGGGTAGATAAGGCTTCTCCTAATTCACGAGTCCCTCCTTTGGGGGATACCTTATTTGCCTCTAACTTAGCTGGTATTCCTGCGAATGCATAATAGCTGTAGCCAAATGTCCTAGTGGAATTTTTACCTCGCTATCGTCTCCCGTTCCAAGATAGGTAGCCCATTCATTGGTCCAATCCTCTGGATCTAGTCCGTCGAGAAATAAAGTCATATAGTAAGTCTCTCTTTCCATTTGAGGATATTCTGGAAGCATATAAGTCAGCATTTCAGAAACGAGAGTGAAAGGATTGTAGGGATCGGAAATGTTGTCGGGGTTTTCTACCCATTCAACGATGTTGAGTTGGACACCTAGTTCGCCGTATTCCAGTACTCGACTGTTTTCCAAAAGCATCTGAGGTAATTTGTATCTGGTAATGATGGTACTGGAGTTGAACCAGTTTCTATGAAAGTCGGGACCTTGGTAATATGCTGGATAACCTGCCACAGCAGTTGGAACAAAAATCGGCATTCCAGAATAATCAAGTATGACTTTTCTAACGCTTCTTCTCCAGAATTCATAATAATGCGCTTCTGACTCAGAGACAGGATCGGGGATGGAGATGTCAAAAAAAGTAAGGGTTGTTAATAAATTTTCCAGAGGCGATTTGATCATGTTTCCGATGGTGTCATCGCTAAGCGAATTGTCGTCTTCGTCATAAAAATGCTGAGACTTCAACAATTCTTTCATCACGATTTCCAAACTATACCCATTTTCCCGAAAGGTGGTTGCCAAAGGGTCTATGATGTCGCTTTCTACATTTTCTGCTATATTTCTATTTACAAAATAGCGATACAGCTTTCTACAAATGTGGCGCGCTGTTTCGTCTTGATCAAAAATCATATCAACAAACTGTTCGAGTTCCGTCCACATACCTTCGGCAGTATCTGTTCCTGTAATTAATGTGTTATCAAAAGCAGCGGTAAATTGTTTGTCGAGTTCGTCGTGTTTGTCTATTCGAGCCCATCCTCTTGGAATATTGGTGTCTGGATCTATGTAGGTGACCCTGTCGTCTCCTTTTTTCCAGCCAGTCAACAGTTGAGCAGCGGCTTGAATATCGGTTTCTGTATAGTTGGTATAATCCCCTGGACCTTGTTGTGGTCCTTTGCCGATGGTGTAGAGCTCAAAAAACTCGCGAGCAAAATTTTCGTTGACACCGTATTTCCCATTTTGATCGCCATTGAGGTATTTCAGCATGAGGTTATCGGTCACCATCTTACGAGTCAAGGTTTTGAAATTACCTATTGCGTAAAATCGGAGTAAGGCCAGATAATCAAAATCAATTTCTGAGCCTTTGACATTGAAATCGACGGTGAAGTGACTATGGAGAAAGAACATCATTTTATGGGGGATTCCTTCATCTATACGAGCTTCGTTCATCCACCAAGCTTTGACGTAATCGCGCTGTCGGTCAGAGCTAGATTGAGAAGGGACGCCGCTATTTATCCAGGGTTGTTCCGTAGCAGGATCAATGGGTTCAGGTATAGAGGGATCTGTTGTAACCATCAATAAATCGACTGCTGCACTAGCATCTAGTGCGGCAAATTGATCTATTCTTTGTCTGTTTATATGGTAAGTGGATCGTCGGAGCAAGTGCTTTGCCAGCCGAACGCCAAGCGCCCCGGAACGAGGTAGCAATGAAGGCATGGATGTTTTTTTTGTAAGTTAAAGTTCTGTAAATCAAATATCTGAGTCGTTCGTTTCTTCGACTTTGCTAGCCTTTAATTTACAAAAAAAAGACTGAAATGACAAATAAACGGCACCTCTTTAATGAGTTGCATCTGGGAAAAGAATATTTAGCAACGAAATAAAGAAGCAAAGCCTATGCAGAATCCTTTTTATTTAAAGATTTTAATGAGAAATAAAGGAACGAAACGGAGTGAATGGATATCCCAGTATATATAGGTCAACTTTTTATTTACTTTGAATAATTTTAAGCAAAATAAGTGCTTGGACAAGAATAATGAGCATATAACGGAGGCTCTTTCGACAAGCTCAGCACAAGTATTTTTGAAGTAGCCAAGGAGTAAAAGACGGAGCCAGACCGATCGAAGTCTTTCGGACAGGTTACCGCTTTGGGTAATGAGTATTTTAACACAAAGAATAGCTTAAAGAGAGACCATCATAAGTTATTGATTATTTTGTACATGTACTTAATTAAGACTTTCTACTTTACTCAAAATAGATTATTTAGAATGGAAAATTCGGTAGGCTACAAATAAGGAAGAACGTTCTACTCATCCTGTTAATCTATTCAGTTCTCTTTCCGCAAAAAATAAATATTTTAGAAAAAAACACACGCTCACATAATAATCCATATCAAAAAAGCTTTATATGGTTAACAAAGTCGTAAAAACGCTTTGTTAGACAAAAAAAGCTAAAATAAAAAAACTAGAACAAAGGGACTCAGGTTAATAACTATCCTGTTTGAATAGAAGCCAATTGAGCTTTCTTTCTTGAATAAAATGATTTAATCACTATGTCTAAATTTTTTAAGTAAGCCAACTCAAAAGCTTTGAATACGAATAGAAAAATTATTTCTCCTTTATCCCTAAAAAATCTCCTTTTGCTTCGCGCTAAAAAACGAAATATAAGTACCAACTTTTACCACATCAGGTCGCTTTAAATTTTCAAAATACTCTAGTTCCAGAATCCGCTTTGGTCGGCCCGCTTGCATTTGTTTGGGTAGGCATAAATTAATTCACTTTTGCGTAGGGGTATCTCTACAAATAAGGGTCTTAGTATTGAACAAAGCAATGATAGACATTGTGAATTTGATTTCTTCTGATTTAGTAGAAGTATTGTTAAAGGTAACATGTACCACTTTTATTTTTTGTTCAGAAGTATTTCACAAAATAAAATGTTAAAGTTTGTATTCCTTGCAGCGTTTTGTCCTTGAATTGGATATAGTAAGTAGACAAGCGATGATAATTATGGTAACAATTTAGTTACTTTTTCTTCATCCCAACATTATATAGACAATTTACCTTCGTGGTATAATTTTAATTATTTTTTTAACTTTTAAAAGCACATTTATAGATACCAAATCCTTTTACACTTAACGATTATATTTTTTCAAAACAAAAAACATTACCAATGAAAAGTTTACAAGCAATCGTCATCGTAGCTCTAGGATTAGTATTATTTTCTTCATGTGCAAGAGGATATGGATGTCCTTACAATACGCTAAATGAAACAGAAACTAAAACTACTCCTGTTGATAAAGTAATACCAGAAGAAGCTATTACAACAACAGAAATCTCACTAGCAACTGCTCGCTAGAAAATTCAATACTTAACTTAAGAAATTAATTATCAATTAGTTACGCAAGTATCTGGTAATAATGCCACATTGCTTTGCGCTAAAGGTTGACCTCTAATTCAGGTCGGCTTAACTCTAGACGAAACCCTTTAATTAACTTTATACAAAATCTTAAAACATGAAAAATCTACTCCCTATTATCGCCCTTTGCCTTGTAACTTTATTTACAACTCAAACTACATTTGCACAAAACGTAACAACAGAAGAAGTTGAATTTAAAAAAGGAGATGTTGAATTTGCTGCCGGTGTTGGTGTGCTTTCCACTTTCGTTTCCAAAAATAGTAAGTCCCGAATTATTCCATTGAGTTTCATGATGAACTACAGAATCAAACAATATGTTTCCGTGGGTGCTTATGCTGGGTTTTCTTCCACCAATGGTTTCCAGTCTCAGGATAATGTTGCTGATGAAATTCCAACAGATGTAGCCGTTGTTCGTAACGATTTTTACCTCATCGGTGCTCGTTTAGAAGGACACTTTAACAGAGAGCGCACGGATTTTTATGGAGGTGCTATGGTCAGTTACCACATATCAGATGTGCAGAAATTAGATCCAACAGTTGATCGAGTGGAAGGCATTATTATCGAAGAAGGAACCAACACCGGAGTGAAATATTCTGGTTATGTAGGGATGAAATATATGATGACCAAACACTTCGGTGTGTTCGGTGAAATCGGATACGGTGCATCGTTGATCAACCTAGGTCTGACTTCAAAGTTTTAAATCAATTTGGAGGGAAAGGAAATATCAATTCTTAAGTCCCTTCGCATCATAAATAGGTACGGTATTAATGGCGGACCGAATAACAGGAAAGTCATTAATACCTACGTACCGACCTATTTATACCTTTTCGTGCTAAGTAAAGAAATCTATATCCATATTAAAATCCATCGACAGGTCTTTTATCATTCCTAAAGATGGTACAAGAGTTTTTTCCCAATATTATATAGTATAACCTCGGCTACAATTATGTAGCCGGGTTTTTTTTCGTTTAGAGATGTACTGCTCTTATGAGGTTTCCTTTTGGATATTCTGATTGGAAGTATTACTTTGGTGGTTTTAAGTGCCAGTCGAAGCTCCCCAGTTTCTTCTGTATTTCATGAAGCGAAGCGAAGGCTATTTACTAATAAACTAAAACTTTAGATATGATCCTTGGTTACTACACTATTCCATTAAAAACAATATCCAGAAATCAGTTGCCTCCTGAACTCCCTGTAGAGAGAGGGGCTAGTTTTCAATGCGGATTACGGGTTTTTCACATTCTCTTTATTCCAATTTTCCCATTTGAAAAATTGTGGATGATGAAAATAGATGGTAAGTCCTATAAAGTAAATCCAGAGATGTCAAAATTTTTCGATCAGGCTTATGGTCGACCTAAAACCCCTATTTATGGATTTGCAGGAATATTGTTAGGTTTAATTGCCTTTGGCTATTTTACGATGCAGAGTTCAATGAAAGAGCGTAAAGGAATAGAAGCACAAGCAGCCCGTAAAGAAAAAGCGGAGGAGGAGTTGCTAGCAAGAATTAAAGAGCCAACAACTGAAGATTATTATGCATTGTCGGCAGATAATAAAACCTTTTATGAGGTGAAAGTAGATAAGGTATTGCCGGATTCTGTTGTTTTACGTTATGTCCAATCAGATCTAGGTAGTAAAAGGAGTAACAATATGGGAACTGCTTTTGTATTAGATCAAGCTTCTTTTCTGAAAAAGACTATTGCTAAATTAGATGTCAAAAACAGCCATTATGTGAAAGGGTCATCAGCGGCTATTTCTGGAATGGTGCTGCCCGGTTTAGCAAATGAAACACCATTAAAGCTATATAATGCAGAACGGAAAAAGGACGGAGATTTTCATGTTTATTTGAAAGAGGGAGATGCTTTAAAAGCAGAGTTGCAAGGGGTTGTCCAGAAGTTCGTAACCCAAATGTCTATAGACTCTTCACTCGTTATGTTGGACGCGGATTCCAAAAAATATTTATTAGAAGTTGCACGCTTAGCAAGAGTAGGAGATAAACAAAAAATGAATGAGTTTATACGAAATTCAGGATTCAGATCTGCCACTTATAGTATTATGTTACATGCGTACTATTCTTTTTGTGTGTCAATGAAAGGTAA
Organism: uncultured Saprospiraceae bacterium; assembly: GCA_964508085.1. Lineage (GTDB taxonomy): Bacteria > Bacteroidota > Bacteroidia > Chitinophagales > Saprospiraceae > CALGLS01. Next base: position 62,797 of record CAZDTI010000003.1, on the reverse strand, counting down.
ATTTCCTGTTAAGGATGATGAATTACTTAAGGAATTTGGTTTTTATACAAAGTTGTTGAACGTTGGATTGTGGAGTATTGATGATCATATAAAATCTCCACGGTTTTCTTCTGTTGAAATGAAATCAAGAACGCAGGCTAGCGTTCTTGTAAAATTGATTTCAAATATATTGCAGACCAGGGAAAGCATTGGATTCTATGTTATCCTAAACAAAGAAGGAGGAAAATGGAAGGTCAACCTGCCAAGTACTTTTGGATACACTAAATTTCAGGTTATGAAGGTTGGTAATTATGATGGAGATAAGACGTATCGAAAAATGGTACGAGATCAGTTGGAGCAATTGAATCCAGAGTTGGAGGTCTCAAATGTTTTTAACTATTGAAAGTTGAGAGCCGTATTCTTTTTTGTGAATGGTGAAAGTAATCTGTGGGACTGTTCTACCTCTGTGTCATTTCCTAGCGCAGCCCTTAAATCCCTAAAGAGCCTGCCCTGAGCCAGTCCGAACCGGAACCAGCCCGTTCCGGTCAGGCGGGCGGGCGGGCTTGTCGAAGGGGCAATCTACCCGCTGACACACTTTATTGAACACGCTCCAATCTGTTAATAACTAAGCTTGCGCTTTAGTCTATTTCTCCAATTGCTTCAAAAACCAACTCCGCTCTGCAAAAACCTCAGCATTTAAAATACGATCTCTTAAATGCGCTATTTCATTCTTATTCATTGCATTGAGTTGCAATAACTGCCTTGTGAAGGTCAGTATATTATTATAATGTTTTTTGCGATAAGCTAGATCTTTACTCCTTCGCAAATAAACGCGTAGACTTTCCAGCAGGCTTTCCAGCAGATCAAATTCACCTAATTGATAGTAAATTTTCAACTGTAATATTCTTGCGCCTAAGAAAAGGAAAGAAGCTTTTGTTTCTACTTGAACCAATTGCTTAAGACTATCTTCTAGTTGATTTTGTTCATAGTACAATTTTCCTAAAGAGAATAAATGTAGTGGATCTTGATAATCAGCTTTTAAATATCCTTTGTAATCTTTGATAAATTGATGTGCCCATTCGTATTCTTCCAGCTTACAGGCTAAGGAAACAATATTACCATAAGCGCTTTCTTGTAAAATACCATCTTCCAGAAGATAGCCTTGTTCTAGGCTAGACACATAAAGTTCAAAAGCATCTTTTGCGAAAGGGAGGGAACCCATATTCAATTTACGAATGGCCAGGTTGATGGAAAGATTATAAAGATCTCTGATTTCATTTGGCGGAAACACAGATTGATGTTGTGCAATTGCTTGACGGAGTAAAAGGAAAGAGTCGTTATCTTCTCGTTTTCTCATTGCTTTATAACAATAGAAATAAATAGCAATGGCCGGAATGTCTAACAAATCAGGTTTTGAATTGACCTGAGCGAGTACTTCTTCTAATAATCCAATCTCGTATTTCTCCTGTGTAACTACTTCCCGGGAAAGACCATAGCAAGCATACCGAAGTTTGGCCGCTACAAAGTAGGCATCTAGATGATTGTTGACCTCTTGTAAATTGGTTTTCTCTTTTCGGTTAAAACTCAATATGTAGTCAAATTGTTGAAAAGAAAGATCATGCTGAAGTTGGAGATAATTCATATTTTGGAAGGACTCTTTACTCAGCGCCTTCACTGTACTCTTGACAGCTCCTTTAAACTGTTTTTCCTCTTGCAACCGACGGTAAGCTTTCGCCAAATAGAATTTTTTTAGCGATTCCTCTTTCTTCATTTCTTCTTGTATCAGGTAATCCTCCAAAAGCTTAAATAAGCGAGAGGTCACCAAATTGAAATCCTTTAACGAAAAGGTCTTATCAGGAAATGCCTTCTTCCAATAAAAGCGAGAAGGATAGGAGCGTCCTTTTTCTGCAATAATCACAGACAACAATAATTTTACATCTGTTCTTTGATTGAAAGAAGTCGCAGAAAGCAGACTTTGGAACCTTAGCCAATCTCGCCGAGGAAGTTTATTTATGATTTTGAGCAATTTCATAGACCTCCAAGGTACAAATAATTTAAGATCATGTTGTATTATAAGTTCGTAAGTAGTTGATAGTCAAAAGAAAATGTGATTATGATTTGTATTTCATTACATAAATGTTCTTTTTATATCAAGGAATTCACTCTATTTTTGTATTGAATCGATGATAAGTAGTTTGATAACTATGAAAAAATCAGTTTAAACCACTGTTTTTATAGCTGGTGTAGGAAATAACTTGATATAAGTTCTAATATAAATATTATGAAAAAACATATTTTGCTCTTTTCTTTTTGTTGCTTTTTCTTTAACGTAGTAGCACAGGATTGTCTACCAGACACACTAGTCCTGAGTACGCAACAAGAGATCGATAATTTTGCCATTGATTATCCGAATTGTACAAACATCACAGGACATATTCAAATCACCGAATCCAACCCTGGAGGGATTACGAATCTTAATGGCTTAAGCCAAATAATAAGAGTTGAAGGAGACTTCAAGATTCTGGAGAATACCGCATTGATAGATTTATCAGGTTTGGATAACTTAAACTTTGTGGGGCATTTTCATATTAAGAATAATTCCAGCTTAGTGTCACTTGAGGGACTTGGAGGCTTAGAAAGTATCGGTGAAGTAGGAGCCTTACTTTCCGAGGGAGGTGTTTTGCGTTTAGAGTATAATGAGTCTTTAGAAAATATAATGGGGCTGAGTAGTTTACAACGAATAGAACACTCTATAAACTGTCGAAATAATCCGCAATTATCTGGACTCTCAGGCTTAGACGCACTGACTTCTTTGTACAGTCTTAGTATTATCAACTGTCCTGCAATTACTGATTTAACAGGGATGCCTAACCTAACTGATTTATCGACGCTTTCTCTTTTGGGAAATGATGGGCTTACTTCCCTACAAGGCCTAGAGCAATCGTTGAATATTAGTTCAATACAAATTAATTCTAACCCTCTGCTTACCACACTTACAGATTTACCTCCACTGGACAGCTTGTATCGATCTGTTATCCTTAAGGATAATTTGAGCTTACAAAATCTGGATGGATTGGAAGGAGTAAAAACACTAAGTGGTTCCCTTTGGATAGAAGAGAATGAAAATCTGGAATCTATTAGTGGGCTTTCTAACTTGACTTTTGTATCTACTTATTTGTTTGTTATAAATAATCCGAACCTTGTCAGTTTAGAAGGGTTAAATAGTGTAGAGTATGTAGATGGAAGTCTTACGATTGATGAGAATGATTTAATAACGGACTTATCCGGATTACAGAGTCTTGACACTATAAATGGTTGGTGCAATATTCATCGTAATAATTCTTTAACATCATTGTCTGGGTTGGAAGCATTAGAATCGGTAGAAACTAATTTCACCCTTCTGGATAATCCTGTCTTAACAGATCTAAGTGCTCTACAACAGATGTCAGTAGGTATTTACTTCGCTATTTCGGGAAATACTTCTTTAGAAAGCTTGTCTGGACTGGAAGGAATACAAGGATTTAAAAATAATTCGAACAATATTATTTCGATTAATAATAATCCCGTCCTCTCAGATATCTCTGCCCTCGAAGGGATAAATTTGGAAACATTGGATAAATTGACTTTGAAAAACAATGATCAACTTTCTTTCTGCTCCCAACAAAACATTTGCAATTATTTATTGGAAGGAGGTTATGCAGAAGTTTATAACAATGATCCGGGGTGTGAACACATAAATGAAGTGATTTTAGGTTGCTTCGATGGTCAGGATCATTCCTATGTGGTTGGAAATGTTACAGCGGATTTGAATGACAATTGTATCATTGATCCAGATGAAATTACAGTAGAAGATTGGCTGATTACAGTAGAAAATAACGACTACCAATGGGTTACCTCCACAGATAGTTTGGGGAATTACTGGCTTCCAGTATTTGAAGGAGATTGGAATATGAACGTTCTTTCGCCCATCGATTTCTGGACGCCTTGTTTTAGCGACAGCCTCATTTATGCTGGTGCTACTGGAGATTCCATTACTACGGATTTTAGTTTGAGTCCTGAGGGAGACTGCTCGTTTATAGATTGGTCACTGCATATCGGAAGTATGCGTGCCTGCTTCACCAACCGTTTTGTGATTGACTATTGCAATCACGGTGCGCTCCCTGCCGAAGATATGATTGTCTCTGTAGCGCTGGATAGTTTCCTGCTTTTTGAAAATGCTTCTGTTCCCTATACCCTTGATGGGGATGGGAATTACCTCTTTGAAGTTGGCGCTCTAGATGTCTTTGAATGTGGTTCTTTTTTCTTAGATGCCTATCTTGATTGCGACAGTGTTTCCATTTGGGATCTACAATGTTTGGAGGTAGAAATAATGTCGGAGGAGCTTTGTTCTCCGGATTCACTGTGGGATGGTTCCATTATAATGGTTAGTGGGTTTTGTGAAAATGACAGCATCTTTTTCAACTTAGAAAATATAGGAATGGGAGATATGGGCGAGGAAGCGCAGCTCCGTGTAGAGATTGTTATTGATGATATTGTGTTGCTTCATGATGTAGATGAATACCAACTTGTTGCTGGAGGAATGCAGCAAATTGGCTATCCTTTGGAAGGGCAGGGGATGCGATTGGAGGCAGACCAAACAGAAGGTTTTCCGGTAGAGGAGACCGCTTCCGTGGTTGTTCCGAGTTGTGATGATATTGTTAACAATGAGGTGTTTTTTGTTTTTCCTCTTTCGGACAATGGTAACCCTTTTCAGGAAACTTTTTGCGCCCCCGTTACCAGCTCTTTCGATCCCAATGATAAAACGGCAATTCCGGGGGGCAATCCTGTTAATCGAATTTACAAAGATTGGCCCATTCAGTACACCATCCGTTTTCAGAACACAGGGAATGATACAGCTTTCTTAGTCGTCGTTCGAGATAGAATTTCTGAAGATTTAGATTTAACAACTTTAGAAATCAACAGCGCTTCCCATCCGTTCACCTGGGAATTGGGAGCCGCAAGAACACTGGATTTTACTTTTGAAAACATACTTTTACCAGATAGTTCTACCAATCAAGTTGCCTCAAATGGTTTTGTTAAATTCACCATCCGTCCCAATCAGAGTGTTGCATTTGACGAAGACATAGAGAACACCGCTGCCATCTATTTTGACTTCAACGAACCCATCATTACCAATACCACGAAACATCGGATTCTAAAGCCTTATGTTACAACTAGCGAAGAGCTCTTTATTTGTGCCAACGAAGAATACCTTGGAATTCCAGTAAACGCAGACACGACCATCCAAGAGTTAATTTCTTTTGCAGAATACGACAGCATTCACTTCGTACATTTAAAACTACAAGGACTAGTTTCTAACAATATAGACACGACAGTAACTTCAGGAACCTACATTCACAATGTTTTGATCGAGGGGGATACTGCTTTTGTTCTGATCTTAATGGACCAATACGGCTGCGACAGCACCATCAACTACAATGTAGGTGTATTGACCAACACGAATACTGCTAATAATAATTTTGACTCCGTACAACTATTCCCAAATCCAACAAGCGATTTACTTACTGTTTTGAATCATCGAAATAATAAACCACAGCGATGGACTTTGCAGACGATGCTTGGAACTACCGTTTGGGAGAAATATTTAGACGCCAATGAAGAATTGAAAAATATAAAGTTAAAACATTTACCAAAAGGTGTTTATTTATTGCAGGTAGAATCAGCGGAGCGAAAAAGGCTTTGGAAAGTGATGCGCTACTAAGGAGTCAGAGAATAATAAAGTTCTGATTTAGAGTCAGTTGATTTTGTGCTGATCAAGGCAAAAAAATTGAGCATAGCCGTAGCTACGTGATATTTTTTTAACGAAGGACAGTGCAAAATCAACAACTATAAATCGGAAAGTTATTATTTACTGAGTCCTAAAGGAGCTGTCTGTAAATGGAGTGCATGGACGCTGAAGTTTAGGTTATTTTTAACTAACCACTGAAACAGTTGAGCAAGTTTTATATAAATAGAAATTTACGTTAAAAAAATAATTTGACGCATTCAATCATTTTTCGCTAAGAATAACTTCTTATGTTTTTTAGTCGCTTAATTTCGAAGGAACAACACCTTGACAGCCTTCCCTAAAACGACCTGATTTCCCCATCTAAAAACAAAAACACCGTTATGAAAGAAAATAAGTCATTGATGTTTTATATGTCTCTGTTCTTGTTGTTGACTATTTGTAATACAATTAAAAGCCAGAATATAGCCGCCTATCCTCTTGATGCTCAGCAGACAGGAAAAGTATTAGGCGAGGAAACCATATCTTGTGGAACGGAGACTTTTCAAAATAAGTTATTGTCAATCGATCCTAAATTGCAGGAGCGACAGAAAAAAGTGGAGACTGATTACCAAAAAGTCTTCTCCAAAAAATCCAGTGGGGAAAACAAAGGACTAGAGGGCACAAAGGCCAGAGGAATTCTCTCTGATTATACCTTACCCGTAGTCGTTCATATTATACATGACAATGGTGTTGAAAATATTTCAGACGATCAGGTTATTCAAGCGATTGCTGATCTAAATGAAGCTTTTGAAAACACAGGATATTATGATCCAACGGTTGGAGTTGATACCAGAATTGCATTTTGTCTGGCCATGCAAGATCCAGATGGGAATGCGACTACCGGCATAACAAGAACAGAGTCAGCGCTTAGCTACAATGTCAATAACAATAGTCCAGCGGCAGATCTGGCTTTAAAAAATTTGAGTCGCTGGGATCCTTTGAAGTATATCAATATTTGGGTCGTCGGATCAATTGCAGGAAATGTAGCAGGTTACGCTACCTTGCCATCCTCTGTTGGAAGTCCCTATGACGGTATCGTGAATGAGGCACAATATTTTGGCACAAGCCAAACTAATTCCACTGTTCATATTCATGAAATGGGACACTATCTGGGCTTGTACCATACTTTTCAAGGAGCTTGTACCAATAACAATTGTTTGGCGGATGGTGACAGAGTTTGCGACACACCGCCTGATCAATCAACCGCTACAACACCTTGCAATGCAACCGTTAATTCCTGTATGACAGATGCAGATGATACTTCTGTTAATAATCCTTTTCGACCCATTTCGTTAGGTGGTATAGGAGATCAAAATGACCTGATCAAAAACTATATGGATTATTCTTTTCCTTGTGGCTTTATGTTTACACAAGGACAAGGAGACCGGATGACTTTCTTCCTGGATAATGTTCGCACAGAACTATTGGATGCTCCATCTTGCAACGACCCTTGTTCTCAGCCGGTTGTCGCTTCATTTACAACAGCAGCTACAACCGTTAATCAAGGCCAGATCATTAACTTTACGAATGCGACTATTGGCGGGACAATTTATGAATGGTTTATAAATGGAATTCCATTTTCAACAGCGACGAACAGCTCGTATACTTTCACGGAGCAGGGTGTTTTTACCATTCTACTTACGGCAACAAACGCAGAGGTTAGTTGTGGGGGCAGTTTCGAAATGCAGATTGTGGTAAACTGCCCGAATCCGCCTTGCATAGAAATTTGTAATAACAGTATTGATGATGATAACGATGGTTTGGCAGACTGTTTTGATCCGGATTGTGATTGTGACGATTTGTGTAAAGATCGGGGAGAAGCGGACAACTGGTTTTTTGGGAGTAATGCTGCGATTACATTTAGTGGTGGCGGTGTACCAGTATCAATTCCTAACAGTGCGTTGACGTCAAGTGAAGGGGTAGCTAGTATATCAGATCAAAATGGAAACTTATTGTTTTATACCAATGGCTCTCGTGTTTGGAACGCGAATAATACCATAATGCCAAATGGAATAGGCTTGCAAGGATCGAGTATATCCGCCCAATCGTCGATCATCGTTCCTTTTCCCGAAAGCGACTCGCTGTATTATATTTTTACGATTCCAGATTGGGTGGCAAATTCATCAGGACTGCGGTACACTATTGTAGATATGTCTTTGGATAATGGATTGGGAGGGGTTGTAGATACGCAGAAAAACATCTCTGTTGATCTAAATGCAGCGGAACGTGTTACTGCCGCATTACACGAAAATTGTAGAGATGTTTGGATCGTTTCTCATCAAAGGTTGAATGATAATTTTATTGCTTATTTGGTAACTCCTTCCGGAGTAAGTAGTACCGCAGTGACTTCTTCAGTAGGAGCTGTTACCAACGGTGGAAACCGTTATGGCGCATTAAAGTTATCTCATGATGGAAAGAAGATTTCGTCTACACTTGGTGGAACTCAATCAGGGGTAACGGTAGCGTTGTATGATTTTGATTATGCAACAGGCATTGTTTCTAATGAACAAATCATCGCAGACAATGGCCTGATCAGCGATGCTTATTCCAGTGAATTCTCTTCTGATAATTCGAAGTTATATGTCTGCAGTTATAATGGCAATTTTGTTTATCAATATGACTTAAGCTTAGCCACTTGGCCTGAAGTAGTCGCTTCACAAACCAATGTTGCTGGCAATGCCTCTGGTACAAAGGGATGCATTCAGATTGGACCAGATAACAAGATATATGTTGCAAAAAACGGCCAATCCAATATGGATGTAATCAACTTTCCAAATGGGGTAGGGGCTAATTGCAACTACGCCACCAATGTTGTGAATTTAAATGGTAATAATGCAAGAATTGGTCTTCCTAACTTTATTCCATTTTATTTTGAAAGTTCACTGTCTTTGGCAGGAGCAGATTCTGTTTGTTTGGGCGCACCCACTACTTTTTCTATAGTCAGAAGTGATTGTGAATCGGCTATTTATTCCTGGGAACTTTCAGGAGACTTAATTATCGTCGATAGTACGGATCAAAGTATTACTGTTGTTGGATCAACGGCACCGGAAACGGCACTTGTTGTTGTGCATAAAGAAACAGTCTGTGGTATGGAATCGGACTCTTCGGTTCTTGTCGTTTATGATTGTTGTGATACTGGTCCTGAAGTTAATTTAGACTTAGGCGCTGATATAATAACTTGTGAAAATGAGGTTGCTTTACTCGAAGCAGGAAACAGTTTCTCCAGTTACCTTTGGCAGGACAGCTCAACTAATGTAACATTGACAGCTATTGACCCTGGTCTTTACTGGGTTCAGGTATTAGACAATTGCGGGTTTTATCAAACGGATTCTATACTCATTAGTACAGCTCCAGCTATTATTTTATCCCTCTCCGATACGATTATTTGTGATGGAGAATCAATAAGTATCAGCCTAAATAGTTTTGAGGATTATCAATGGTTTCCTGAGGATGGCTCCATTGATTGTTTGGATTGTGAAACGGTGACGATCACTCCACAATCCGACACCCTTTATACCATTGTTGGCATTACTGACCTTGGCTGTATAAGCGTCGATTCTTTTAGTATTAATATAGACTCTACCCCATCGATTATGGATACCCTACAGATTTGTCAAGGTGATTCAGTTCTTATTTTTGGCAGTTTCGAGTCTACTCCAAATAATTATTCACAAATGATTGCAGCAGCAAATGGCTGTGATACGATCTTCACGATTACCCTTGAGGTTTCAGAAGAAATACTACTTGATATAACAGAAAATACGATTTTTTGCCATGGCGATTCTACTGGGTCTGCAACGGTTACCGCTTTAGGGGATAATGGAAACTTCAATTATAATTGGAATGATCTTCAAAATCAAACTACTACTACGGCTACTGATTTACCCGCAGGTAATTACACGGTGACTATTACAGATGACATCACTGGTTGTTCTACCTCCTCTACAATAATAATAGATGAACCTGAAGAGCTTACTTTGGCTGCTACAAGTTTAGGGGTATCCTGTAATGAAGCAAACGGTTCCATTGATATTGCAGTGAGCGGAGGTGAAGTACCTTATTCCTACATATGGGACAATTTTGATACAACTGATAGTCCAACTGGATTATTGGCTGGTGATTATACGGTAACAGTGACAGATGCTAATGACTGCGAATTAACTCAAACCGTAAGTGTAATGACGATTCCTTCTATGGTTTTGAGTACTAGTTTCACCATGCCTTCTTGCTTTGGTTTTTCAAATGGAGCGATTGATCTGGAGGTGACTGGAGGATTGGCCCCCTTTAGTTATGCCTGGACAAATGCTATGATACAGCAAGACCTAACAATGCTTTCACCAGGAAGTTATTCGGTAACAGTAACGGATGCCACGAACTGTACAGCCACTACTTCGGTAACTTTGGTAGCTCCAGATCCTATTACAATAAGCGGCACAACTACGGAGACCAGCTGTGATGCAGATGATGGGACAATAACAATAGTTACAGCCGGAGGAACAGCTCCATATACTTATGAATGGAGCAATACTTCCACAAATCAAAACCAAGTAGGCCTTGGTGTGGGAAATTATTCCCTTACGCTAACAGATTCCAACGGCTGTACCGCGACTTTTATGGAAGAAATAAATGACCTTTCGAGTTTAATACTGACGACAAGTGCAACTGCAGTACCCTGCAACGGCGGAGTTGGTGGAAGTATAGATTTAACGTTGGAAGGAGGTTCGAGTCCTTTTGAATTTATATGGAGCACTGGATCGACAGCTCAAAATGTCGATAATCTTGCAGCAGGAAATTATACAGTTACAGTAACAGATGGTAATGCTTGTACCGCTATTATTTCAGAACAAGTGGACTCGCCTGATCCCATATTAGTCAGTCTCAACATGCTATCGGACTACAATGGATTTAATGTAAGTTGTTCCACGGCAAACGACGGAGCCGCGACGGTAGAAGCAAGTGGAGGAACAGCTCCAATTATTTACAACTGGAGTAATGGTGCAGTCGGAGCTTCCGCAAATGATCTTGTAGCTGGAACCTATACCGTGACTGCTACTAGTAACAACGGATGCACTGGCGAAACTGCTGTAACATTAACTGCACCATCTGATATTCAAGCGTCTGTTGTTGTACAAGACATTGGTTGTATTGACGAAGAAGATGGAGCGATCATGGTAGAGGCTCCAGAAGGGGGGACAGCGCCCTATTTATACTCCTTAACTGATACAGATTTTAACGATTTTGGGCTCTTCACTGGTTTAACTGCTGGTGATTATGAACTAACAATTCAGGACGCCAACGGTTGTATAATTACTTTCCAGGAGACCATCAATGAGCCTGTCGGAATAGAAGTAATTCTTAATGTAATTGGTGGTGACAATGTACTTGAATTGGGGGATAGCGTAGGCCTTCAGGCAATAATTAGTGTAGATACGAGCAGTCTGTTAGCGTGGGGCTGGGGCGAAGCCCCTTTTTGGTTGGACGAAGGCTGTGACTCCTGTGATGTCAGATGGATTTACCCAATGGAGACGACCTTGTATACTTACCTAGCAGAAAGTGAGAACGGTTGTATTGGTCGAGATGAAATCCTAATTACGGTAGATAAAGATCGGTCTGTTTATATCCCAAATGCCTTCAGCCCAAATGGAGATGGAATTAATGATGCCTTTCAGATCTATTTGGGGAAAGCTGCCAAAGAAGTCATTCGCTTTAGTGTTTATGATCGCTGGGGAGAAGTCATATATGATGGTGAAACTGTAGGGGCAAATCAGAAAGGATGGGATGGTGTTTTTAAAGGTAAGCATATGAATCCAGGTGTTTTTGTTTATTCAATAGAGGTTGCTTTTGTCGATGGGCATATTGAAAAATTTACCGGAAGTTTTACTTTGATTAGGTAGTTTGATTGAATGAAAATAACTACAAGCTGAGCCTATTGAAAAGTGAGGCTCACCAGTTAGCTGTATCTGAAGTTGTAAAATGTTGATGTTTTTTAATAAAAATAAATTTATTACCTTCACAAAACATCAAAACAACTTATTATGAAAAAACAACTAATCGGCGCCCTGGTAGGCGGACTTATCCTCTTTATGTGGCAATTCGCCTCCTGGGGGCCAGTTAACGTCCACGCATCCATGATGCAGTATACCCCGAACCAAGATGCGCTAATTGCAGACATCAGCAAACACCTTACAGAAGAAGGAACCTACTTTGTGCCCCGCGCTCCATTAACAGCCTCTGAGGCAGAAATGGAAGCTCAGGTTCAAAACCAAATCGGTAAACCCTGGGCCATGGTTTCCTATCACAAAAGCTACGAAGCCACCTTTGGTATGAATCTAATTCGTGGATTTATCATAGATGTGCTGGCGGTATTTTTACTTTGCTGGGTGCTAATGCGGATGCGTGATCTTGATATGAAAACGGCCCTGATCACCTCTCTCATGATTGGAGCCATTGGTTATTTGACCATCAGCTATCTGAATACTATTTGGTTTAAAAACAATTCTATTCCTTACCTGATTGATACCGTAGTTTCCTGGGGCTTGATTGGAGCTTGGTTGGGATGGTGGTTGCCGAGAGATTGATGGATTAAACGAGGTGTGTGTTGAATGATAATATGGATAGCGCCTTAGACCTTTAAATGGGTTTAAGGCGCTATTTCTTATATGTCCTCATCTTGGCGAAAACCAGTAATCCACTTGCCAGCGCCACTAATATTTCGCATCTTTCGTTTTTTGGTTAACTAGATCATAAAACTATGAATACAATGTTATCTAATCCTTCCATAAATATCTTTTCAGTCTTTACCACATCTTTTAGAAAGCTTTTTTTTCCCCTCTTCCTAGCCTTTCCACTAGCCCTTTCTGCACAACTCAATTTGGAATTGGTATCCAATCTAGATTACGAGCAAAACGTGAATGACATCTGGGGCTACGTTAGTCCAGATGGGACAGAATATGCCTTGGTGGGAACACAGACTGGGGTGTCGGTGGTGTCACTAGCCGATGCAGAAAATCCAGTAGAATTGTATTTTGTAGAAGGAGAAGAAACCACATGGCGAGATATGGAAGTCTTAGGAACTACAGGCTTCGCTGTTTGCGATAATTGCCCGGATGGATTGCTCGTCATGGATCTTTCGGATATAGAAAATGATATGCCTTTTTTCTTTTGGAATGATATACCAGATTCTACTTTTCAATCGGCACATAATATTTTTATTGATGAATTTGGTTATGGTTATCTATGTGGAACCAATTTAGATGGAGGACAAACGATTTACTTTGACGCTTTTACCACTCCGGGGATGCCTTCTTTCGTAGGCTACGGTCCACCGGAATATGCGCATGACCTCTATGTGCGAGACAACATCATGTATGCTTCTGAAATCGCTGCGGGACAGTTAGCGGTTTATGATGTCTCGGATAAAGAGAATACCATCTTATTAGGCACAACGGAAACGCCGTCTAACTTCACACACAACGCCTGGCTCTCTGATGATTCTAACACTATTTTTACAACTGATGAACGTCCCTTTGCTTCGACCACTTCCTATGATGTAAGCGACTTTACCGATATTAAATTTTTAGACCGCTTCTTCTCAGAGGCCTCCATAGGTGAAGCAACCATCCCACATAATGTACACGTATTGAATGATTTCCTGATTATTTCTCACTACACGGATGGCGTGGTGGTGGTGGATGCCGCGAACCCAGATAATCTGGTCGAGGTAGGAAACTATGACACTTATCCGGAGGATGGAACGGGTTTGTTTGGCTGTTGGGGAGCATATCCCTTTTTACCTTCTGGAGTTGTTTTAGCAACAGATCGGCAAACGGGTTTATATGTTTTATCTCCTAATTACGTTAGGGCTGGTTATTTGATTGGGAAAGTGACCGATGCAGTTACTGGTGCAGCTTTGAATGACGTCGAAATTGAAATACTTAATACAACCAGGAAAACAAGAACAGATGCTTTTGGGAATTACAAAACAGGGGTTGCAGAGGAAGGGGAGTACGAAATTTATTTTCATGAAAAATTTTATGAAGATAAAATCGTAACCGCACAAATGACAAATGGAGAGACTACAATTTTAGATGTTGGACTTGATCCAGCTGTGACTTTTACACTTACCGGCAGAGTTACAGATGCAAGTACGGGAGCTGGTATTCCATCTGCTGTTCTTCGTTTTGAAAATGATTTTTATTTGTATGAACCTACAACGGATGGAGATGGTAATTATACCATAACTGATTTTTACCCAGATGAATACGAAGTAGTGGCAGGACATTGGTCGCATAAAACAACGTCGAAGGAAAACATTAGCCTTAGGTCCGGCTCTTTAGATCTTGAATTAGAGCTGGGGTATGAAGATGATTTTCTATTGCCACTAGGCTGGGAAGTCAGCGAAGAAACGGAGCAGGGAGCTTGGGTTAGAGAAAAGCCGATTGGGAGTCTCTTTTTCAGTAATAGTGTACCTGCTCAATATTTGTCTCCTTCTGTAGATGTCCCAGAAGACTTGGGAAATTATGCTTTATTGACAGGTAACGGTGAAGAAGGTGTCCGTCAAACCGCACTTATTGGTTTAACTCGAATTACATCTCCTCCAATCGACATGTCTAATTGGGACAACCCTAAAGTATCTTTCTTTCATTGGTTGACGAGTTTGCGTGGCCCCTTCTTAACTTCCTTACAAGATGGTGGCGGTCATCTTGATTTTAAAATGTATAACGGAATAGATACTGTTTTGGTAGAACAATGGAGAGGAGATACAATGGATTATCCCAGCTGGGGAATGGTGGAATATCAAGTTCAGGATTTTATCACTCCGTCTAAAGAAATGCATTTTATCTTTGAAGCGCAAAGCGGTACTTTTAATAATTCCTATGATGAGGCTGCGATAGACTTTTTCCGTGCCTGGGATGAAGATGCGGTTACTCCTGGGACGCACAGCTTAGCTGTGAAGGTTTTTCCAAATCCTTTTAGAGGGAATTTCTTATTGGAATACAATTTTGGATCATTTGCAAAAGCGGAAGTTCGTATTTTTGATGCACTCGGAAAAGAATTGTTATATCATGAAGTGAGTTCCACAAGAGGCTTTTTGGAAATAGGAGATACGTTGATGGCTGGGCTTTATTTTGTGGAGGTGACTTGTGGCGAGGAGCAGGAAGTCCTAGTAGTGGTGGGGCAGTAGTTTTTCAAACTCAAGTGCAACTTAAACTTCAATTCCTTCTATCGCGCCTTTTAACGTGTTTGCCTGCACAGCGATATCTAAAGCCAATCAAGTACCCAACTTGCTTAGCTGCCTAACACTAGTCGGGCTGGTTTTGTTCTTTGTTTTAAGGCAAGGAGAAAAAATAACAATGATAATACAAAAAAAACGTTATGCAATCCAACTACCTAGAATCCGTCAAAAAACAATTCGATTATTATAAAATGCTTGGAGATAAAACCTTTGCAAAGCTGAGTGAAGAAGAAGTCCATTGGCAATACAACCCAGAAAGTAATTCCATAGCAGTTATCGTCAATCACATCACTGGAAACATGCTTTCTCGTTGGACAGACTTTCTCACTAGTGATGGAGAAAAAGAATGGCGAAACAGAGATCAGGAATTTGAAGACCTGATCAAAACCAAGGCACAGCTATTACAGCGTTGGGAGGAAGGCTGGGCTTGTTTGTATAAGGCCCTAGCTTCTGTGAATGAAGATAACTTCGAACAGCTCGTTTACATTCGAAATCAAGGACACACCATTGTCGAAGCCGTTAACCGCCAGCTTGCACATTATGCTTATCATATTGGACAGATTGTATTTATAGGGAGGATGATAAAAGGGGAGGAGTGGGTTAGTTTGTCCATTCCAAAAGGAGGTTCTAAGGTTTATAATGAGGGGAAATTTAAACAAGAGAAAAGGCGTGGACATTTTACGGATGAGTTTCTGGATGGTGAAGAAGCCTAGTAGTTCACGAATGACTTTTATTAAATGACAAAAACATAAACAAAAACATTATGCATAATTTAAGATTACTATTACTCTTTTTATTAAGTTTTAATTTTCTATCTGCTCAGGGAACTTATTCCGTACTGGAAAATATTCCCGCTAATCAGTTGGATGAAGAAGTAGAATTATTAGGTGCGCTTGGAGATAGACTTCTTTATTTTGATATTATAAATGATGAAAGAAAACTATGGGTATCAGATGCAACTACGACTGGTACTTTTCAAATAGGAGTCGCTGAACAAGAGGATATTTCGTTAATTGCAATGACAGAGGATGTGTGGTATTTTAAAGAAGAAATTGCTGGGGTATATCATATATCAGAACTAACAGTTGGAAGTGATAACCTTGTGTCAATTCATATTACAGAAGAAGCAATTGAAAAGAGTTTACTATGGAATGGGAGTATCTACTATACAACAGATTCGCCTACCTCTTTTTCTGGAGACGACTTAGTAAAATTTACTCCAGGAACTTCTACCAATGAAGTTTTATTTACCTCCGATTTTGGAGGTGTCAAAGGAATAGGGAGTACAGATACGGAGGTTATGTTTATCGCCAGTATGGATACGGGTAAAATGTTAGGAAAAACTGATGGGACATTGGCAAATACTGTTACTTTTCATATGCTTTATCCTTCAGGAAGCGAATTTGGAAATTCTGTTTTTATGGAATCAGATGGTGATAAACTCTATTTTGCTTACCATCCATCTAATAATCCATATAATTTATGGGTGACTGATGGGACCTCTGCAGGGACTTCTATTTTGAGTGATTATGATGCTCCTTCTTTTGGAGCTCCCGATAGACCTTTTGCATTTTTAGATGGCAAATTTTATTTTATTCTACGTGAAGCAGACGCTCCCTCGGGAACGACCTTCGAATTGCATGTTTCTGATGGTACTGTAAATGGTACTTTTAATTTGAATCCGTTTACTTCCGGCTACCTTCATCCAAGACAATTAACCGTATTTAATGATAAGATTTATTTTAACAGTTTAAGGAATAATTGGGGCCTCATGTCTACAGATGGTACCGTATCTGGAACAGAAACAATTGTCCAACCCTATGGCCATCAATCAGGGGGAATTGGTGGAGCTTATGAAAACGGATTATACGAGGGAAGCCTTGTTATTCGAGCATTTAGTGAAGACTTAGGATCCGAACTATATATTAGTGATGGTACTTTGTCTGGTACAACACTTTTGTCAGATGTAGTTCCGGGAACTGAAAGTAGTAGTCCATCCCAATTTATCCAAGTTGGAGATTTACTGTTTTTTGTTGCCTCTATTAATGGCCCGTTCTTATGGGTTTATGACCCTAACTTTATTCAAGAAACAAATGTGCTAGACCGCTCTTTAGTGAGCTCTTTTCAAATGTTTCCAAATCCAGTATCTCGAGAAAAATTAAATCTTAAGATGTCTTTCGAAAATACTATAAAATCAATAACCATTGACATTATTGATATTACAGGTAAAGTAATTTTTCATCAAAAAAATATCGATATTTTTGAAAGTAAAATTGACCATGAAATTTCGGTTCAAGATTTTTCAAATGGCGAATATTTAATTCTCATTTCTTCTGAAAATTACAACTTGGTGACAGATAAGTTTATAGTTGAGAAGTCGAACTAGAAATTATTGAGCCAGTTAAAAAAGTATTGAATTCTATTTAACAAGATTGGTTAATGAAAGTTACTTTCATTAACCAATCTTTTCTAAAAACCAATCTTTTTCGCCGAAAGTCCCTGCGTTTTCTACTCTGTTCCTAAAGTTCTGTTTCTCTTCTTTATTCATAGCTGGCATTTGTAACAATAGTCTTGTAAACGTAATGATGTTGCTATAATGTGCTTTGCGATAAGCTAGATCTTTGCTTCGTTGTATGTAAACGCGCAGACTTTCAAGCAAAGATTCCAAAGGATCAATTTCACCTAGTTCATAATAAATTTTCAACTGTAAAGTACGAGCTGCCAGAAAAATATAGGAAGCTTTAGTATCTACTAGGATTAATTCTTTCAAGCTGTTTTCCAATTGTCCTTTTTCATAATAAATTTTCCCAAGATTAAAATGAAAAAAGGGGATTTGGAAAATTGGTTTCAGATGTTGTTGATAATCTTTTGAGAATTGAATCGCCCAATCGTATAAGCCCAGTTTTATGGCCAATGATACAATATTGCTGTAAGCGCTTTCGAGCAGAATACCGTCGTCAAGTAGGAAGCCTTGCTGTAGATTCTGTAAGTACAATTCATAAGCTTCCCGGGCGAAAGCTTTGTTTCCTGTATTGAGTTTTCGAATGGAGACATTAATAGCTGCGGTGTAGATGTCACGCATTTCCGAAGGAGGAAAATATTGATTAAAAGTGTGCAAAGAAGAGCGCAATTTTCGGAAATAGCTTTCATCGTCTTGGGCGCTGATGGCTTTGTAACAATAATAATAAATGGCAATAGAGGGAGTTTCTAAATAAGATGGATTACCCTCTATCTCTAAAATAATTTCGTCCAACAATTTAATTTCGGTTTTTTCTTGATTGATGATTTCTCGAGAACGTGCATAGCAAGCCTGTCGCAACTTAGCAGAAATGACATAATCATTGAAATAGTCCGAAACTTCTTGAAGATTACTTTTTTCTTTTCGATTGATGGAAATTATATAATCGTATTTTTTATAGGCCAGATCATGCATCCCTTGGAGATAGTCCATATTTCGATATCCTTGTTTCTCTAATGCATAACTGGAATCTGTAATCGCCTTTTCAAATAACTTTACTTCTTTTCTTTTTCGGTAACCTTTGGCGAGGTAGAATTTTTTATCGGTAGACTTAGTTCTCACTTCCTCAATAATTAAAAATTCTTCTAGCAACTTGAATAGGCGGGAGGTAAGAAGATACCATTTTGTGTTGGAAAACTTTTCCTCCGTAAACAAACTTTGCCAGTAGTTTCTTGGTAATTGACGTTTCCCTTTACTACTGATCCATTCTTCTAGTAAGCGTATTACATCTTTTCGCTGGTTGAAGTAAGGAGAGTTTATGAATTGATGGAAACGGCTTATTTCTGGTTTGCGAAGCTTATGTAGTATCTTAAAAACCTTCATTTATAGGAGAATATTGATTTTTAATCAAATAATTATAAGAAATGATTGTAGATATTTATTAATAAATAATTGATAATCAATGATTAATATGAAATATGTTTGTATAAAATTACTTTTTTGTTCTTTATAAACCAAAGATTTAGCTGCACATTTGTATAGAACAATCAGCATAAAACGAAAAGAAGCGTTTGCTGGCATTTTTTGAAAGTTCAACAGTTAACTTTCGCAAGCATCCGCTAAAAACTCAGAACTATGAAAAAGATCTTACTTTCATTATTTGGCTTATTATTACTCAAATTAGGAATGGCGCAAAGTTGTATTCCTATGGGAATTGAGTTTACAACACAGGAGCAGATAGATAATTTTAATATCAATTATCCAAATTGTACAGAGGTAGAAGGCAGTATTCTCTTCTCGGGAAATGATGATGGAGACATTACGAACCTTAGTGGACTTAGTCAGATTGTAACCATTGGAGGTGACCTTTTTATTCGAAATACGGCCGCCCTTGAAAATTTATCAGGTTTGGAAAATGTACAAAGTATCGGTGGGTATCTTGATATTTCTGATAATCCTGTGCTGACAGATATTTCTGCTTTGAATAATTTAACCACTTTAGATTCTGTTTTTTTGGTAGCAGATAATCCAAGCCTTCAACAAGTCTCTGGCTTTGACCAACTCTCTAATTTTCAAGGAATGGTTCAAATAACGGACAATGAAAACTTGTTTGTGATTGATGGTTTTAATGGAATGATAAGTAGTACAAGGATTTACATTACTAGTAACACTAATCTCTCGACTATTAGTGGTTTTAGTTCTTTAAGTTTAATTCAGGAGTATTTGTATCTCCAATATAATGTGAACCTATTGGCTATTGATGCTTTTTCGCAATTGACTGAAATCGGTGACTATTTCTATATTCGAACAAATTACTCACTGGAAGATTTGTCTGGTTTTGGTGCATTAACAACAATCGGAACAGATTTTTTTCTTTCTAATAACGATGCGTTGACAGATTTGGAGAGCTTCAGTAGTTTGACAACAATTGGAAGAGATTTGGAAATAGACAACTGTGAGAGCTTAGTTAGTTTGACTCCTACGAATGTATTGAACGAGGTAGGGGGAAATATTGAGATCAGAAGCAATGAGGCGTTAATTGATATTTCGGGTTTTGGTAATTTAACTCAGGTAAATGGCATATTGGAAATCAGGAATAATGATCTGTTGGCCGATTTGACTGGAGTCAATAACATTAAATCTGTGGAATCTTTGAGGCTCGTACGGAATGAAGTATTGGCAGACCTGAGCGCATTCTCCTCTTTAGATACTATTCATTCTACCCTTCGATATGACGAAAATCCAGCTATGGTTAATTTTGCTGGTTTGAGTTCGCTGGATTACGCTTTACGTCTTGAGGTTTTCGGGTCATCGTCTTCGAATAGTGGTATACAGAACTTTATAGGCTTAGAGGGGCTTACAACTTTGGACTCTGTATTTGTGATAAATAATGGTGGCTTTTTAAATTTTAATGGTTTAAATAATTTAACTACTATAACAGATAACCTCGCAATTTATAATAACCCTAATCTCGAAGATTTTTCCGGTCTAAATAATCTTGTGACTGTCCCTTTTTTATCTATTGGAGGAAATGAAACAATAACAAATTGTAATGGTTTTGATAATTTAGAAGCGATAACGGATAAGTTTCTTTTTAATGGAAATAACAGTGTGATTAATTTTGAAGGGTTTGAAAACCTACAAACGTTAAGTAATGGAATAACAGTTGAGAATAATGAATCGTTGGTAAGCCTAGCCGGGTTGGAGTTTTTAACCGAAATCAGTAGTGCCATATTTTTAAGAGAAAATCCACAATTAGTAGATATTTCAGCTATCGTGGGCGTTCCTCTAGTTGGGGCTCTAGATACTTTGTCTTTCGTCGAAAACGGATTATTAGAAGTGTGTGGGCAGGAAAATATTTGTAACTATGTTTTGTCAGGTGGGGCAGCTACTTTTGCTTTAAATGCAGAGGGGTGTTCCAATTCTAATGAAGTTATTGAATCTTGTTTTTCTTCTTCTGACTTTACCAGTTTGGTCGGAAATGTTTACACAGATGTAGATCAAAATTGTATGGAGAGCGCAGGAGACGGTAATATTCCAAACTCGATAGTATGGGTGGAAAATGACCAATTTTCTTATGGTGTCTCTACAGATGAATTTGGGAACTACTGGCTCCCGCTACAAGAGGGAGAATATATGCTAAACGTGATTTCTCCAATCAGCTTTTGGCAACCCTGCTTCGAAGATTCTGTCATAGTCGCTACAGCAATGAATGATACGATCCAAACGGACTTGTTCTTAAGTCCACTTGGAGATTGCCCATACCTTGATTGGAATTTAACGATGCCATCACTGCGTATTTGTGCCAGTCGAGATGTTGTTATTGATTTTTGTAATTATGGCGCACTTCCCGCTGAAGATGCAATTTTTTCTGTGCAACTGGATACATTTCTAACGTTGGATTCTGCTTCTATGCCTTATACTATTGATGCCGATGGAAATATTTTGTTCGAACTGGAAACCATTGACTTGTTTGAATGTGGCCAGATTGTTATGTCCGTTTTCTTGGATTGCGATAGCGTTGAATTGAATCAGATTCAATGTATTCAGGTTGATCTTTTGTCAGATGAATTATGTGATCCAAATACATTATGGGATGGATCTATTGTAAAAGCTACAGGCTACTGCGAAAGTGATTCTGTCTTTTTTACTTTAGAGAATATAGGTACAGGAAATATGAGCGAATCGGCACAGTTTAGAGTAGATATTTTAATCGATGACATCGTACTTTTACATGATGCAGATGACTTCCAGCTAAATGCAGGGGGAACAGAAATATTAAGCTATGCAATAAATGACAGTGACGGATTTCACTTAGAGGCTGATCAGACGACTGGCTTTCCTGTAGATGTTGAAGCCTCCGCTGTCGTTCCCAATTGCAACGATGCATTAAACGACATTATCCTGACGCTTTTCCCATTAGAAGATGGAGATCCATTTTCCGAAATCTTTTGCGTCCCAGCAGTGAATTCATATGACCCTAACATTAAAACGGCAAGACCTATAGGCGTCGGTCCGAATCATGAAATTGATAAAGATTGGGAACTGGATTACACCATTCAATTCCAAAATACTGGAAATGATGTTGCATACATTGTTGTCATCAAAGACACACTGTCTGAAAACGCAGATATTAGTACACTGCGTGTAAAAGGAGCTTCTCATGATTTTACCTGGAGCTTAAATCCAGAGCGTGAATTGGTCTTTACTTTTGAGGATATAAATCTTCCAGACAGTACTAGCAATGAACCGGAATCTCATGGTTATGTTAGTTATTCTTTAGAGCCATCATCTGATATTTTACCTGGAGCAGTCATCGAAAACAGAGCGGGGATTTATTTTGATTTTAATGAACCTATTATTACGAATACCGTTTTTCATACCATTCGCAAACCAGTGGTTGTGACTACTGAAAATCAAACGGTTTGTGCTGGTACCACCTTTCTTGGACAGCTTATTTCTCAAGATACTTCTGTCCAGGAGCTCACATCTTTTCTAGAATACGACAGTATCCATCTATATCATTTGGAAGTTTACCCCCAAGAGGCTAATGGGGTAACTACATCTGCGGAGATCGGTTCTTACTATGCTGGTGTTTTGATAGAGGGAGATACTAGTTTTGTGGTCACTTATGTTAGTACAAATGGCTGCGATAGTCTGGTGGCTTATACAATTTCTGGTTTGGTAAATACAACGGAAGTACATGAGTCGTTTTCTCAAGTTCGTCTTTTCCCTAATCCTGTAAATACCGTATTGCAAGTTGTTGATCAGCAAAATGAGGTGGCGCAAAAATGGTTTTTAGTAAATACCTTAGGGCAAGTTGTTTGGGAAAAAGAGATTAATCCTTTTGAAACGCTAAGTGAAATTTCGATAGCGAAATTTGCTGTAGGTGTCTATTGGTTAGAAGTGCAGACTGAGAATGGTAGTGGTGTCTGGCGGATAGTGAAAGAGTGATTGACTTGTTGTGTTATTACTTCTTCCTTTTTTCCTTCCCAAAAATAAACTTTCGCAAAGCTGCTCGGGTATACCGATCCGTAATATGCCAGGAAGAATAAGGTAAAGAAAATATAGGAATCCCAATGCGACCTAACATATGCCATTGATTGAGGGGGACTGCTTCCGCATAATCGCCAGGATAGCCAATTAAATCAATACAATAAGTTTTTTCTTCGTGAATAACTACAATGTCAATTTCCTTCCCTGCTATTGGGTATGACTTATAGATGTGATCAACTTTCCATTTTTTTAACAATGAAACTACCTCCTCCATGAATTCATCTTCCTCGTAGTAGGTCGAAATAACAGAATCGTTCACAGGGTTTTTCGAAGCTTCTTCAATGTAGTTGGTGAAAAGGCGATCGGGTTTTAAATTGTCAACAGACACAGAGTTGAAAATATGTTGTAAAGAACGTGCTCTGGTAATACTAACGTTAAAAACATCGGGACGATTCAAGTAAATAAAACTAGAAGGGTGCGTATTGTTATCCAAAACAAAAGAAATAAACATAACGTCACGTTCTTCCCCTTGAAAATGAAAAGGAGTACCAATTAATATTTGATGTCTGTTCATATCCTTGGTGCTTACGACTTTTCTGATTTTACTTTTTAATAAACTAACCTGCGCTCGAAATGGCGAAAGAATACCGATGGTTTGACAGATATTTCTCTTTAAGTCGGCTTCATAGGTAATAAGTTGTTGCACTTTTTCAATAATGGCGTCGATCTCTTTTTCATTTTGACCTTTGCTGTTCCGCGTTCCATCTATCTGATGTAAGAAGACATTCTTTTCTTTTAGCGTGGTGGGAGTAGCAGTCATTATACTGAGTTGACTGTTGTAAAAGTGACGATTACTAAAGTCGATAATATCGGGCATACTTCGATAATGCTCGTTTAGAAAATGAACTTGATCTTGGCTGGGAATGACTGCTGAAACCAAATCAAGTAAGCTGCTCTTTCTATAGTTTATTTTGTATTGCAATGCATCATCTATCTTATGTTTTTGTGCAAAATAGGATTGTTGTTTTTTCGATAGAAAAGAAATATGTCGCAGTTGTTTGGGGTCACCCACAATAATGGCCTGTTTTGCTCTCTGCAATAAAGGCAAGGAACTGGCAATATCACACTGGGTAGCTTCATCAATAATGACCACGTCAAATAACTCTTTGATCAGAGGCAATGTTTGATGAACTTCCATCGAATTTACGGTCCAAATTGGCAACGCATGGAGGATGAATTTGAAATTTAATTTTGCAAATTGTTCTTGCATTAGATTACCCGTGTCTGATTGGAGCGCGTGTAGTAGCTTTGTTAGATGTATACGATCCTTTTGAAGGGCACTGAATAACTGATGATCAAAGTTTGCTTTGATAAGCAGCTTTGTTGTTTTTTCCAAACGGGCTACTAATGTATCTAAACCTTTTGTCAATGTCCAAAATCCAATACGAGAATTTACTCGGTAGGTAATCAGGCTTTTTTTAAATTGCTGAAAAAAGCTACCTTGATAATTGTGGAAAAATTTTCCCCATTTTATTTCATCAGCAGTCCTGGAAGAAAGAATATTTTTACGTTGAACGATTTCATTTTCAATTTTTTGAAGTGTTGTGTTCAGTTTTTTTATACCACTTAATCCCCTTGTTGTACCAAAGTAATTATGAAGGATGTCATCCAACCTTCTTTGTAAGGTTCCGAGGTATCCTCGTTTGGAAGTTCTTATGGTTATGTTTTTAAGACCAAAGTCTTTTTCAATTTTATGCGCAATTACATTTCCCGCCTGATCATTCTTAGAAGCAATTAAAACGGATTTTCCCTGACTAATTAGATTGATCGCTAATGCAGCTGTAGTGAATGATTTGCCAGTGCCGGGAGGGCCAACTACCAGAGAAATTCGATGATTATTGGAAGATTTAAGAACTGCAGTCTGGCTATCGTTCAGTGTTACCGGGCTTAATATTTTTTTTGATTTACCGACTTTCATTCGTTGTTGTTCAGCAAACAATTCAGAAATGATCGCTGAAAAATCATTGTTAGAAGCCATCTGTCCAAGTTCATTCAAAATACCACGGGAGCCCGTTGGCTTTTGTATTAGGCCGACTCCGATGCCGGGCAGCAAAGATAATTCGGTAGCGCTACTTCTTTTCTTTGCTATTTTTTCCAATTCCTCTTGCTTCATCAATTCAGGAAAATCATTTAGCTTTGAAATGTCTAAACTTGGAATCAATTCCGTCAAAACACTTTCGATTTGATGCATTTCATCAAAACGAATATGCCTTTTGGGTAAGGCTTCGGTCAAGCTATCGTAAGTAATATCTGCACCATTCGGCTGGCTTCGGATAAAGTCAACAAAAACGGGATTAATAACTACATTTTCTAAATCCAATTGAAGATAATAGACTTCTTGTTCCACCAATAAATCAACTGGATAAATATAAAGTGGCGTAAATACTTTCTGTACTTTTCCAATGACATTCATTTTTCCAGAAAGAAAAAATGCACAGCAGTACAAGGCTTTTTCCTGAGAGTGAAGTGCCAGTGTTTTTTCCATTTCTGCTCCCCAAACAGAATCTACCGGATACTGTAACAATTTTCCATTTAATAACTCTGCTGTTTCTAAAATCAGTTGATCTTCTACTTTTTTCCCAAAGAAATTGAGGATCGTAATAGCTTTGAAATCCACTTGATAGCAAGAGCGGAAATAGTTTGTGATATTGGAGAGTTGGGACATGTTTTAGTATAGAATAGTGAGTGCTTTATAGCGTATTTTATAATTAGTATTGAAAGAATAAAGTTACTTATTTTTAGTTTATTATGAAATGTTGAGATTGAGCGGTGTTTTGATTGGGGCTGAGTTGGGGTGATCTTAGGCAAGGAGGTGGCTTTTTGTAGGGAAAGGGAGGGCCCAACCCTAACCGCCACCGCCGGGTTTCCGAGCCCGCCTCGATTTCGATATCATGCATGGCACAGCTACCCTACATTAGCTGCTAAAGCCCAACATGGTTATATGTATTTTCCCTTTTAAGGAATATTTTGAATATTCAATAGAAACTTATCGTGAGAGAAAATCCAGATTGGCAAACAGAATATCTGGTCATTACCAGACTAAGTTGCTAAAAATGGAAGTTTCTCGAGTGATTGCAATAAACAAGCCTCTACTAATAGGTTGCAGAAAAGGCAAAATTCCATAAAATAAAAACTATTTTTTTACTTCTTGTATTTTTATAAATTTAAAAAATGCTGATATTCAATTGTTTAAGTTGAGAAAAAAATAAAAAAAATCTCTCTTTAAAAAGTATATTTACAACCTCATTCATTCAAATAATACTCATTGTCACCCACCTGTCTCAGCCCCTTCGTCCACCTCCATATCTCCAACAATGGAGTCGCCAAAGCCTGCTGCGTAGCCAATATCCCTTTTGGAAATATCAACACCCAAAGCTTAGATGAAATCTGGGAAGGAGAACCAATAAGCAAACTCCGTGAAAAGTTCCTAAAAGGAGAAACCGATCCACGCTGTGCTGTATGTCACAATCTCGAAGCCACCGGCGGAAAAAGCATCCGAATGGAAACCAACGAGAAATTCCAACACATCAACTTAACGGAAAAACCGCAACTTCCTGTTTATTTTGACATCCGTTTCTCTAACGTTTGCAACTTCCGCTGCCGTACCTGTTATCACGGAGCTTCCTCGAAATGGTTCAACGATGCCAAAGCCCTCGGTACCAATATCGGAGAAAAAGCAATTATCAAAAACATTCAAGACGTAAACGACTTTATTGCCAAAACAGAAAAAGCATTGTTGCAAGCAGAAGAGTTTTACTTCGCAGGAGGAGAACCTTTAGTAACAGAAGAACACTACATCTTATTAGAATGGTTGATCAAGAACAAAGCAACCAAAGCCCGGCTACGATACAATACCAATTTCTCTAAATTAGAGTTTAAAAATTACAAAGTGCTAGAACTTTGGAAGCATTTTCCAGAGGTAGAAGTGCTGGCAAGTATTGATGCCACCAAAGAATTAGGAGAGTACATTCGGAAGGAAATGAAATGGGAAACCATTGTTGAGAATAGAGAAAAAATACGAGAGCTATCGCATCTGAAATTCAAGATAGCACCAACCATTTCCGTATTCAACGTCGCAGAAGTGGTGAATTTATACCAGGAATGCCTCGATATGAAAATAATAGCGGCAGCAGATTTATATATAAATATTTTAGAAAGACCAAATTATTATAACATCCAAATTTTGTCAAAAGAAAGAAAAGAAGAAATAACAATGCAAATACTAAATGCTATTAATGAGGATACGCCACTAAACATAAAAAGAAACTTTCAGGAAATAATAGACTACATGAACGCTAAAGATCGTTCCAACCTATGGCCCCTTTTCGAGCAAAAAACAAAAGAGCTGAATCTATTAAGAGGGGAGTAGTTAATTTTCAATTGAATCATAAATATATAAAATATTCACACCTAAATTGGGCTTCTTTGCCTTGAAATAAAACTTCATGCGAAGCGAGAATGATATGAAAAAAGGTTATCCCCCTATCACAATTATTCACTCACAAATTACCCCATTTAATAATCCTAAATCCTCCATTTTTAATCCTCATCCTCAACCCCCAATCTGCTTATACTCCCCAATCAAAATCCCTACCGTAGTTCCATTGTTAGAAGTAACCTCCATCTCTCCTTCGAGTTTCGCCTGGAAAGCCCGAATCATTTTATATCCAAAAGAGTCTTTGTTGGTATCAATAGCGATTTCTTCCATGCCAACACCATCATCACTAACCGAAAGTTTCAATTGCCCTTTTGCTGTTTCTTTCAAACTAATAGAAATACGCCCAGAGCGATTTTCTGGAAAGGCATGTTTAAAAGTGTTGCTTACTAACTCATTGACAATCAGCCCTAAAGGAACAACAGTGTCCACATCCAAAGTGAGTGAATCAATGTCCATGTCTAATGCAATTCTAGACTCAGAAACCTTATAAGAATCGAATAAACTCTGGATTAATTTTTCAAAATAATCTTTGATATTAATACCCATGAGGTTATCATCTTGGTAAAGATTTTGATGAATGAGAGCCATGCTTTGCACTCGATTTCGGCCTTCATTAATGGCAGAAAGTGCATTGTCGTCCTTGATGTATTTCGATTGTAATCGGAGCAGGGAAGAAATGACTTGCAAATTGTTCTTTACCCGGTGATGAATTTCGCGAAGTAATAGTTCTTTGTCTGCTAGTGCCTTTGTAATTATATTGTTTTTATCTGATAGTTCTTCTGCCGTTTTTCGTTTAGTCTGGTAGAGGTAAATCCCCATCCCCCCCAATAGCGAAAGCGTTAATAAGCCAAGTCCGCCAAAAATAATGGTTCTGTTTTGTCGGTTGAGTAATTCTGTCTTTTCTTTGTTGGCAACGTCCAATTTCGCGATAGCAAGATCCTGTTCTGCCTTTTGGTACTGTGCTTCGAGGGTGTGAACTTGAGCTGACTTTTGGACCTCTGTAATGGAATCTTTTAGAACTTGAAATTTGTTTTTATATAAATAGGCTAATCTGTAATTCCCTTGTTGGTGGAAATAATCTTGTGCTAGTTCAAAAGCAGTAATTTGGAAGTTGATTTTTTCAAAATCCTTTGTAGAAGCAAGTACTTCTTCGAGTATCGGTTTGGCTTTCTTTAAATTACCGATTTTGAGTTGATAGGCCAGACGGTTATTTAGATGTGAATTTTTAAAGTGTTTTCCTTCCAGTTTTTCTAAATAGCTTTCTGCCCTTTTCAGATATTCCGCAGTTGCGGTTAAATCATTATTTTTTAAAGCCAAAGCGCCAAGACCATTAATGGCATAAAATTCAAATTCAGGATTGCTTCGTTTCTCAAATTGTTTTAAAGCCGAAAGGTAATACTCTTTTGCAACTTCATGGTTGTCTTTACGCGATGCCACATGACCTAAGTAAAGCAAGCATTTTGCCCGGGCGCTTTTATGCTTCATTCTGGTAGCCAATTGAAGGGCTTCGTTAAAGTAAGCGCTTGCTTTAGAATAATTTCCAATGTCCAAAAATAAAACACCTAACCGAAAATTAAAAGTGGTAAACTTAAAAGAGTCTTTTGCCGGGACAGTTGATATGGCCTGTAAATATGTTTTAATGGCTTCGCTGTATTTACCCTGAAATTCTAAGTTATTAGCAATAGATGCTAGTAAAAAAGGAAGACTTGAACTATCTCGATTAGTACTGTCAATCTTAAAGGCTTTCATATAAACCGCATAACCTTTTTCTAATTCCCCATTGGTGGTATAAATATTTCCAAGTCTATTGTAGGCATTTGAATAAAGATCATCCGACATATCCTGGATTGTCAGCATTTCCAGAATTTTGTTTTCTGCTTCTTCCATTCGTTTGAAGTATTGCAGCAATGAAGTCTGGGCGTCCAAGGCTTGGCCAATCATCTGTGGATTGTTGATTCGCTTAGCTTCTACTTCCAGACGCTCAAAAATGAGCAAGGTTTCGTCCCAATTAGCAGTGTGGCTATTGCTTCTTCCCATTTGGAAAAGCGCTTCCAACATCTCTTCTGTCTTTCCATTTTCTTTGTAAAAATTATACGCTTTTTCATACTCTTGAAAAGAGGCCGTATATTCCTTTTGTTGAAATAATTGTTCAGCTCGTTCAAGGGAAGGATTGTTTTGAGCGGAAAGAAGAGAAGAACTAGAGAAAAAGAGAAGCAAAGTCCAAAAAGGTATGGATAGATAGAATTTTTGTGGGAATATTGTTATATTGAATTTCACAGATAATGATTTAAAGTTTCCACTCATATTCTCAAAAATAAAATATTTTTAACTCCTATTCTTGTTCTGTGGAAAATATGTCCAAAATATCATCCTAAAGAGTGAGTAGAGTTACTAGTGGAAAAGATATATTTACACAAAAAAACTAGCTTTTACCTTAAGTCGAAAGATTTGGTCGACCAGAGACAATAAACTTAAACAAATGACCTCAGACGAAATTCGTGTACTCATCGTAGAAGACGAACCACTTATTGCAGAAGACATAGCCTCCAATCTTAATGCCATTGATTACAAGGTGGCTGGTATCGCATATAGCAGTGAAAAAGCTTTACAATTACTCGAAACAGGAAGCATAGATATCGCTATCCTTGACATTAATATAAAAGGAGAAAAAAATGGAATCGAACTAGCTGAACTCATCAATGAAAACCACAAAATACCTTTCATATACCTCACTTCCTATGCTGACAAAGCTACGGTAGACAAAGCCAAACAAACCATGCCTTACGGCTACCTACTGAAGCCCTTTCGAGAAAAAGACTTATTTAGTTCCATCGAGATGGCCCTTTTTCGTTTCTCTAAAGAACATAAGAAAGCCATTCCTTCTCGGAGTATAATTAATAACAATATAAAAACGGCACTTACTGAAAAAGAGTACGAGATCCTAATTGACCTTTGCGAAGGACTCACGAATAAGCAGATTTCTGATAAACATTTTGTAAGCATTCACACCGTTAAAAGCCATGTTAAGAAAATTCTACAGAAAATGGATGTGCCGAATAGAACGTCGGTGATTCATAAGATTTATGGAGGAATGGGATAAGGGAAAGTCAAAGATGAAAAGGAAAAAAACTAAGTTCAAAAACTCCTTAAGTGGTGGTTCCTACAACTAATGCTTCCATCTCAATTAACCGTGGAATTCCTCTCTCATCCGCTCATTCTCTATCTGCTGAAGAGCTTTCATCCGACTATAACACTCCGTTCGATCAGAAATAATCCACATTAAAGTCTCTTCTGAGCATAGATCAATGGGAAGTTTTACAAAAGTATAATCGTAGATTCCAGGAAGGAAATTTTGTATAGTAGTAACTCGCATAAATTGAGTGACCTCATTATCTGCTTCCTCAAAAAGAGAAGGAAAAATACTTTCTAGAAAAGGAGACCATTCGAAAACACTTTGCTTTTGTAGAAGTATTGTTGAGAACAAAGTATTGGTGCTGGAGCTGATGAATCCTTCTTTGTTTAAATAGATAACCTGTGCATTGTTAATACTACTCAGTTCATTCTTACTAGGAGAAGATATTAGTTGGTTTGAGGATTTCATTGGCTATGGTTTTAAATAGGTTTTCGATGTTTTCACCGGTTTTTGCACTAGTGGTTATGGCGACGCTGGGTGTAATTTCATTTACCACCTTTTCCAACTCTTCAGCAGTCAGTAAATCTTTTTTATTACCAACGATTTTGATGACTGCATTAGGTACAATCTGTCTAATGTAAACTAGATCCGACTCTATGTTTTTCCAAGTGAAAGGCAGACTCAAGTCTATAACATACAACACGCACTTCGCTCCTAGGAAATAAGCCTTAGGTACTTTACTTTGTGCCACTTCTCCCGCCAAGTCCCAAAGCATAATGGATACTTCTCCTTCATCTGTTGTAACCACTTTTTTATCCACTTTTACTCCTATAGTCGTGTGGTACTCATCGTCAAATTTTTGATACAAAAATTGATTGAATAAAGATGTTTTTCCAACACTGAAACACCCTGTTAAAAGAACTTTGCAATTTGTCATTTTGGTGGTTTTACTAAGTTTTACCTGAAATTAAATTCTGTTAAATATGCGGCTCCTAATTTAGTGGTTGTCAGAAGCTTTATGCTAGTTTTTTGAATCCTCTATGAACACATTCCCTAATGCTTTCGACAGTTCTTTGTCTTCTTGCACCAATCCCATGTTCATTTTTTCTTTCAACTCTTGTTCCGCAAAATCGAACATTTTCAACTGCAAGTTTTCTCGCTCCGAACTCGACATTGAACCACTAATTGCTGCCGCCATGTAATAGGAATGAAATGATTGTACGAATATTTTATAAGTCCCATATTCAATCATTTCCAATTCCTCCGATTTTTTTTGAAAAGCATCTTCAACGAAAGCTTTGATGGCAGTGAACATTCCTGCAATGATATCCGCATCCGCATCTTTTTGAATAGCGGCATGTGCCATCAGCAAACCAGAGTCTTTTTGGATAACAAATATTTCATCTACTCGAGCTTTATCCATATCTGCCAGAACATCTTCTGCCGTTTTTTTGGACCGATTGAACGGGTTTAATTTGCCAAAAAGGCCTTGCTTCGAAAAGGTCGTTTTGATTTGTTTATCAATGCCATCCTTCAATTTCTGAAATTCATTACCAATGAACTTTTTAATCATTTTGCCAATAACAGGATATAGTACATTGAGCAAATCATCCTGCGAAGCCTCTAGTTTTTTAGCAACCATATCACCGATCACCTCTTCGTATTCCTTCGCAAAATTTTCTTTCAAAAAAGCCATATGCTCTTTGATAATAGGAGAGACTTTACCAGAAAGTTGTTCTTTGTTGAATAGAACAGCACGCAACTGTGCTACTTCAGAACGATCATCCTGTAGCAAAATTTGTTTCAACTTTTTTAGTTGGTCTTCTTCTGCTGAGGTGAAAGATTGCTGGGTTTCAGAAATGGTAGGCATACTTTTATGATTTTGCTTCTATGAAATATAGAACTACTCGCCAATCAGTTTCTTTGCCACGTTAGCCATCAATTTTCCAATTTCTTTCTTATCAGCAGTACTTGAATTTCGGATTTTCTGTTCTAGGTTATTCACATCTTTGGCCAGTTGTTTTTCTACTTTGTTGAAACGTTGTGTTGTTTCTTTTCCAAAATCAATCATTGCAAATTTGTGAAAATGATCTACCGCCTGAATTTTTTCTTCCAATTCCTCACGAAGGGCGTTCATTTCTTCCTTCATTTCTAGAAATCGCTCTTCGTATTGGTTGATGTGTTGCCCCATCAAAATATCTCGAATTGTACCGATTTCCCCGAGATTTACTCCGGTTGGGTTGTTTTTATTGTTATTGGCCATTGTCATTAATAGTTGAGAAATGAGTAAAAAGATTTGTATTGTGTTGAAATACGATTAGAAACAGCATATTGTTGCAAGAAAATCACTCGAAAGGATGATGCTTTCGAATAAAATCTTCTCGATCTTTAGGTACACCCAGCAATAGATAAACGAATGAAAAAAAAGAAGGCAGATTTAAAAATTGTTCATAAAAAAGAACTGGAACCAAAATCAACGGATTCGGAAGATATGGTGACTATAATACACGATGAACTTTCGGAGATTGTAGATATCCTAGAAGCTGAATTTGCCAAACCTTTATCAGATGCTGGAGAAACTTCTGATGGCCCTAATACCTCAACTCGCTGCACTCCCTCGGAATGACAAGTCGCTAAGTCAGCTGACCTGTCATTCCGATACAAGAAGTAATAACATTTCCCTTGTCATTCCGATTGATGGGGCATGACCGAATCAAAAACGAAGGCCAATCCCCTTGTCATTCCGAGAAAGGGAGGCAGGACCGAATCAAAACGAAGAGCAATACTCATGTCATTCCGAGTGAGGGAGGCACAACCGAATCAAAACCGCAGAACATTTCCCTTGTCATTCCGAGTGAGGGAGGCACGACCGAACCAAAACCACAGAACAATTCCCTTGTCATTCCGAGTGAGGGAGGCACGACCGAATCGAGGAATCACCGCGCCGAATCCAACAATAACTTTACATCAACCTCTTCCTCCTCACGCAAAACCCTAATCGTCACTTCTTCTCCCGGTTTGTACTGCTCCAAAGCCAAGACAAGATCATTCCGGTTATCAATCCTTTCTTCGTTAATTCCAACAATGATATCACCGAATTCAATATTCCCACGTCGGTCCCGAAGAGTAGGGCGGAGGCCAGCTTTCTTAGCAGCGCTTCCTTCTATGACGTTAATTATTAGGACACCGTTTAGATTTAGGCGACTGGCAATTTGATTACTGGCCAATTCAACACCTAGTGTTGGTCGCATAAGTTTGCCAAAGTTGATCAAATCTGGAACCACCCACTTTACCACATCTACAGGGATAGAAAACCCGATTCCGGCGTATGCACCAGAAGGAGAATAGATAGCGGTGTTGACACCAATCAATTCACCGGAGGAGTTCAGAAGTGGGCCGCCTGAGTTTCCAGGATTGATGGCGGCATCCGTTTGAATTACATCTCGAATTGGAACTCCAGAGACAGATTCGATTTCCCGCCCAAGTGCTGAAATAATGCCTGTAGTCAAGGTTTGGTCCAAGCCAAAAGGATTACCTATAGCAAGAACGGATTGCCCAACCATCAAGTTGTCAGACATCCCTCTTGGAATGGGAAAGAGTTGCTGGACCGGTGCCTCAATTTTCAAAATGGCCAAATCTTTACTGGCTTCATAGCCAACTAGACTAGCCTGCCAGGTAGTCTGATCAGCGAGCGTTACCTGTGCTCGATCAGCTCCTTTTATGACATGATAGTTGGTCACAATATGTCCTTTTTTGTCCCAAACAAAACCAGAACCACTTCCACGTGGAATCTCTGTTACATTTCTACTCCAGTAGTCCCGATTAAGAGAAGTGGTTGTGATGAAAGCTACAGAAGGAGCAGCTTCTTCGAAAAGTGCAATGGTTGCTTTTTCGGGTTGATTTAATTTGTCGGCGTATTTATTTGTTACTTGAGCAGAATTTTGCGTCTCATTAGATATATCCGGACTTGATTCTCCTACAGTGGCTGCTGATCCATTATCATTTGTTGTTTGTTGGGAAGAGGTCCAAGCAGTTCCAGCTACGAAACCGAGGCCTAAGAGAAGCACTAAGCTTAGCAATCTTAAAATGTTTTTCATGATTATTAATTTTTATTAACCACCCACACATGGAATCCACTAAACTACTTTATCTAAAATTCAAAATAGCCCAAAGAGATGATTATTTAGATTCGCAACTTCAAAAAAGAGGCTTCAAATTAACGAAAAAAACAGGAAATGGGCTAGAGTCTTTTCGAAATTATTACTACGAAATGACAGAAGCACCCGATGCTCTGGAAGTTTCTTTCAAGATAATGCCTGGTAAAAATACGACGAAGACTGTTACCATCTCTCTCTCTCCGGATGTCCATACCAAGCATATAGAAGACCTATTTCTTAACCTAAATGATTTATCAACTAGATTATCTTTTGATTTATTGGATTTGACCGCTAGAAATAAAATATATGAAGGTCTTCACAAAGAAGGCAAAGTGGATGCGTTTTACATAGGTCTTGATGAAGCCGGGCAGTTGGAAGTAGAACAACAGGCATATATTCCCTTAGATGCAGATTCATTTTTGGGAGTGAAAAAGGAGGACATAGCGCAAGATACTCTGAGACTGGAAGGCGAACGCGCTCCAGATTTGGATGTGTGAAAGATTAATCTATCGATTTTACAGCATCAAGATCGGAGTATTCTCTCTTCATGCACAAAGCAACAACTGCTGCAAACAATACATTAAGAACTATCCCATAAATTGATCCTACAATTTGGTACTCTAAATTGAAAAGATCGTCTGAGGCCTTTTCAAGTGCATCCATAAATGCAATCGAATTAGAAAGGTGACTGAGAGAAGTGAATTGATTTTCCAGATATTGATTTTCCAATATCAATTTCGTTTCTTCAGAAAGACAAAAAAAGAAGCAAATTATCAGCAAAGTGCCAACCAAAATACCAATACTAAGCCCGCCAAAAACGGTAATAAACAAGTTTCTGAAAGAAGCATCTTTAGGGTTATTCTTTCTGAAGAAAAAGGCCGCAATAAAGGCTACTATAAGGCTCAGGACTAAAGGAGCAATGCCTAATACAATGGTATTTATGCTGCTATAAATTGGCATAAGAATAGCCGAGAAAGCCAAAACGGTATTAATAATTCCAAAAATGAGGATGTTCTTCTTCATATCGCCGGCTAAAATTGTTTAAGGAAAGGAAGTTGGTAAATCTGCACAAAAGTACTATCAGGTTCATTCTTGTCATAAACTTTTCGTCTTACCTCCAGTATGTGATTTCCTGTTTTTAATTGTTGCACCGAGAAGTTACATCGAAGTCCTTTCTTATAAGTGTTTTCAGATTTGGCAAAGGTACAATAGAGGCTATCTGTAAAATCAATGGAGTCAATTGAAATTTCCAAAAGAGAAACGAAAGCATCCAACATTTTCTGATTCTTTTTCTGATCATATCTACGGAGTGCTTCCTTTTTTTGATCCGCTATAGTTATAAAGACATTTCGAAGAGAATCTCGTTGTTGTTTAAAATATGTTTTCTTTATTTTAACTTTTCTATTTCGCTTCATGGAGTCTTTCATAACACGACTTACCTTGGCGATAGCTAGCATTTGTTTGTTATAAAAAGAGCCCACTTCCTCTCGAAGGCTATCTTCTTCCAGTTTTTCACCAAATAAGCTAAAAGCCATTCCATCTTTGTGAATAGCGGTAAGTCCTTTACTCTCTTTAAGCATCTCTGTATCAGAATGGTAAAAGCGCATCATAATAGAAGCATATGGATCTTTCATATGATAATTGGAAAGCACAACAGAGGGCAATTGCGAATTTAAAAAAATCTCTTCATCATAAGATGGAGACTTATCTATTTGTGCTTGCGCTAAATCTTCATACCAAAAATCGTTGACCAATATGCCTTGTTCTCTAAGTTCCTTCTCATTTGGGATATGAGGAAAAGAGTTAATTGTAAAAGAATTGTTAAAAGTTAAAATGAAGAAAATGTATGGGAAAGATAAATAAAATAAAGGCTTCGTATACTTATTATCAATAAAATTGTAAATGAGTGGACGATACAGAAAAGTGAGACTAGTGATACTGAAGAAGATATAAATCCAGGAATACACTCTCGAAACGGAATCGTCTTTTATCCGTTTGAAAGCACCAAGCGAAATAAAATCAATGAAGACAATCAAACCAATTAATACATATGTTATGGCATAAAGACTAAAAAAGAGCATCGCCAAAGGTGAGCTATTTAGATCTCCAAAAAATAATTCATAGATGAACCCCGGCAGGTATATAAAAAAAGCAGAAGTCATTAAAGACACAAAGAATAGGAATAGCAGGAAGGTATAAGAAAAAATAACACTACAAATTTTTTCTAATTTTTCAATAAAATCATCATAATCTCCAACTGATTTTTTTAGATATTTCGTAAAGTACGGAGAGTAGTTTAGCTTGTCATAATCGATTTCTCCAGAAACATAGCGAAGGCCAATCGCTCCTATCCACAAGCCTCTAAAGATAACGTGAACTAACAAATTAAAGAAGAAAATTTTCCAACCTATTTCCAAAACCCTGAAGGAGAGTTTTAAAATTGGGCTTGTATATTCAAAGTGCAGGTATTCTTGAAAACTGAAAATAGCACCCCGGCTTTTCTGAATACCAAAGAGCGCAAATCCGGAAATTAGTAGTTCCAGTTGCCAACTTTCCTGTTGTAGCTTTTCCAGCCATTCCGCGAAGAAAGACTTTTTTTCGGATGGAGTAGGAGGCATAGTTTGTTTGTTGGTTTTCTTTTGCAGTATATCTTTACCACATGTTTGTTACTCCCCCTAAGGTAGTAATCTTTATATAATTTTGGACATTTTTATACTTTAAAAAATTAAAACCGTAACCCTGCCATCAAACTCAAACCGTTATTAAATTGACCACCCCTTTTGATGAAATACTGAGGGCGATCCATAATCCCCAAGCGTACAGAAAGGTTTTCATGAACAGGAATATCATAAAAAAGACCAATACGTAAAGGTATTGTTGGACCACTAGGAAAACTATGTGAAAATCCGAAACCGCCTCCATAGATTAAAGAGAAATTTGAAAAATTACTTTCCCGAGCATATTCCAAAGCACTAGTATAGGTATTGGTGCCATCATAATTTTCATATCCAATATAACTTAGATTATAAGACAGGAAGTTTTTCTCAGAGAAAGCATAACCAATTTCATAGCTGGTTCCCCAGCGGGAGTCCCAGTCGCGGGCCCCAGCATTGGTCAACCCAACATTGCCCGAATCAAATGTAGGTCCGGCAAGGAAGTATACTTTATCGCTGCAAGAGTTGAGAGATAATAATAGACATAGGAAGAAGGCAAGGCAAGTGTTATTTTCCATAGGTAGTTTATTGTTTTTACGGGTTTATTCCAAAGGATTCTATAAACGAATATCTCTATCCAAAAATAATAAAATTCATCAACCTGTAATAATCCTTCTACCTTAGCCACTAACTAAGTAACAATTAAAATAATTTAATACAATTAAAGTGAGCAACGATTTTTACAACTTTTCCATTCTTCCCCACGCCGGCATCATCATCAAGATGTGCAGAGCCTATACCAATACTCAGGAAGATTTTGAAGATTACTATCAGGAAGTGTGCCTGCAAATTTGGCGAACCAGAGGAAACTTTAAACAGCAATCGGATTGGTCCACTTGGGTCTATCGGCTGTCCCTAAATGTTTGTCTGACTCTGATGAAGAAAAAGAAGAATAAAGAAAAACACTTTGTTACAGAGTATATTCCAAATGAAGTTTCCATAGAAGCTGATGTCTTTAAAGAGGAATCCTTAAATATTTTGTACAAAGCCATTCGCCAATTATCGGAAGTGGATAGGGGAGTGATACTCCTTTACCTCGAAGAAAAAACGTATCAGGAAATTGCAGACATCATGGGGACGAATCCCAACAATATTGGCGTCCGAATAAAGAGGATCAAAGAACGCTTGAAAAAAATTCTAGTAGCGTACTAAACTTCTGCTTCCAACAGGATAACGTTTAGCAAAACGTATCTCTGGTCAAATAAAATCATTTAACATTAAATAATTCATCAACAAATCAAAAAAGAATAATATGAAAAAGTCAATCGAAGAAATTTGGAAAGAAGGATTTTTAAATAACAATGCACTGGTAGCTCCCAAAATAAATGATTTTTACAATCAAAAATCAAATCACATCATTGACAAAATGATCAGGATGTTTCGTTGGAACCAATATTATGTCATCCTGCTTATGGTAGTTCATCTTGCTATAGGATTTGTTGCTGGTGTCCCCCCCGTAGGGATCTTTCTAGCTACTTTATTTATTCCGTTAATCGTATTCGGAAAAAAAAGCTTTAAAGGAATAAGCCAAATAGACAAAACAAAAAATAGCTACGACTACCTAAAATCATTTGACTTCCAACTCAAAGAGAAAATAGAAGACCTTGTCAAAATTTACAAAGTATTTTACCCTTTGTATTTCATAGGATTAGTATCACTCGTACTCTTCAATGATTTCTTCGGAACCCAGTTGAAAGATTACATTATGAACAACTCGAATACCTATATGGTAGGAGGTCTACCCATAATCTGGATATCATTAGGAGTATTATTGTTAGTGGTAGTAAGCTACTTCAGCGAGCCACTATATCGCCTGGACTTAAACGCCGTCTATGGCCGCAAACTTAAAAAACTAGAAGAAACCCTAAACGAAATGGAAGAGCTAAGAAAAATCTAAGGGATCAACACAACCACACAACCACACAACCACACATCGCACCCACACACCAGTAACAAGAACCCCTACAAACCCCACGCAAGACTTTGGAGGAGTCGAACCATCATTTGCCCCGAGTTGCAACTCGGGACAAATGTGGGCGCGGTCGGGAATCAATCTCCGATCTCCCCAAGCTCAATTCCCTCAGAGTAAGATACCTTAATTCCATTCTCGTTAAAGGCCTTCTTCACCACTTCATGCACATTAAAAGTAACATCCCAATAGTTATCTGGTTTGATGAAAGGACGAATACCGATTATAACATTGTGACTATCAAAAGACTCAATCCCTACCATAGGTTCAGGATCTTGCATGACATCAGGAACTGTTTTTAATGCTTTTATAATAACAGATTTCACCTTAGGGAAACTTTCAGCATAAGGCATTGTCACATTTAATTCAATTCGAATGTGACCTTTAGTGGAAAAATTAGTAATGATCCCATCCGTAACCTGACCATTGGGAATGATCAAGGTCTTTTGTCCTGGAGTAATAATGGTGGTATTGAAAATTTGGATGCTTTCTACCCGGCCAAACTTTTCAGAAATTTCTACCCAGTCACCAACCTTATAAGGTTTGAAGAAAACAATAGTAATCCCAGAAGCAAAATTCCCTAGGAAACCCTGTAGGGCCAAACCAATAGCAAAACCTGCTGCTGCTAAAACCGCTACAAGAGAAGACATCTCAAATCCCAACATCCCAGCAGCAATCAAGACGACTACGAATTTTAACCCGATCTCTATAATAGAGCTTAAAAAAGAGGTGATCTCTAAAGAAAGTCCCGCTTTCTCCATCGCCGCTTCTACAATGGCATCTAATTTTCTAACCATCCAAAAGCCTATAAATAAAATGATGCAGGCTAAAATCAATTTGGGTACAAAAATAACGGCCCAGTCAATAAACTGTCCAGTATATACTTCTAATTTGCCAACGCTTTCTTCCATGATATATGTTAATTTCTAATTTGAATTAATGATAGAGGCAAAACTACAAAAAAGATATTTTAACTTCAAAAGTAACTTTTAATGCAATTTGGCAATCTGAAGAAACTCTTTTTTAGCCTTAACTTCAACAAACCTTTTCCGCGAATCAAGACAATCCGTCATTGGGCGGACAGCTTGAAGAGGCAGCTGAACTTGCAAATGTCCTTTTGGAAATATTAAACATTCTGGTTACCTTTGGAATAGACAGAAATACAAGATTTCTTCCAACAAAAAATAAAAGGTACCACTATCGCTTAGTTTCTTAACTAGTCGGTTTCAGTACCAAATACCAGTCAATCTGGTAATTGACGAAGCCACACCTAACCTATTCTTAATTTACTAAAAGATATCTGCCTTTGTAAGTCTGAAAAAAGACGGCTTTAGAATATGACATTTTGTTGATTACGGTTCGTTTGGATCTCACAAAATTAACGTTTAGCTATGAAAAATCCCCAAGAATATTTATCCAAAATCACTGTTTTTGTCCCGTTGGTCATATTTTTTTTAACAATAATACCAACGAGTCTCATTTTTGGGCAAGCACCAAACGATGATTGTTCCGATGCTTCTGAGATTATTATTTCCAATAACAATTATGGGCTTGGTCTTTTTACTTCTGAAATCGTAAACGCCGGTGGGAACAGTGCAGAGGCTGGAACGTACTTCTTAGACGCGAGTGTACATGACCGTGATGTTTGGTTTACTTTTTATCTGCCCACTGCTCGTTATGGAAAATTAGAATTATTACAAACGAGTGCCGTTAATGACGCCAATGATTTTGGCTTTATCACTTACCTCCGAGCCAACAGCAATTGTCCTCCTTCCGAAGCTTGGATTGATCCAGCTAAGCTAACACCTGTTCCGCAACAAGGGAGTACAGATACAGAATGTCTCGATCCCGGAATTTATATGGTACAGGTAACCTTATCACCAGAAGCAGCAGGACAAATTTATCTGGAGCTAACATTAGGGGTACCTTTCGAAAATGCACCTGCGTCTCAACCTTTGCATGACGATCCATCTGACGACCTTTCTATTCTTAATGCTCCCTTGGTCTTTGATGTCGGTTGCCAAACTGTAGATAGTGATGTTGAATTCGAATGTCTTC
This sequence comes from uncultured Saprospiraceae bacterium, assembly GCA_964508085.1. GTDB lineage: Bacteria > Bacteroidota > Bacteroidia > Chitinophagales > Saprospiraceae > CALGLS01. The sequence goes on along the minus strand of CAZDTI010000003.1, from coordinate 21,273 downwards.
CGACAGCCAATCCCGAGGAGTTGAACCAAAGCTTATGGTGGAGTATTCAAAGCGGAAACTTTCCAGAATATATCAGTGTTGAATTTTCGCTTTCTTCGAATTCTAGTTCGAATATTCTTCCTGAAAATATTGGAGTTCGTTTGTTTCAGGGAAATGCTCAATTAGCAGAATGGACGACCTTACCTGAAATCGGTACTTGTCGAATGATGCAACCAATACCTGATACGACCATAATGTATACCGAATTCAAATGTGAAAATATAGAACCTAACACCACACTTTCCTTAGCGGTGTTTTTCCCTGGAGGATATGCCAATGACAACGTAACCATTAAGACTTGCAAAAGAGGAGGTTTTGATACCAGTGCTCCTCGACCGATTTTGTCAGAGATGAATCCCAATAGCGTACTCGGTGTTTTGCCATCTTCTTCCTTCGGTATTACAAGCTCTGTTTTAGATACGTTCACTTGCGGTTCTTCCTTGACACTTCCAGCAAATCAATGTGGGACTGTAAACCCGCCGAACTTTGTAACCATGGCAAATAACGGAACAAATTACGATTTGGAATATTCTACTTGGGTCCGTTTTGAATTGGGAGGTGATGCGGAGGTGGAGTTCTCCTTTGGTACTGATCGGGATTATCGTTTTGTACGTTTATTTAGCAAAGACATTACAGAAGATTGTAGCGCAATTAATGCCACTACAGATTTAATTGCTTCGTGGAAAGAGGACGAAACCATTTCTTGTTTGCCGGCAGGAGCCTATGCACTACAGATTTTGGGTGGAAATGCGGTATCCGAAAATTGGAATTGTGGAAAGAGTATGTTGGGTAGAAAAATCAGGTTGTATATTAATGTCAAAGATCAGATCCCCATAAACGAATTTTCATTAGTTAATTCGAATGCCTATGAAAAAATTAATAATCTAAATCCATTGGTGCCTGGAACTGGGTATACTTTGTCTGAAGATATATTCGGTTGTGAAAATACTGTACAAATAGCAGGTGGTACTTGTGATGATCGACGTAAAATAATGTTGCGGGAGTTTATTGTTAATCAAAATGGTGTTTTGAAGATTTCTAATATAGAATCGGGCAACCCCGAAGATTTTCACCACAAACTTTATAAAGGTTCTATCGCTAGTTTGGCTGCAGCTCAAAACGCATATATGGATGATGAAGTGATCATGAACGCCATAGAGTATGTTGGAGGTTGTATAACGGAATCGGCCAATAGCAACGCCAATTATTATTGCCTGAGTTCAGGGCATTATTCCTGGGTGACCTTTGGTGATGAAGAACAGCGCGGTTATGGTATGACTCCTACCATTCGTTTTAATGACTATTCTGCTGAATTTATTGATCCCAATAATCCAGACGATTTGGGAGATTTGACAAATGTGGATACCCTCGTCACTTCTGTGGACACCTTTACTTGTGGTAATAATCCTTTAGTCATCGGAGGTGTTAATCCTTGTGGTAACGATATAGCCATCATGCAACTATATCGCGTTTTCTATCTTTCTGAGCCACGACGTGCAGAAATTATTTCTCCTTCCGGAAATCCCTATAATCTTTTTATTGGAGACATCTCGAATGGCGTAAACAATCTTATTCCGTGGGTAGGAGATAACGATGCGAATGAACAATGGAATCTCTGTGAATCTTGGGAACGAACTTCTGATTGTGATATGCTTACACCGGGATTTTACACCTTAGTTGCTTATGGAACTACCGCTTCCTACGATAACCCAGCACTCCAATCAACGGCCGGAGATCGAGGAGATTTGGGGAGGGCTCAGTTTTTTCAAATTCATCTTGAAGAACCGGAAGAAATAAAGTGCAACCATCCAAGTAAGACTTGTTTTGCTAATGAAGGGGAGTTGGCAGATTGGAATCACGATGTTATTGATGAGCTCTGCCCAACGGAAACAAAAGTGATTTATCAATTGGATACTGTATTCCTGAACTGTTTGGAAGATACGCCTTTCTCAGCTCATCCCATTGAAGCCTGCGCCAATGATGATAATAGAGTTGTCTATTATGGCTTCCGTCTTTCTGATGTTTCTTTTGTTAGTTTAATAAATTTGCCCTGGGATATGGAAGTGAAGATTTATGATTTTGATGCGACGTTGAATCCCCAATTGTTAACGCAACAAGAGCCGATAGCTCCTTGTGCGGTTATTCCTTTTGATCGACGGGAATATTGCTCTGTGCCGCCCGGAGATTATACAATCGTGATTTTTGGGAAAGATGATCATAAAGGAATACGAATAGCTCCAAAACTGGCAGTGGAACGTGTCCTTAGTTCTCGTTTTGACCATTGGGCACAGGCTTATGATTTTGGCGTGGTTCCCCCCAATGGAGATACTTATTTTGGAAAAGAAGGAGACCTCAATCCACTAAATGAGTCATTACGACCTTCTAATGACTATATATCTTGTTTGACTTCTGGAGAACCCACAGATCCAATGGATGGTGTTTGTTGTGTCGCTTATAATCCGTTAGTAAGTGGTGAACCGTTTAATATTCAATACACCGAAACTCAACCCTATAACTCGGATCGATCATTACGTAACATTATTTACACGTTTGTGTTGGAAGGTTCTGGAGAATGTATGGTTACTTTGGAGAATTGTACCGATGACGCGAACGGCCAAAGGCCTTATTATGCCATTTACAAAAGTGATAGTGGTGCAACTCCCTTCGATCAGTTACAGAATAATGGTGGAATAGACTCTACATATGCTGATGGACTAACGCTAGTCGATTATGCCAATAAAATTCAAATTCCCTGCGATACTTTTTGTGCTCCTCCTCGAAGGGATACCATATTTTTTAATAAAACAGCCTGCGAAGAACTTATTTCTCGTTACTATGTAGTGGTGTCTGCAACTCCTACTGCAAGGCTTAATCAGCAACTTTCGCTTGGTATTTCCTATGTTGACTATCCGTTTATACCCGTCCAGTTTGATGAATTTGACGATCCCGGTTCAGCCGTTTCTGGAACTGGAGTTCCTCCTAGTTTTGAATTGATGCCGGGTAATCAAGAAGGAGAGTTAATGAGTTTCCAATGTGCTACCGCCAATCCAACGGATCCAGAGATTCCCAACTGTGTTCCGGAGCATACGGTTTGGTATCATTTTACTTCAGAGGAAGTTGGAAGCTTACATCTTGCTTATGAAAATGAATTAGGATCCAATCATTCCACCACCGAGTATATGAAGTTGTTTAAGGCTTCGAGTCCGGCTTCGGTAAATAATTTAGAGGAAATTTCATTAGCTGATTTCCCAAATACCAATCCTCTGAACACGACAGGCAGGAATTGGAGGAAAGGCTGTATTGATCCTGGCGACTACTACTTGTTTTGGGGGGCTTGTGGAGATACTTTGGGGGTTTTTGATTTGTATCGCCCCGTAATTTACTTTGATCCTAATCCGGGAGACTATTGTTGGAATGCAGTACCTATTGACTTAGTGGGGGAGGGGACAGCCTCAAATACACTTACGGTCGATTGCCACACCATCGGAACGGAACCTCTGGATGGCCCGGATGGTTATGATTGCCTTTTGGGGCCAGAAGGCTATAAGTCCAGTTTCTTTATTTTAAATTTAATTGGGCCTGCAAAAAGAGATGTGACCTTTTCGATGCAGGAAAATACCTCAGCAGATTTTTCTCAAATAAGATATCGAGTACTTCCCGGTTATTGTGGAGCGGTCACGCCAGGGCTATGTAGTTCGGACCCGAACACTTCATTTACATTAAATTGTTTAGGAGAAGGAACTTATATTATTCAAGTAGTTACTATCGAAGAAACACAGGGTACTATCACCTTTACGGTAGATGCAACTAATACTCCTGATCAGGACTGTGTGCCTTTAGATCCACTAGCTGTAAAAGCATTGTTTATCTACAATTCCTGTGAAGGAGACAGTATTTATTTTGAAAACCAATCTACTTTAGGTTATGATATGGTCTATGAATGGACCTTCCCCGATTATTCAACAGGTGAAACCAGTCCAAGGTATTATTATCCACGTCCAGATCAGGCTGAATATATGACTGTAAGTTTATTGGCGATAAATGTCGTAACTGGACGAAGAGATTCTATTGAGGTAGAAGTAGAAATCCCTCCAATTGTAGAACCGATTGAGGCTGAAGAATTTTTCCTTTGTGAAGACAGTACGGTTACGGTCACAGCAGTGAGTTATACCAACACAGCGATCTATGAATGGTCTACTGGAGAAATTGAGCCGAGTATCCAGATTGTGGAGGCTGGTCAGTATTTTGTGACGGTTGCCGGCACGCTATGTCCTCGAATAGATTCTATAGCTGTTACCGAAGTATTTTGCGATTCACTTTATTTAGAAGAATGTGATAGCATTAATTATTTGGGTAATCTAATTTACGAAAGTGGCATTTTTACGGATACCATTGCTGGAGACCCGGATAAAGACACCTTGCGAAAAGTAACGACTGTTGTCAATACGATTTCGGATTTAATATTAGATCCCGAAAGTCTGCAAATAGAAATTGGAGATCAGATAGACATCAACGCATACACTTCTGCTGAAGACCCAACCTTTAGTTGGACACCTATTGATTTATTTGAAGAAATTCGAGAAAACAAAATCAGGGTGCAACCACCCTTTTCAACTGTTTTTAATCTTTTAGTAGAAGACAGTGACGGTTGTCTCAGAGAAGCAAGCTCAACTATTACAGTTGCAGAAATTTATAATGATGTATACATTCCGAATGCGTTCAGCCCAAATGGAGATGGCATCAATGATTACTTTTTTCCTTTTGCTGCAGATCACATTATCCAAATCGTAGACTTTCAGGTTTTCAATCGTTGGGGCGCTGTTATTTACAGAAAGGAAAATTTTGAAGCGAATGACTGGCAAGAGGGCTGGGACGGTCAGTTTAAGGATAAAGAATCAGGAGTAGGCGTGTATACTTATTTTGCAAAAGCAGAATACATCAATGGAGCTGTAATTGTTTTTAAGGGAGAGGTAACACTTTTCAGGTAAGAAGGGAACTGGAATGCTAAGACTTCGTTAATTGTAATAAAAAAATCCTCATCGTTTAGCGGTGAGGATTTTTTTGATTAGCAGTGTCCGAGGTCGTCATTTGTTTTGTAGAGATTGTCTTCAAAAGTATTGACGTTTCGCTTTCCAGCGAATAGCCCTTTGAGGGCTTTAAAGATCTTTTTCATGGGAAAAGTTTTTGGTTTGTTATGATATTATGTTCAAGCTACAAATATACAAATTTTTATAGGCGAAAATCAAGTTTTAAATGAATAATATTTTACATAAGTAGTAGTCTAAATGATATCTTACCACTTAGAGGTGTAATGTGTATTGATTTCTTAGGTTGACCTTGAGTTTGAAATAGTCTGGCTTCTGCAAAACAAGTTCCCATCAAAAATACCTACATTTGCCCCGCGTTTATGGATAAGCAAAATTTAGTACTTTTTTATGAATTTTACCAGCCTCGTTTCCCTCATCCTCATCATGCTCTTCTATGCCTGGAGAGCTGCAAGTGAAAGCAAAGAAGAAGGCACCACTACTTGGCAGAAGTTGATGCCATCTTTAAAAAGTGGCTCCGGTTTCCGAGAACTTTTAATATTCATTGCTTTTTTGTTGTTCCAACGTTGGTCTCGAAAGATAGCGATAGGAGATAAAGAAACGGCCTTCGAAAATGCCTATTGGATCGTAGACTTGGAAAAGGCCTGGAACATTTATTACGAAGTGCCGATTCAACAATTTTTTATCCACAATGAATTGTTGATGCAGATATTGAATCATGCTTATATGAAGCTGCATATCCCGGTAACCATTATCTTTTTTGTCTGGCTATTTCAAAAAGAGAAAAAGTATTTCACCTTTGTACGAAATGGCTTTATACTGGCCAATGTTGTTACTTTGTTTTTCTACATTGGTTTCCCCTGCGCACCTCCGCGAATGTTGGCCGAACTAGGATTCGTAGATTCTTTGCTAGAAGTAAGTAACATAAATTTATACGAAGGCTGGAAGTCAAAAGTATTCAATCAATACGCCGCCGTCCCTTCTATGCATGCCGGAAACTCACTGCTAATTGGTATCGTAACTTATCTGGTGCACAAAGAAAACTGGGTTCGGATTCTCGCAGTTTTATACCCGTTCTTCGTCACATTCTTGATCGTTGTAACAGGTAATCACTTTTTTGTAGATGCCATCTTAGGTTGGATCATCGTATTATTCCCATATCCAATTATGTGGGCTTTGGAACACTGGTTTCCGAGCTTACGTCTCACTTTCCGGGGCAAACATGGGGCATAAGCAAATCAAAAAATAATACTTTTAATTCCTCTGAGCTTAGATTCTAAGGGGAAAGCCGAAGAGCGATACGTGGGAAAATGCGTATCGCTCTTTGTTTTGTATGTATCACCCATTTGTTCATTATTAGAAGAGGTACCCTCCGTAAAATCATTTCGAGGGATTGTTCTTCCGAGTGAGGGAGGCACGCCCGAATCAAATAATAAGAAGATTTCTCTTGTTCTTCCGAGTGAGGGAGGTACGCCCGAATCAAAAAGTAAGAAGATTTACCTTGTTCTTCCGAGTGATGGAGGCACGACCGAATCAAATAATAAGAACATTTCTCTTGTCCTTCCGAGTGAGGGAGGTACGCCCGAATCAAAAAGTAAGAAGATTTACCTTGTTC
>CAZDTI010000003.1:0-14474 GCA_964508085.1 uncultured Saprospiraceae bacterium | reverse complement strand
TTCCGAGTGATGGAGGCACGCCCGAATCAAATAATAAGAACATTTCTTTTGTTCTTCCGAGTGATGGAGGTACGCCCGAATCAAATAATAAGAATATTTCTCTTGTCCTTCCGAGTGAGGGAGGCACGCCCGAATCAAATAATAAGAACATTTCTCTTGTTCTTCCGAGTGAGGGAGGTACGACCGAATCAAAGAGTAAGCACGTTTCCCTGTCATTCCGAGTGAGGGAGGTACGCCCGAATCAAATAATAAGAATATTTCTCTTGTTCTTCCGAGTGAGGGAGGTACGACCGAATCAAATAATAAGAACATTTCTCTTGTCCTTCTGAGTGAGGGAAGTACGCCCGAATCAAATAATAAGAACATTTCTCTTGTCCTTCTGAGTGAGGGAGGTACGACCGAATCAAAAAGTAAGCACATTCCCCTGTCATTCCGAGTGAGGGAGGTACGACCGAATCGAGGAAAGCCCTGTCACAAAATCTCCATTTCATGTATTTTAAAAACCCACCATATGTCCCTTCTTTGTAACTGACTTAACGACAAACATGAATCAGACGAATAGGTAACTAACTAAAGATAAACGCCTATTGAACTTTAATATAAAAAACTTGGTGACTACGGAGCCTTAAGACAACAGGACACCCTAAATAAAGGAGCTAAAGATGATTTTCATTGGACGGCTCCTTTACACCAAACAAACAGTTATTATTCGTTTTTTTCATGAGATGAAGCCTTTCTGAACAATAGTTTGGGAAGGCTTTTTAATTCAGTTACCTTGGAGATTACAAGAACGGTTTTAACCTTAACGTCAATTCCCTCAATACGTAGGTGTTCACGAACTGAGCGCTTTGAGATTGCAGTTGAATTTGAAGTTGAGCTTGCAAAAGAGTTTTGGGAGATCACCTTATCTATGACATATACCCGCTAATGCCTTTCTGTCTCCTTCGATTTCGTTTATCCTTAGTGGTCATGTTTCGCTGATAAAAGTGTGGATCTTTCTTAGCCACCCATTTCACAAATTTCTGCATTTCTTCTTTTTCCAAAAGTTTTTCAATGCTATTCAAATCGCGGGCAAGTTCCTTTTCAGTAAATAAGGAATGGATTTTCTGATGGCAGATATTATGCAGCATAGCAGTTTCACCAAAAGTGCCGCCTTTGGACTTGGGGGTAAGGTGATGTTTGGAAATGTTTTTGGTGCCCAGCTCTCTTTGGCAAATGGGACATAATTCTGAATTCATGAGTTCAATATTTCTAAAATGAATTTAAGCGTTATTAGTTGCTTGCATCTATTCAACAAGGAAAAAACCAACTTAATAGTTCAGACAAGGCATAAAAAAAGTCTTGAAGCAGGAGATGGATGCTTCAAGACCCCGGGATCTTCATAGGTGTGACGATGATAGTATAATCAGATCCGATTTTTAGATGAGATATATGCAAATTGGCTCATATCTGAGTGCATAGCAATACCATATATTAGGTATTTTGTAGGATGATTTAAATGATATATAATTAATATTAAAGATGAGAATCATGAAAATGTCCCAGAATAGGTTGTACGGATTGATAGAATGTTGTAGCTTCACGCTGCCTAAAAATGAGAATGATGCGTTGTAATCATTTTTATTCCATGGGGGATTAGCTCAGCTGGCTAGAGCGCTTGCATGGCATGCAAGAGGTCACCGGTTCGACTCCGGTATTCTCCACTAGTGAAGTATTAATCATCTGTAAAAAGAAGGTTAGTACTTCATTCTCAATTCATTAGTTTCCAAGTCTCAGTTACACAATTCGGACATGGAAGTACCTCATACTAATGGAATATATCTCTCCGAGATCCTATTGTGTTGCTCTTTATAGACTATCAGCCCTAAAAAGTGTACTAGGCTATAGATCGTTTATCGAGTTCTGGTAATTAGCAGAAATTGAAATAAGAGTTACAGGAGAGAAGGAAAAGTCTATAAAGCTATATATGAAACGGCTGTTCTTCATAAGAAAAGCCTAACGGCGCTAACCGTTAGACTTTCTTTTAGGACACTAGGTGTCCTGAACCAGGGGGGGTAGGTAGGTTACCTCACCTTTTAGCCGACGTATATATCCGTTATTATGATGTTCGTACCATCGGTTACATAACTGCCGCCTAAGATGTTGCTCAACTTGTGTTTATTCAGTTGAGTTTTATGTTTATTCAGTTGAGCATACTTCTTTAACTCGTCAATGGATTTTTGAATTGGCATAACTAGATTGATTTAGTAGTGAATGATAAATCAAAATTATAGCTAACCAGAGGAGAATTAACCGACTTTTTTCTGTTGACGAGAGGTGCTTTTTTTTCCGTTATCTTAAAATTTACTAATGGACCTAATTTCAAGTTTTACAACAACCAGAGTACGAACGACCAGAGAACAAAGCTGGGATTTCGCTGGATTCATGAAAGAACAGATAACTTATAATAAGAGATCTGAAATAATTGACGACGTAAGAATGCATTTGAAACGGGCTCAAAAATTCGGTTATACTTTATTGGCCGTTGAGTTTGCCACCTGTTTGCAACACTATTATTATATGGAAGCACTTGATAAGAGGATTGGAAAGAAATACGAAGACATCGTTCTTTATTATAGTGAAATGAGCCATGCAGAAGCGATTGTAGCCTCTAAGTATTCAAAGATATTCTACCAACTTAAAAAAACAAGATCACCGGGTAATGGCTTGAAAAAAGAGCTACGAGAGGTCTGTCGTGAATTGAAACCATATCTAAAATATCCATCCACGGATATTTGGCTTGCTACCTATAACCTTTGCAACATATTGGCTTATATTGAGAAAAAATATGAATTGGTCATATTCCAGTGTCATAAGGCTATTGACTTTTTTGAATCCAATAATATCCCCAGAACAGCGCATTTTTATAAAGACATGACTCCAGCGTTGATCCGCTTGGGGAGGTACGAAGAAGCAAGAAGTGCAATCAAAAAAGCGATTAACGATATACCAAAAGCGACGGCGGTTTGGTCTACCTTTTTATATTACCGAGTTATTATTGAACTTCATATAGGGGATTATCAGAGGGGATACGATATATACAAAGAGGCGATCAAGAAGAAGCAAATCGATAAATCAGTTCGAGAGACTTGGTTGGTCGTAAAGGCATACTTCAATTTTTTAATTGCATCCGGAAGATTAGAAGGAGTAAATGATTTCCGGATTGGTAAGTTCTTAAATAACATCGAGTTTTTTGTATCGGACAAAGCTGGGGTTAATTGCAATGTCGTTATTATAAATACGATCCTTCGATTAAATACAGACAAGGGAAGAGGTTCTATCATCGATAACAGAGAGGCGATAGAAAAATATGGAGAACGACACTTGAAACCTGGAAGCAGAGGGCGGTTGTTTCTTCAGATGTTACTCCAAATTGTTCCTGGCAATTTTAATCGGGAGCAAGTGGAAACTCGGGCGACGAAATATCTGAATCGAATGGAGAATCAGGAGGGCTATGACGGGGATTTAGAGGTGGTACCTTATGAGGTATTGTGGGAGATGGTTTTGGAGGGCTTAGATAAATGACCTAGAAATCCATTGCTTAAAAACAATTTTACTTAGCTTTGTTTCGCTATTTTCTACTCAAAAATATTCAAACATTGTCATATGAAAAATGTAACCATTTATACTTTCCTCTCTCTCGTCCTTATTTTATCAGCCTGCTCTTCAGAATCCCAGCCAGAGACAAAAACACCAGCAGTCTCTTCCACCCAATTAGGCGAAGTACACTTCAAAGTAACTGGAGCGGAAGAAGCCAAGCCATTCTTCGAAAAGGGGCTATTGCTTTTACATAGCTTTGAATATGACGATGCTCGCGAAGAGTTTCTGAAAGCGCAGGAAATTGATTCCACTTTTGCCATGGCTTTTTGGGGCGAAGCGATGAGCTACCATCATTCTTTATGGCAAAGACAAGAACAGGAAGAGGGCTTGGCAGCTTTGAATAAATTGGCGCCTACCACAGAAGAGAGACTGGCTTACCCAGAGACAGAATTAGAGAAGGATTTTCTACTAGCAATTGAAAATTTGTTTGGGGAAGGGACCAAGTATGATAGGGATTTGGCCTATAAAAATCAAATGGAGCAGCTGACTAAGAAGTATCCGGGCAATCATGAAGTTGCTGCTTTCTACGCTATTTCTTTATTGGGAGCTTCGCGGAATGGTCGTGACGAAGAATTGTATGGAAAAAGTGCGCGCATTGCGCAAGGCATCATCAAAGAAAATCCAAATCACCCTGGAGCTTTGCATTATCTGATTCATTCCTACGATGATCCGGATCATGCTCATATGGCCAAGGATGCAGCAGATAATTACTCAAAAGTAGCACCAGATGCGGCTCATGCTTTACACATGCCTTCCCATATTTATGTCGCTTTGGGACAATGGAATAATGTCGTTGAATCCAATATCGCCTCCTGGAATGCCAGCATCAAAAGATTGGAAAAGAAAAACTTAAAAGGAAAAGATAAGAGCTATCATGCCTTGAATTGGTTGCAATATGGATTCTTAGAACGGGGAGAGCTGGAGTCCGCAACAAAACTTTTACAAAGAATGAAAAACTATACTTCTGAGAACGACACTAAAGTCGCTCGCTCTTATTTAGTGGCGATGAAAGGGGCTCATCTGGTAGAGACAAACGACTGGGCTGGGGAATGGGCGAATATCGAAGTAACTGTCGAAGATTTGAATCTGACAAAAAGAGCCGGATACTATTTTATGGAAGGGATGAAAGCTTATCATCAGAAAGATAAAGAACAGCTGGCTGCGATGATTGAAGAAATTAAAACGGATAGAGAGGTTGCGAAATTTAACTTAGAGGATAAAAGTTTTGCGATGTGTAGCACTGCTGGCTTTGCGAATAAACCGCCCAATCAATTGGACGTAGATATGGTTCACATTATGGAAATGGAATTGAATGCCTATCTGGCTACTTTGAAAGGGGATAAAAAAGAAGCTGCTCAGTTATTTGAAGAAGCAACGAAATTAGATGAAGGCTTGAAATATTCTTTTGGACCTCCGCTTATATTGAAGCCTGTTCATGAAGCATACGGAGAATGGTTGTTAGAAAATAACCAGGTAGAGAAAGCATTGACTGTTTTTGACCAATCTTTAAATAGACATCCAAGACGACTTCGTTCCCTAAAAGGAAAGAAAGCGGCTGCGAACTTGTTGAACAAAAAAGAGGTCGTAGCAGCAGTGGAGGAGGAGTTGACCATCAGTTTGTCAAAAAAAGAAAGAGAGGGGATTTTGTAAAGTGAAAAGGGAGAATGAGGAATTAACTCAGGATGGCTAAGCCCTATTGCGAATAATAAAGAAGCACCCCGATGGCGAACCACCGGGATGAACTTCCTCCCTACCATAATTGAGAGCTTTAATTTGACTTTTCTCCCTCTGAAGAGGAAAGACTGCCCGCGCTTTAGTAGCTCTACAACCGGGTGTAAAAAGAGATAAAAACCAAAAAATATCTCCTTCAATAGATCTTATCCACTTAGTAGCCAAAAGGTCTCTTTAGGTGGTCGAACAGGTTCAATAATTAATTGATTTTCTATAGCTTTTAGATTGTCAGTACCAGAATTTCCACAAAAAGTACTATTAACTTCTAGGCTATCAGAAGCGATGCTAACAACTATTTTAAGTCGCTAAAGAACTATTTTACAGATATAGAACAACAAAGGCGGAATACCTCCAAACAGGCCTTTTATGCTGCCAAATAGGCTTTAATATCTTCTTCCAGCTCTTCAACCATATCTCGTTCTCTCATTACTTCCAAAGCATAAGCAGCTACTTTGGCTACATTTTTCTCTTTGTAGCCATATTTATCTGCATTCCCGATTAACATTCTTCTGACAACTTCTTCATTGTAGGAGAATTTGGAGGCAATTTTTTTTATCTCAGATTTATGTAGTCGATCACGAATGGAAGGTGATAATAGCTTAAGCCTTGCATTTAAATTCATAATTACTATTTTACGTCTAATTGTGGTACGTAGTGTAATAATATGTCGATATTGTAGACGAATAAGGCACAATATAGTGATTTATTCTATTTAGTAGAACTTTTTTAATTATAATAAATGAAATTAGGAGATAATATCTTCATGATTAGGAAGGCAAAATGGAAAATGACTCAAGGAAAATTTGGGGAAATATTAGGCGTGTCTAAAAGCCAAATTGTTAGTTATGAAAAAAGTGGCGTTATCCCTAAGATAGAATTCTTCTTACGGCTTGTTGAAGTCTCTGGTATTCCCGTTTATGATTTATGTAAACGATCAATTGAATCTTCTGAAATTCCTGATAAACCCATCCAAAGTGATTATCAATTAAAAGAGGAAGGTGTAAAGGAGCTATCGGAACCTTCTGAAATATACAACACAAAAGAAATGAAATCTCTAATCAAAACCGTTGATTATTTAAGAGAGAGATTGGAGGCTTGTGAGAATAGCAAAGGCAGCTAGAAGATTAGACTTACTCGGCTTTGAGTCTCTTTCGAGGAAATGTTAACTACATGGTTTCCAACTGAAAGTGCAAAAAATAACAGCTTAATATTGAGGGCTTTGCGTGCTTAGCGAACTTTGCGCTCACCAAAAAATGAGAGAGTCCTCAGAAAATGGTGTCTTTCTCACGCAACCCCTAACCCCTAAAGGGGAAATCTACCCGCAGACACCATTTATTGAACATTATCAAAAATTGAAAACTAACGGTTCCAGTGACTAAGTCCAAGAGTCTCACTTAGCTTTCTGCACCACATCTCCATTTAAACGCCAATCCAACCAAGTCACCACCGCATTTCCCATATAAAAAGCATACTTCACCACATTCGCCAAATTCATTTGCATCGTATTTTTTACCAACTGCACAATGTTATAAATCATCCAACCCAGCCAGGTCTCTTTATACTTCAGCGCGTTACAAGTATTCGCCCCCAGAGAGATTCCAAAAGTGACCGAAACAACGAAAAGAAAAGCATTGTCCGTTTTTCCGCCAAACCAGTAGGCGCCCAAATAGACCAGGCTAAAGCCAACAATAATCCCGACAAGCATAATTAAATAATAACGCAAGTCTATTTCCCGAACCTTCTCCCCATCCGCCCAGTTCTTCACAGCGACCGTGAAAATTAAAAAAGTCAGTGGGTAGGTAATGACTGCCGAACCATTACCAAACAAATAATCCAAAACTCCTGAATTGACTGTAGTAAGCAGACCAATAATGTTCCCCCAGTTGTTTTGCTTTCCAGTTAGTCGAGTCGCAAGCATAGAAACAACACCACCTATAGTAGACAAAATGCCAAGTGGGAAGGCCCCCATTTTTATATAACTCAGCATCTCAGAAACAGGAATTCCAAATTGGATTTCTCCATTGAAAAAATAAGTCTCATGAAAAGAACGGGAAATACAAATACCTAAAATAAGGAGGGCACCGAATAGATCAAGATACTTCGAATGTACCAATTGACGGAGTACTATTTTAGTCTGTTGCATGGGTAAAAATACAAGTTTTACATAAAAATCCTCATCAGCATTCCGTAATTTCGCCAACATGTCAAATACCAAACACCTGATTGTCATTGGCGGCCCGACGGCCAGCGGAAAAACAGCCTTGGCGATTGCCATCGCTCAGCAGTTCAATGCGCCGATTCTTTCTGCTGACAGTCGTCAGTTTTATCGGGAAATGACCATTGGTACGGCTAAGGCAACCGAAGAGGAATTGGCTCAGGCAAAACACTACTTTGTCAATACCCGCTCAGTAACAGAGCCTTATACTGTTAGTGATTATGAAAAAGAAGCCCTTCAAAGATTAGAAGAAATTTATGCTCAACAAGATGTTGCCGTAATAGCAGGCGGTTCAGGGATGTTTATTAAAGCTGTTTGTGAAGGATTGGATGAATTCCCGGAGGTGTGTGAAGAGGCGAGGGGAGTGGTAGAAACACTCTATGAAAAAGAAGGTCTTTCAGGATTGCAGGAAGCGCTAGAAAAGGCGGATATTGATTACTATAAAACAGTAGATTTACAAAACTCCCGAAGACTTATTCGAGCACTATCTGTTTGCGAAAGCAGCGGAAAGCCTTATTCTTCCTTTTTAAAGAAAGAACCAAAACAACGTTCCTTCATACCTCATTACATCTGTCTAAACATGAATCGGGAAAAACTCTATGACCGCATCAATCGCCGTGTAGATATAATGCTCGAAAATGGATTGTTAGCAGAAGCCCGTGGCTTACAAGAATACAAGGAATTATCTGCTTTGCAAACCGTTGGCTACGCAGAGCTATTTGACCATTTTGAAGGAAAACAGGATCTAGAAACAGCAATAGAATTGATCAAAAGAAACAGCCGCAGATACGCTAAAAGACAGCTAACTTGGTTCCGAAGAGACAAACACTGGAAATGGTTTGACGAAGCTACCCCAGAAGAGGTTATCCAATTTCTTAAGACAGAAAACTGTACTTAGGCCTCTCAAGAAATACCTCATCATTTACATCCTAAAAAAAAGCATACACTCCGACACACGAACCACCACATAAGACTCTGGAGGAGTCGAACCACCATTTACCCCGACTTGAAAGTCGGGGAGCGCAGCCAGAGAGCAGCCAGCCAGAAAAACGAAAACTTGGAAACTAGAAAGCAAAAAAGCCGCTCCGTTCCCGAAGCGACTTCCCTATAATTTTATGTCAACAGTGAATTGTTAACGATTAGTATCGGTTATTATAACCACCGCCTCCGCCGCCATAGCCGCCACCGTATCCACCACCACCGCCACCACGGTTGTAACCACCGCCGCCACCTCGACGATCTCTATTTTCACGAGGTTCCGCTTTTTTTACAACTATGGTTCTTCCATCCAACTCTGTGTCGTTAAGACCTTCAACAGCCGCTAGACCTTGTGTTTCATCTGGCATTTCGACAAAGCCATAACCTTTTGATTTACCAGAGAATTTGTCAGTAATAATTTTTACTGAATCTACTTCGCCAAAGGCTTCGAATGCGGCACGGAGCTCACCGTCGCGAGTGTCGAAGTTTAATTTTGCTACAAAAATGTTCATTACAAAAAAATTTAGAATACTAGAAAAGAGTGTTTTGGGTAGCGAAAGAACTTAAGAAAAAAGGAAACGATACATATACCTAAAAACTCATGATATCGTAACAAAGTTAATGGTAATATGTCGGAAATCAAGCCCTATTTCAAAATTAAATTGGTAAGTTTTTGATTTTCAACCAATTAAATTACGAAAAAATAAATGGCGCTAACGACCTCAAACTTCTAATTCCCCTCCAAGACTTAATTCAGCGCAAAAAAGGAAATCTATAAAAATAGCGAAAGCCCCCACCTTAAATTGATCCCCAATCACACTACAGCATAGACAAGCACAGCACACACACATCACATCACACACAGGTACACGAACCACCACGTAAGACTCTGGAAGAGTCGAACCTCCAATCACCCGGACAGCAGTCCGGGGCTCGAAAAAAGCCCTCGATACTTAAATCGAGAGCCCTTTATTTCTTAAAGCCGAAGCTTCAGCAAGTAAGTATTACTTAAACATTCCACCTAACAAGTCCTTCGCTTTATCAGCAAGTCCTTCCGCAGCATTTCCAGCGTCACCAGCTTTGTCAGCAGCATCACCGCCTAGGCCACCCAACATACCAGCAGCTTTACCCAACATTCCCATAGCGCCACCTCCGCCGCCAAGGACAGACATCAAGCTACTTGCATCAATTTCATCTGTATCACCAGCACCTTTGATTTGATTGGTCAAACCACCGATGATAGAAGACATTCCAGCTCCAGCTGCTAAACCAGCAACAGACTCAGGAATACCCATATTGGTCATTACTTTTTTCATAAACATTCCTTTGATGCTACCGAAAATGCCATCACTTGCAGCATTGCCACCAGCAAAATTTTTAAACATTCCAAGTACACCATCTACATTACCGCCAGTTACCTGAGACATCAATCCTTCTTGAAGGCTTTCCTGAGCAAACGGAAGCATCTGCTTCGCCTGATCCGTTGAAATTCCTGCTTTTTCAGTGATTGCATTGACAGCATCGCCACCAACCATTTCCATAATTTTGTCTAACATAATTAATTTAATTAAAAGGGTTTGATAATAAGTTCTCTATTTATACGTAAGCAATAGTCTAATAGTAACGTTTTTAAAGCTCAAGCTCTTTTTCAATTTCAAACTCAATTTCATTTGTAAGGTAAAACTCTCGGCCTGCAAGTGATTTGGTGCAATACAAGTGGAGGCAACGTTATTTTGTCTCTTTTACGGTGAAACGCTTTTGAAGTTATAGCACCTTCTTCAAGGCCATCACATATCCCAAATGCAGTCCTTCATGAATATTATTGAATTGGATGGCATCTTCGGTTGATTGTAGCTCTATATTATAACTCGTTGTATATATTTTGAATTGTGTGAATAACCCATTCTGGTAATCTTCTTCCATTTTGATAGGCGCAGCAGCCAACTCCTTTCGGAAAAAAGCAAGATCTTCAGCACTCATAGGGCCATTGGGCTTTGAGCCTTTTCTGTATAAATCAACAACAGAGGCCTCTAAAGGGATGGGGTGTCCGGAAAGTCCATAGCACAGTAAGTATTGTGTGACCAGACAATGTGCCATATTCCAGGCGATGTTATTGTTATACCCTGCTGGAATGCGATTCAACTCCTCCAGACTCAAATTTGCAGTTGTCTTGAGCAAGTTGTCACGGGTTATTTTTAGGTAATCGAAGTGGCGAGTCATTGTATTTGTATTGATCTTGAGCATAAGATTATGATAATGAAAGTTTACTTTAAACAACTTCTATTATATAGATCGCTGCGAAGATAAAAAAAGGATTAGAGAATCCAGAAACTTTGTTGTTTCATACTTAACCTAATTTTACAATAGCCTCCCAGTAACGTAAATCATAAACGCTTAACCGATGTAATTTGTAAACAAAAAATGTATTTTATTTAAATAAATTGTTTATATTTGTGATCTAAATCACCTTTATGGAAATTCAAATCATCTTCCTCCTCATCGGCCTTTTCTTAGGAGCGCTTGTCACTTGGTTTATTGCAAAGTACCATTTTACGGCCTCTGCCAATGTTTTAACCCTTGACGATGTTGCCCACCAATATGTACACAAAGAAGTCCATGAAGCCTTACATGCACAAGCTGATTTGTATAAAGACGATATTGCTGAAAAGGAATCAGAACTTCGAGAATTAACCAGCGCGCTATCTGCCAAACAACAAAATTGTATTCATTTAGAGGAGCGTTTACTCGAACAAAAGGAGGAGGTAGAAGAGTTACAGCAAAAATTCCAACTCGAATTTGAAAACGTCGCAAATAGATTGTTAGAAGAAAAGTCCGTTCGCTTTGCTGCACAGAATCAAAAACAATTACACGATGTCTTACTTCCTTTACGGGAAAAAATAAAAGACTTTGAAAACGGTATTGAAAAACGCTTTCTTGAAGAGACAAAAGATAAAGTTTCTCTACGCAAGGAAATTGAACAATTACGTGATCTAAACCTCCAACTCAGCCAAGATGCTAACAATCTGGTTGCAGCCCTCAAAGGGGACTCCAAAACACAGGGGGATTGGGGGGAAATACGTTTAGAAATGTTACTCGAAAAAGCGGGTTTAAAAAAAGACATTCACTTCGACACACAACAGTCTTACAAAGACGATGAAGGCAAAGAAAAACGACCAGATTTTATCATCAATCTTCCTGGAAAAAAGCATTTGGTGATTGATTCAAAAGTATCTTTAGTCGCGTATGAAAGGTATTTTAATGCGGGAACGGAAGAGGAAAAAGAATTGAATTTGAAAGGTCACGTTGATAGTATCCGGAAACACATAAAGGATCTGGCCGGGAAAAATTACCAGAACCTGTATCAGATAAATTCACCGGATTATCTGTTGCTTTTTGTACCCATAGAACCGGCTTTTTCTGCGGCGATCGAAAAAGACAATAGCCTTTTCACCGAAGCTTTGGATCGAAACATCGTTTTGGTAACCACCTCTACTTTATTGGCAACTATGCGTACGGTTTCCTTCATTTGGAAACAAGAAAAACAAAAACGCTCTGTTCTCGAAATAGCCAGACAAAGCGGAAAGCTCTATGATAAGTTTTGCAATTTCGTGGAAGATCTTAAAGCCATCGGTAATCGACTGGATGGTGCTAGAAATGCCTATGATGATGCTATGAATAAACTAACTCTTTCTAGCAAAAAAGGAGATACCCTTATTGGTCGTGCACAGAAAATAAAGGAACTAGGGGCCAAAGCAACAAAGAAACTGCCTCAGGATTTACTAGACAAAGCCTGATAATAAATTTACGATTTCTTAATCTTAGATTATTGTAGGCTATATCTTTTTGAAAACCAGTGTCTTGAATAGTTTCTTAATAGACAGATTCGGTCTTTTTAACAAAGTCCTCCTTCCTCATCTCAAATATATGGCTATCTTTGCGCCACACTAGAACATAAACCCAAAAACTCTCCTGTGGAAATTATTAAATACATAATTCCCTGTTCCTGATCTAGTTCCGTTTTCCAAACCTGTTTAAAATAAAGACTTCCACTACTTAGGGTAAGCTTATAAAGTTTACTTCTCGACTTTTTTTGTAATTATCCTTGCATAAGCTCGGGCAATGAACAAATTCGGCAGGATTATTATATGTATAATCAGTTAGAAATGATGATTTATAGCGTATCTGCCAATTTTGAAAATTTTCGTTTTAAGTACTTGTAAACCAGCATTTTAAACGTTTTATACTTATTTGAGAAAAACAATTATCCCGATTCAAATTCAAGAAATAATGAAGAAGACCCTTACTATTGCACTGTTCTGGCTGTTTTGTAACAGCATCAATGCACAACTGGTTATCAACGAAGTTTTCTACAACTCCCCAGGTGGTGGAGCTGATCCATTAGAATTCATTGAAATTTATAACAGTGATTTCATTCCAATCATGGTAGATGGCTATACTATTAGCGATGGGATCAACTACCAATTCCCGGACACCGTTATCCAGTCAGGCAGTTATTATGTTATTGCAAAAGACAGCCTCTTCATGAGAGACTCTTTTGGAGTTGCTGCTCAGCAATGGACCTTTGGTGATAACCTCGCTAATGGAGATGACATCATTGTTTTGAAAGATAATTTAGGTTCAGTCTTAGATTCTGTAGCTTATACAGATAATTGCCCTTGGCCTGAAGATGCAGATGGCGGTGGTCATTCTATGGAACTTTGTACGGCTTCTCTTGATAATAATGTTGGCAGCAATTGGTTAGCTTCAGAGGCAGAAACACCAATTATTATCGATGGTGATGAGATATTTGCAACTCCGGGAGCAGCAAATACGGTTTGTTCGCCATTGGCCAATCAATTGGTGATTACAGAAATTATGTACAACGGTCCCGATTCTGGAGCCGACTCAATCGACTTTATAGAAATCCATGTTGCTGGAAATGAATCAATAGAATTAGATGGACTTGTGATGTCAGGGGGAATTGATTTCATCTTCCCTGATGAGGAATTGGATGAAGGAGATTATGTTTTGCTGGCGTCCAATGCTGATGCATTAAGAACTACTTTTGAAATTCCAAACTCTGTGCTTATTTTACAATGGGATGCTTCAGAAGAACTCTCCAATGCTGATGAACAACAAATGATTATTAGAGATGCCTCAGGTTATAAAGTAGATGAAATATTTTATGACCAAACGGTAGTTTATCACGATTATAAAACAGATGGTAATGGACATTCTCTAGAATTATGTGACGTGCAAGCTAATAACCTCCAGCCTATGAGCTGGAAACCGTCAAGAAATTTTACAGATGTTGTAATTTCGAATACCGAGGTTTTTTGTACACCAGCAGCACCAAATTCTATAAATTGCACCACTGCTGATCACACCATCATAATCACAGACGCCGGCTTTGTACCAGATAATATTGACATACTCGCTGGGCAAACGGTACTTTGGATTAACAATACAACTACAGAACACAACATAGACGGCACAGGAAACTTCCCAACTTTTATGAGTGGAGATGCCGATTGCGGTCCTTGGTCTTACTGTTTTACTTTCGATGTTCCTGGAGATTATACTTATACCAGTGATGGTCTAGGTTCAGGTATGACCGGAACCATCGACGTAGATGAACCCCCTTATGGAGATATCGTAATTACTGAAATACTTTATCATCAACCAGGTGGCGATAACAATTATGATTTTGTAGAATTTTATAACCGTAGTGATAATATTGTGGAGCTTGGTGATTATGAATTTTTGGATGGTGTCGTTTTCGAATTTACCAATATTGCAATGGGACCTGGCGATTATCTTGTGGTAACAAAAGATGCTGAGGCTTTTATTGATGCTTTTGGAGTTGATGCTTTTGAATGGACAAACGGCGGTTTGGATAACAACTCGGAAA
>CAZDTI010000002.1:36144-81435 GCA_964508085.1 uncultured Saprospiraceae bacterium | reverse complement strand
TTCTGGTAAGGAAATATGAATACGTTCAATTCTTCTTCTATTTACTGAAACGATTCTAAAGTTATAATCATTATAATTTGCTCGTTCATTTGCCTTTGGAATTTGGCCTATTATTTCTAATAACAATCCTGCAACAGAGTCCGCATCTCCTTTCACTTCATCAAAAGTCTCTGTATCTAATCCCATTACTCTGCAAACATCATTGAGTAAGGTTTTTCCTTCAAAGATGTAATTGAGGTCGTCCAATTTTTCATATTCCACCTCCGAGTCGTCATCAAATTCATCTTTGATTTCCCCAATGACTTCTTCCATAATATCTTCGAGGGTCACCAAGCCAGAACTACCACCATATTCATCAACCACAATTCCCATGTGCATTCGCTCCAATTGAAACTCCCTCAACAAGTCATTAATCTTCTTGGCTTCTGGCACATACATGATATTCGTTCGAATCAATGGCTGCCATTCGAATTCATCAGATTCTTCCAGATGCCCCAATAAATCTTTGATGTAAAGAATTCCAGTGATATTATCAAAGTCCTCATCATAAACCGGAATTCTGGAAAACCCAGATTCTCGAGCAATTTTTATCAGCTCATGAAACCCCATTCGAAAATCAATAGCAACTACATCTACACGTGAGCACATGATTTGCTTCACCGAAACATCTCCGAACTTAACTATACTTTTTAGAATATCAATCTCTTGATCAGTATTCGTCTCATCTTCTTTAACAGCCAATTCAATAGCTTGATCGATCTCTTCACGACTAGTAATGTTCCCGCTTCCATTATGCCCTGCTAGTTTTCTCTCAATAAAATTAGTCCCTCTAACTAAAGGCATGCTCAATGGCGTGAAAACTCCCATTAGAAAAGAGAGAACCCGAGACATCATACTTGCTAGTTTTAACTTATTTATTTTTGCATAAACCTTAGGAGCCACCTCTCCGAAAAGAACTAACAAAAATGTAACACCAACAATTGCCAGTAAAAAATTGATTGCATCGGCAACCCATTCTGAAGTGACATAAGCGGACAAGTCTATTAAGGACATAAATGCATGAGCCCAGTTCAATCGAATGGCATCGCTTAAGACTTCTCCTAAGAGAAACTCAGAAAGAATGATAATTCCAATGTTGATAAAGTTATTGCTTATGAGAATAGTCGCTAGCAGTTTTCGAGGTTGTTCGCGAAGTCCAAGTATCCTGTTAGAAACGACAGAGTTATCTTGCTCTAGCTTTTTTACATCATTTACATTCAAAGAAAAGAAAGCCACTTCCGAACTCGAAATCAATGCCGAGCAAGCTAATAAAAATATGATGAGAAAGAATGCAGCATAAAGACCTGCAGGCGAAACAGCCAAGAGAGGAGTAACAAAAAAAGATAGACCAGTAATAATACTATCGGGATCGCTTTCCAATGTCGTGGGTTAAGTTATAAAATGTAATGTTTGATTAACGATAAGTGCAGCACAATGTTTTCAGCGTAATCTAAAATGGCGAACCGCTGGCACCACTAGAATATTCTCTTTTCTCCAACAGTCGAATCGTATTGGCAACAACTTCCGTTATTTTCTGAATACTTCCATCTTTATTTTGCCGTTTTCGATGCGTTAACTTTCCTTCTATAAAAACAAGTTTCCCTTTTTTAAAGGTACGCTGAGCTTGCTCTGCTAATTTACGCCAAACGATAACATCATGCCATTCCGTTTTTGATTGCCACTGCCCATTTTTATCTTGATAATTTTCTTTCGTAGCAATAGTAAGCCGACCAACAAGCGTCCCATTTTCCAAATGCCTTATTTCCGGATCTTGTCCTAAGTAGCCTATCAGTGTTACTCTATTAATCATTATGCGCTTGTTTATTACTTCCAAAGTAGAGCACAAAATTCGTCAAAAAAGATCAGATTACCCAGTATGAAAAGGATTAAAATCTTAAGTACAAAGAAGTGTCCTTTAGATATGTATCGATGATTTTTGGAAAGGCAAAAGCCGATAATTCATTCCACTCTACCAATGCAAAGTTTTGATGAATAGGCAACCTATTGATAGAAGGTACTTCAATCTCCCAAAATACAGCTACAATTTCCTGGTGCGTCAAAAGTTGTTTGAACGGTTTACTAGGAGTAGGAACTATTTTATTTTTCCCCACCCAGCTTTTCCACTCCGCCTTCTTCTTTAATTCAGCTAGATTAATTTGTTTATCTGCCTCCACCAAAGGAAAGTCATATAAGTTTTGCCAGATTCCTTTTTCTACCCTTTTATTAATAACAGTAAGTCCCTTCTTGTCTTTAAAAACAACATAATTAAAAAATCGCTTTTTACGAATCATTTTCTTAGACTTCACCGGAAGCTGACTGACCGTCTTTTTTTTAAGTGCCTTACAACCTACCTGCATTGGGCAACTTTTACATACAGGGTTTTTAGGTAGGCAAACCGTAGCTCCAAAATCCATAATCGCTTGATTATAAACTCCAGCTTGATTTTTATCTAACAATGTATCTGCAAGTGCAGAAAATCTAGCTTTTCCCTTCGTAGTATCTATTGGGTCAGCGATATTAAAAGTCCTAGAAAGCACACGATACACATTTCCGTCTACTACTGCATGAGGCAAATTGTAAGCAAAAGAAGCAATCGCAGCTGCAGTATAAGGGCCTACTCCTTTTAAAGCTAAAATGTTTTTGTACTCTTTTGGGAAAATACCTTTCAACTCTTCACTGATAAATTTCGCAGTATGATGTAAGTTCCGAGCACGCGAATAATACCCCAACCCTTCCCAAAGTTTCATCACTTCATCTTCTTGTGCCCGTGCGAGATCGTGTACTTGTGGAAAAGCTGCTTTAAATCTTTCGAAGTAAGGTAAGCCCTGTTCTACTCTAGTTTGTTGTAAAATAATTTCCGAAAGCCAGATTAGATAGGGATTCTTTTCTCCTTTCCAAGGCATCGGTCTACTTTGACCTTCGTTCCATTCTAGCAATAATTTGGTAAATAACGCTTGCTTCACTTTAATTGATATTCTAAATTTTATACAAACTTATCGTAATGAAGTACCACCATCCAAAGTAATTGTTTCCCCTGTGATAAATCGAGTACTATCAGAAGCCAACCAAACAACAGCCTCCGCGATCTCAGTAGCTTGACCAAAGCGTTTCATTGGAATCACCGCTTTTAAATATTCCTCCATATCGGGACGAGATGCTTTTAGCTTATCCAGTAATGCCGACTCTGTATATCCAGGGCAAACAGCATTGATTCGAATATTTTTAGACGCATATTCTAAAGCTGCAGATTTTGTCATTCCAACCACCGCATATTTACTCGCTGCATAAGAAAGATTATTTCCTGATGGCTTGAGACCAGCTAAAGAAGCGATATTGACAATATTACCAGCACCTTGTTTCATCATCTGTTGTAAAGCCAGTTTCATTCCATAGAAAACACCCGTCTGGTTGACGGCGACGACGTTGTCCCAATCTTCCAATGTATGAGCGGCTGTCTTTACTAATTTTTTAGGTCCAATTCCTGCATTGTTAACGAGTACATCAACTTGTCCAAATTGCGCAATAGCGAATTCAAACAAATCTTTCATTTCTTCAAAATTCGCCACATTGGTTTTTAGCGCTACCGCATTCCCTCCTCCTGCTTTTATCTCTCCACAAATGGCTTCTGCTTTTTCCAATCGAATATCAGAAACAATCACATTCGCTTGATGTTGAGCAAATAACTTTGCGATGGCCGCCCCGATTCCTGAACCTGCTCCAGTAACGACAACTACTTTGTTTTGTACTTTCATTGTGGCAAGTTACCATTTTCTATCTAAATAATGATTCGTGTTAGAACGATATTAACAATCATCTTTACTGATTCATATAGGCGACTATCTAATGCTTGGAAATTCCTACCTTGCGCGATGATATCATAAGCCAGGAGAAAACTAAATCTCCTCAAGATTAAACAACTAATGAAAAAGGTTAAACAAGCGTATCTCGAACTACACATTGCCGTTTTATTATTTGGTTTTACGGCCATCCTTGGAGACCTTATTAGTTTATCTGCAATTGTTCTGGTTTGGTGGCGAGTCTTAATTACGAGTATTAGCCTCTTGTTTTTAATTAAGTTTGGAAAAAAACTTAGAAAAATACCAAGAAGATTGGTCCTACAATATATGGCCATTGGTTCCCTTGTGGCTCTTCATTGGCTCTGTTTTTTTGGCGCCGTAAAATATTCAAATGCCTCCATCTGTCTGGTCTGTATGTCTACAACTTCTTTGTTCGCAGCAATCTTGGAGCCCATCATGCTACGAGAAAAAACTTTTGAATGGCATGAACTAGGTATAGGGCTAATCATCATTCCCGCCATGGCTCTGATTGTAACTACTACTGAACTAGAAATGAAAATGGGGATTTGGATTGGATTGATGTCGGCCTTACTCGCCGCTGTTTTTTCTATATGGAATAAGAAGCTAGTCAATGAAAGCGATCCTATGGAAATTACTTTTATCGAGTTAGGAAGCGGATGGTTATTTTTATCTCTCTTGATGCCTTTTTATTTATCATCGGGGACAGACATTCCCTTTTGGCCAACAGCATCTGATTGGAGCTATCTATTAATTCTGGCCCTACTTTGTACGACTCTTGCCTATGTACTTTCTCTCAGGGCTTTAAAGCATATTTCGGCCTTTGCTTCTGCACTTACAGTAAATCTAGAACCGGTCTATGGAATTATTCTGGCTTGGTTGATTCTGAAAGAGAATGAAGAATTGAACACTACTTTTTATATAGGAGGGGCTATAATCTTAATAGCCGTTTTGAGTTATCCATTTATTACCAGGCGATTGAAGAGCAGTAAAAGTGTGGAGGAGGAGACGAGGAAATGAGGTTTCCCATAATTCGCATAATTTTAGACCTTAAATAAACCATTTAAATTAACACACACCGTTGATAGAACATTCCCTTCAGCTTAGAAGGAAACCTCATTTCCCAACGAAAAATGGCGCTGTGCATTTCTGCACAGCGCCATTTTTCGTTAAACAATTCTTTTACAAATTACTTTCCACTAAGGATTTTCTTATACTTTCCATTATCATTCAAGACCTTCACTGCTTCTTTGATTTCAATATCATTCTTCAAACTCATCATGATCTTTCCTTTTTGAAAATAATAACGACTAGCGATTTCTTTTTCAATTAAGTCAATAATTCTTTCCTTATTATTCTGCAATTCATTTTTCTTCTCTGCTTGAATCTTATTCTGCAAGCTAGTAATGTCAGACTTAACAGATACTAACTTTTCCTGATTCGCTTTTTTCTGTAAAGTTGCTAAAAGTTTTTCAGTCTCTGTTTCGTAATGGTAATCCTTATCTTTTAGAAAGTTTACAAAACTATTAAACTCCGTAAATGTAAAGTCATCAACTGCTGGAATCTCTTCCTTACCTACACAGTATTCCGTTACATAATCAAAGATCAAGTGCTTCTCTAATAAGCTTCTCATAATTCCTTCTCCTGCCAATTCATCCAATGGCACATCAGATTTCACTCCACCTCCATCTAACACTGTTCTTCCGTTTCTGGTTTTGAAAGCTGTTCTTTCTGCATCTGGAATGTCAATTGGTGTTCCGTCACTATAACTTACTCCTTGAATACATCTTCCACTAGGAATGTAGTATTTTGCAGTTGTCATCTTTACTTTTGAGTTATAGCCTACATCTCTGGTGTTTTGTACCAATCCTTTTCCATAAGAACGCTGACCGATCAAAACTCCTCTGTCCAAATCTTGGATGACACCAGAAACGATTTCAGAAGCTGAAGCCGACCCTTTGTTGATCAAAACCACCAAAGGCATTTCTTCGTCTACTGGCTTATTCAATGTTTTAAAACTTCTATCCCAATCAATTACTTTTCCTTTTGTAGTTACAACCAATTCTCCTTTAGGAATGAAAACATTAGAAACATTTACTGCTTCAGTCAACAAGCCTCCTCCATTTCCTCTAAGGTCGAAAATCACTCCTTTCATATCAGGGTTTTGCTCCTTCAATGTTTTCAAAGCATCCGCTACATTTTTACCGGCGTCTCTTGTAAAGGTCGTCAAAGAAATATATCCAATGTCATCTGTTACAAATGAAGAATGAGGTACATTAGGAACAATGACTTCATCACGTGTCATAACAATTTTCATATTGTCAGAAACACCTGGACGTTTTACTTTTAGTTCGATTTCTGTTCCTGGGAAACCCTTTAGGATGTCACTTACATCATCTGTCGTTTTTCCTACGGCGTTCTTACCATCAATTTCTAAAACAATATCCCCTGCTTTTAAGCCAGCTTTGTGTGCCGGACAATCTTCATAAGGTTCTGTTATAACGATCTTATCATTCTTACGATGAATGAGCGCTCCAATTCCATTATATTTTCCGTCTGTGATGTATCGAAAACCTTCTATCTCTGATTCAGAAATGAAGTTGGTATAAGGATCTAAAGATTCAAGCATAGCGTCAACGCCGGTGCGCATCAACTTCGCTGGATCAATATCATCCACATAGTAGGTATTGATTTCTTTGTAAAGGTTAGTGAAAATTTCAATATTCTTTGAAATTTCGAAGTACTTTCCGTGGTCAGAGCTAACAGTAGCGATCCCTAAAAAAGCAATAAGCATTACGACAGTAAGCTTTGAAAAGCGGGTTATCATCTTCATAATAAAAAGGTGTTTTTATAAGGCGGAGCGCATAGTTTCTAATAGAGTATCTGAAAAAACCCTATTTTATTGCATATCCGGCATTAAAACAGATAAAAAAGACTAATGGCTTAAAGTTACACCGGTTTTTAGATTTAACTATAATAAAAACTCTAAAAGACCGGGGCTTGTTTCAATAAAGGGAGGTTAGTTTCGTAGAAAAGGCCTGATTTTACTAGAAAATCACATATTAAGGGGAGCTTATGTGATTCCGATGGTGATCGGAGGGGGATTGGTAGTAAAACCTTTTCTCTACTCCTCTATGGTAAAAACAATGCCAAACCATTTTTCACAGTTCAACATTTGCCGATTGTCACAAAGTTTTATGCTTTGTTATAAAACAATTTGAACGGTTTAACTTTCTTATACTTAAATGATAAACACATGCGTTTTTTAGTTTTTGCAATGAAAAAGGATCATTTCCGCAAGGCTTTTATTCTCCCATCAAAAACGAAATCATCAACTGGTACAAAGCTTCTGGCGCTTCTGCATGAACCCAATGACCAGAGTTCGCCACTTTCTCCATTTTTGCCTCTGGGAAAAGCAATCGGATGGCCTCCATATCCTCCGGTAGAATGTAATTCGACTTCTCACCTTTAATGAATAAAGTTTCTTTCTCAAATATCTCTTCTCCTTTTACCGCCGCCAAAATGTTTTTATAGTCTTTAAAAAGCACTGGCAAGTTCATCTTCCAATTATATTGACCTTCTTTGTTTCTTGACAGGTTTTTCAATAAAAATTGAATCGTTCCTGGATCATTACCCATCTTGGTTGCTAATATTTTGGCCGCTTCTGATCTACTTTTCAACGTCTCCAATGGAACTTCAAAAAGTGCTTCAAAAATCTGCTGATGATTACCAACATATGCTTTAGGAGCTATATCTACTACTACCAATTTATTGACCATATCCGGATTATCCAGTGCAAATTGCATCGCTGTTTTTCCTCCCATAGAATGGCCTATAATATGCGCATCATACATCCAATGATCTTCCATAAAGTTTCGGAGGTCTTCTGCCATTAAAGGATAACTGATGTCATCCATGTGGGGTGACTTTCCATGATTTCGCTGGTCGATGATAAAAACGGTAAAGTTTTCAGCAAGTCTTTTGGCCATAGTTTGCCAGTTGTCCAGTGTACCAAATAAGCCGTGAAGAATAATCACTGGTTCACCGGAACCAAAGGATTTATATTTTAAAGGCATGTATTTTATTCTTTATTTCTTTACAATTGGCAATCTAAGCTGCGAAGGATATTCTGCCGAATGATAAATCTTATTATGAGCAATCACGCTCTTTTTCTCATCATAATTACTCCCTCCTGTATTCAAATTTCTTTCAAAACGTGGAAAATTACTACTTGAAATTTCAACTCGAATCTGATGACCTTTTGCAAAATAGTTACTAGTTGACAATGGAGACAGTTCTACCTTATAAACTTTTCCATCTTCCATAAACACCTCTTTGTCATAACCTTCTCGGTACCTCACTCGCTGAATTGTTTCATCCAGATTATAAGCACTACCGTCTGGATAAACATCAATTAATTTGATCGTCAAATCTGTATCCTTCGCACTTGATGATAAATACAAAGTAGATTCGATAAAACCACTAAGCTCTACGCCTTCTTCTAAAACAGGCGTGGAATAGACCAATATATCGTGTCGGGTTTCCATTGCTTGCTGATCGAAAGAACCGCCTTTTACTGCATTACCTGTACAGCAAACATTTCCTCCGTAAGAAGGAACCGGATTCATTGGGTTATAGGAAAAAGCATCAGGAGGAGAAACTGATTTTGGCTGATTAGTTGTCAAAGCACCATCACCATATAAACTATTGGCTCGACCTTCACTTTGTAGAAAGTACGTTGTCATCTTCGCATTCTGCGGCGGCCAGGTTTCTGACGATTGCCATTTATTGGCGCCCATAGTATAATATTGTACTCTAGGTAAGTTTTCCTTCGTCTCATTTTTTTCTCCTTTCAGGAAATGATCAAAATAGCCATAAATCTGTTCATCATAATTAAGACGAGCATCGCCTACGTTCAAATCACCAACCATTGTATTCGCAGTAGCTCTAGTAAATCGACAATGTAAAGTGGGAGCAATTACCAGATATTGATTGTCTCTGACTTCTTTGTCTTTAGCATTGTCACGAACATGATTAAATAGCGCCAAATTAGGTCCCGTTGATACATCAAACCAGGAAACAAACCAAAAACTAGGAACACCAAATGGCATGTTTTCATGATACAAACCGCCTTTAAACCAATCTGGATCATTTGGCTTTCGCTTAATCATCTTATCATAAATTCCTTTTGTGCCAGATACATTTTTGATAATATCGGAAACCGGTAAATGTTTTAGTTTATCCGCCCAATCTATGGGAGGTGCTTCTGAGGCTAAATCGTAAAACCGAGAAACCCTAATCAGATCTTCCTGAGTAGCTCCTTCTGGAACTCTAGGACGAAATTCATCATTCTGAACAGAATACAACCAAGATGTAAACAACATTTGTTGTGCACCGCCTCGGAACCAATTTCCTTGTTCATTGAAAGGTCCTACCTTTCCGACTCCAGCTCCATAGCCTTGAGGCACCATTGCGGCATGTGCGGGATGGTCTTGTGCCGCAACTGCCATCTGCCACTCGGCTGTAGAGGAACATCCATAAGTCCCAATTTTTCCGTTGCACCAACTTTGATTTTCCAACCAGCTAAAAGCATCATATCCATCCGTAGTTGGAACGCCTAAAATATCCCATTTACCTTCAGAAAAGTAGCGCCCTCTTTCGTTTTGAACCACATAGGCGTAGCCTCTTTTAACAGCCTCCAAAGCGCGATCTTTCGTTCTGGTCCTTTCCTTACCATCTCCCCATGAATTAAAATTATATGGTGTTCTAGAAAAAATAACGGGAACTTTTTTATCCGTTTTAGGTCGATAAATGTCCGTAGCCAATCTTTTTCCATCACGCATGGGAACCATGACCTTTTGTTCGATAATGGCGATGTCTTCAATAGTTTGCTTCATCGCAACCTGAGAAAACACGGTGTTACTAATAAAAAAGCATAACGCTAAGGTGGATAGAAAGCGGAAAGGGAGAATCATAATGAACAGATTTTATAACTGGTTGTTTAAATTAGCTTGGTGTCTCTAAGAAAATTACCCATTTCTTAATGGGCTGCACAGCTACTGGTTTTTCTTATCTTTACCGCACAAAAACAAAGTACATGACAAAGGTAAACGCTTTCCTTATTTTTTGGCTTTTTATAGTTGTATTTCTATTAAATGCCTGTACCTCTCCAGAATCATCTTTAGCTGACAACGAAAATTCAATCGTAGCAAAAGCATCTCTTGTGGCGACAGATACCAACCTCACAAATACATTAACGACAAAAGCAGTGATCGCGATCGATACCAATATTACAATAGATTGTCTTGTTGGAAAATTCACCCCAGCTAAACATTCTGATTTTGCCCTAATCGGAAAAACACACTCTTCTCGGGGAGGGATGTATTTGCGAAAAGAAGCTTACACCAAATTTGTAGAAATGGCTGAAGCGGCAAAGAGAGATGGTGTCCAGTTTATTATCAAATCAGCCACTAGAAATTTTGCCGCACAAAAAGTAATCTGGGAGGGGAAGTGGAATGGAAAACGTTTGTTAGAAGGAAAAGAAAATGCGAAACAAAAATACCCTGATCCAAATACCCGAGCCTTAAAAATATTGGAATATAGTTCTATGCCTGGCACTTCACGCCATCATTGGGGAACCGACTTCGATGTCAATGCTTTTACCAATGATTATTTTGAAAAAGGAAAAGGATTGAAAGAATATGAATGGTTGGTTGCTCATGCCCATGAATATGGTTTTTGCCAGCCTTATACTCCCAAAGGAGAAATACGTCCTGATGGTTACAAC
Source organism: uncultured Saprospiraceae bacterium (assembly GCA_964508085.1). GTDB lineage: Bacteria > Bacteroidota > Bacteroidia > Chitinophagales > Saprospiraceae > CALGLS01. The sequence goes on along the minus strand of CAZDTI010000002.1, from coordinate 70,794 downwards.
GAAGAAAAATGGCATTGGTCTTATTTACCGATTGCTAAAAAACTAAGCGATCAATATAAATTACGAATTTCGAATAAAGATATTTCTGGCTTTGAGGGCGCTGAAACTGCGAGAGGGATTGATGTGATCCAAAAATATGTACTTGGAATAAATGAAGCTTGCTTATAATATTAACATTACGTCACACGAAAATAAAAAATAAAAATGGCACTTACAGAATCTAAAATGCTTCCATTAGGAACAAAGGCCCCAAACTTTAAGTTAAAAGATACCGTTTCTGGAAAAGAAATGAGCTTGACTGATATTCCATCAGAAAATGCCCGAGTAATTATGTTCATTTGTAATCATTGTCCTTATGTTCTTCATATTACGGAGGAGCTAGCAAAACTGGCAAAAGACTATAAGAAAAAAGGAGTCGGTTTCTTGGCCATCAGCTCTAACGATGTAGAAAGATACCCTACTGATTCTCCCGATAACATGAAAGCTTTTGCTAAAGATGAGGGTTTCACTTTTCCATATCTTTATGATGAAACACAGGAGGTCGCCAAAGCTTATGATGCCGCCTGCACCCCTGACTTTTACATTTTTGACAAAAAGGATAAATTGGCCTATCGAGGGCGTTTAGATGATTCTCGGCCCAACTCTGGAATTCCAGTAAGTGGATCAGAACTCCGAGCTGCATTGGATACTATTTTGAATGGAGAAAAAGTGAGCTCCTCACAATATCCAAGCATGGGTTGTGGCATTAAATGGAAATAGTACTTTAAATAAAGACAATGCGCACACTTAGATATCTTATTTCTTTCTTTTTCCTATTATTCCTTTTTTCTTGCGATCAGAAAAAAAGCAAAACAGCCATTCTTGAAAGTGACATTAGCCAGTACTACGATAGTAACATGCAGCCCTTCTATCATGGCGTAGCTTCTGGCGATCCGCTTCCAGACCGAGTCATTATATGGACTCGTTTAACGCCAAGTCAAAAAGGCGAAAGCTTTCCTGTAAAATGGATTATTGCTAAAGATGAGGCATTGACGGAAGTAGTCAATGAAGGAATAATCAACGCTCATTCCAATAGGGACTTCACTATAAAAATAGACGTACTTGGTTTAGAAGCAGATCAGTTCTACTATTACCAATTTGTGGAAAAAGGAAAGAAGTCCGTTTTGGGTAGAACAAAAACGGCCCCTAAGAGAGCAACTGATAAGGTGAAGTTAGCAGTGATTAGTTGCACAAACTATGAAGCCGGTTATTACAATGCTCTCGCTAACCTTGCCAAACAAGATAACTTGGATGCCATTATTCATCTCGGTGACTACATCTATGAATATGAGCCTGGCGGCTACGGTAATGAAGAGTTGGATCGACAACACATTCCAGCAAAGGAATTACTTACACTCGAAGATTACAGAACTCGTTATTCCCAGTATCGATTAGATAAAGACTTTCAGGAAGTTCATAAACTCCATCCTTTCATTGCTATTTGGGATGACCATGAAATCGCTAACAATGCATATACAAATGGAGCAAAAAACCATCAAGCAGAGGAAGGTGATTATCTCAAAAGGCGGCAAGCCGCTCAGCAAGCCTATTATGAATGGCTTCCCATCCGAGAAAACGCAGGTGGCCAATTGTATCGAAAAATCACAATGGGAAAGTTGGCAGACATTCTTTTGCTTGATGAACGTGTCGCTGGACGGTCTGCTCCTGTAGAAAAAACAGACGATAAAAATTACACTAGCGAAGAAAGAAGTATGTTGGGGAAACAACAATATCAATGGTTGACTAAATCATTAAGTAGCTCCGAAGCCCGTTGGAAGGTTATTGGAAATCAAGTTATTTTTTCTGATTTTGACTATAGCAAAGTTAGACCAGAGCGGCCTACAAACTTAGATGCTTGGGATGGCTATCCTGCTGAGAAGAAGAAGTTGATCGAATTCGTTCAGGAACGACAGATTGATAATCTTGTGTTTGTTAGTGGGGATACACACTGTAGTTGGGCTTTTGAGGTACCAAGTTCTGCAGCTGCTTATCGAAAGAATCCGACAAAAGAAACAGTGGCTATTGAATTGGGGACTCCGAGTGTTACTTCTTCTAACTATGATGAATATAGATCTGTATCTGAAACCAAGGAAGCCGAAGAAATTTATAAAACAGAAAATCCTCATTTGAAATATGTAAACTTACGCAATCACGGCTATTTATTGTTAGAAATAACCGAGAAAAGTATTTTAGCGAGTTACAACTATGTTGAGACCGTAGACAAGCGCTCTTCTGTTGAAAATAAAGGAGGGCAGGTTCGTATTGATTCGGGGACGAAGAAATTAACGCTTGGTCATTAGTGCAGTAAAGTAGCTATTTAAACAAAAAAAATATGGCATATCACCCGCTTTTCTTAGAGGATATGCCATATTTATTTAAAAGTAAGAAACTAAGTCTGAGTTGCTACTTATTCAATTCAACCATAATATTCAGCTTCAGCTCATCTGTCAATTCTATTGTCTCTCCTTCAACTTCTTCTGCCAATTTTAAGTTGACCGCTAGCGTTTCGTTACAAATATAATCACCAAAGGTGGCTACTGCCGGAGCAATGGATTCATGTTTTTCTAGAATAACAGCAATCTTATCCGTTACATTGAAGTCTTTACTCTTTCGGATATTCTGAATACGATTGACCAATTCTCTTGCCACCCCTTCTGCCAACAATTTTTCTGTCAAGGTAACATCCAATGCGACTGTTAAATCACCATCATTAGCAACCAACCAACCTGGAATATCTTCAGAAGTAATTTCAAAGTCGGCTTTCGTTAATTCGATTATTTCGCCATCCAGATTCAATTGATAAGAATTCGTTTTTTCGATAGCTGAGATATCTTCTTGAGTTAATCCATTGATAATCGCTGCCCCCGCTTTCATATTTTTCCCTAGGCGTCTACCTAAGGTTTTAAAATTAGGCTTGATTCGTTTTTTGATGACTCCAGAAGAATCGGTCAGGTATTCGATTTCTTTGATATTAACCTCCGAAAGAATTAATCCTTTTACCGCATCTACCTGCCGTTCAAAAGAACTGTCTAAAACGGGTAGTAAAATTTTCTGTAATGGCTGACGCACGCGCATTTTCTCCTTTCGTCTTAGCGATAAAACCAGAGAAGAAATACGTTGGGCATAATTCATTCTTTGCTCTAAATCCAAATCGATAACGGATTCGTTCGCTTTTGGCAAATAAGTCAAGTGAACAGATTCATGACGTAAGGAACTATTAGAAGCAATTGCTTTTTCTCTAATTCCATCTGTCAAGTTCTTGTATAACCAATCCGCAAAAAACGGTGCAACAGGAGACATCGCTTGAGTAACAGCCAACATACATTCGTACAATGTTTCGTAAGCAGCTTTCTTATCTGCTGACATTTCGCCTTTCCAAAAACGACGGCGACATTGACGAACATACCAATTAGATAAATCATCTACCACAAAACTCTCTACAAAGCGACAAGCTTTGGTCGGTTCATAATCATCCATCGCTTCCGTATAATTCTTAATCATACTATTCAGCTTTGACATGATCCAACGATCTATTTCCGGTCGGTCAGTTACCGGAGTCTCGTTTGAGTCATCAAAGGCAAAACCATCAATATTTGCATAGCCCGCAAAGAACTTGTAGGTATTGAATAGTGTTCCGAAAAACTTATTTCGTACTTCAATGATTCCGTCTGTATCAAACTTCAAATTATCCCATGGCGGAGAATTTACGATCATATACCATCTGTTGGTATCCGCACCATGTGCTGCTATCGATTCAAAAGGATCTACGCCATTTCCTAAACGCTTCGACATTTTCAGTCCTTTCTTATCCAGTACCAATCCATTAGAAACGACATTCTTATAAGCAACGCTATCAAAAACCATTGTGGATATCGCATGCAAGGTATAGAACCACCCGCGAGTTTGGTCAACCCCTTCTGCAATAAAATCTGCAGGAAAACTGCGTTCAAACTGTTCTTTGTTCTCGAAAGGATAGTGCCATTGTGCATACGGCATAGAACCACTATCAAACCAAACATCTATCAAATCAGATTCTCTGTGCATTGGTTCTCCATCGGCTGTTGCTAAAACAACATCGTCAATAAATGGTCTGTGTAAATCTTTAGGTAAAACCTGATTCTTTCCTAACAATTTATTTGCGTGATCTATTTCTTTAACCAATGTATCTATAGAATCTATGCATTTTAATTGTTCGCCATCTTTAGTCCTCCAGATTGGTAATGGAATTCCCCAGAAACGAGATCGGGATAAATTCCAGTCTTGCAAGTTTTCCAACCATTTTCCAAAACGTCCTTCACCCGTAGAAGCAGGCTTCCAATTAATCGTTTTATTGAGTTCATACATACGCTCTTTCATGGATGAAGCCTTTATAAACCAACTGTCTAAAGGGTAGTACAAAATCGGTTTATCTGTTCTCCAGCAGTGCGGATAGTTGTGCTCATACTTAGCCACGTTTAAGGCTTTGTTATCGGTCTTCAGCTTTATAACGATATCAATATCTACAGGTTTATAATCCGTTTCATCTTTGTAGTCCTTTACATAACGACCAGAGAAAGGCCCAGCCGTATCCTTGAATTTTCCTTGTTTATCAACTAATGTCAAAGCTCCGATTCCATTTGCTACTCCAGCCTTTCTATCATCAGCACCAAAAGAAGGGGCGGTATGTACGACTCCTGTACCATCTTCTGTTGTTACAAAATGATCCATGATGACTCTAAAGGCGTCGGTTGCTCCGTTTAGCTCTTCAATTTCGTTTCCAAAATCGAACAACTGCTCATATCGAATTCCTTCTAATTCTTTTCCAGTAAATGTTTCGCTTTGTTCTAATATTTCAGGCTGATTTTTACCACCAAACCATTTAGAAACAAGGGCTTCTGCCAACACTACACTTACGGGTATATCTGTGTAAGGGTTGTTAGATCTTATCTTTACATACTTAATTTTTGGGCCAACCGTTAAAGCAGTGTTAGAAGGTAAGGTCCAAGGCGTGGTTGTCCAGGCAGCAATTCGTACATCTTCTCCTTCATTTTCAAATAAGAAAGCAGATTTGTCATTGGGTTGTACTTTGAATAAGGCTGCCGCTGTTGTATCTTTTACATCTTTATAACAACCTGGCATATTCAACTCGGCGGTGCTTAAACCTGTACCTGCAGCAGGAGAATAAGGTTGAACGGATAAGCCTTTATAAAGCAGACCTTTTTCGTTCAAGCGATTCAACAACCACCAAACGGATTCAATGTAATTATTTTCATAAGTGATGTATGGATTTTCCAGATCAACCCAGTAACCCATTTTGCGAGTAATATCGTCCCACACATCTTTATAGCGCATTACCACTTCCCGGCATTTTGCGTTGTATTCTTCGACCGTAATTTTTGTACCGATGTCCTCTTTGGTTATCCCTAGTTCCTTTTCTACGGCCAATTCAATTGGAAGTCCGTGTGTGTCCCAACCACCTTTTCGTTCTACTCGTTTTCCTTTCAATGTTTGGTAGCGACAGAAAAGGTCTTTGATGGTACGTCCCATTACGTGATGAATTCCCGGCTTTCCGTTAGCAGAAGGCGGTCCTTCATAAAAGACATAGGAGTTTGATTTTTCTCTTTCTTCGATGCTCTTTTCAAAGATTCCGTTGGCATCCCAATAAGCTTGCATTTCCTTATCGATCTCAGGAAGATTAAGCATTTTTACCTCTTTGTACATATCTAGATTATTTATTTTAATTTTTGGATTGCCCTAAAGCGTGGCAAATATACCTTAAGCGACTCAGAAACAATAACTGCCGGGTCAAACCAAACATTTATTTCTCCTTATTCTCTAAACCTAACATCAAAAAAGCTCTGACAAAATTAAAATCTGTCAGAGCTTTTTTGGTAATAAGAAATACTGCACCTCACAGATTAAGATAATCTTTGAATAATAATGATGCTAATAATTATATTTGAGCGATTTTTCATGTTATTTAGACCTCTTTGCGTTAGGAATAGTCTTTCTTTTGTTCTTAAACTGATCCAAAAGTAAAAAGTTCCATTAATATTTCAAAGGATTTATAACATTTGCCAAAAGGCATACGACAAAGGCATTATTTGTGCATTGTATTTTTCTTGACAACAATTAAAAAATTAACTTTGTTTGCTACCATCATTTAGCTGAATCTAAATGATGGAGTGTAAAGCGATCTAAATTATTTTTTGTGTTACATCTATAGTAGATGTTTATCACACTATACTTATAAAACAACACAATCATTATGGGACCTATTTGGGGAATCGACTTAGGAGGAACAAAAATAGAAGGCGTCATCCTGGAAGACCGGGAAACGGCCAACGTACTTAAAAGACTTCGCATTCCAACTGAGGGAGACAAAGGCTATGAACATGTTATCAATCAGATAGCAAGGCTAGTAGAAGTCCTCAGCGCCGAAGCGGGGATGAAACCATCACATATTGGAATTGGGACACCGGGGGTTTTGGAACCTTCGACTCAAACCATGAAAAATTGCAATACTACTGCATTAAATGGTATGATGCTTAAAAGAGATTTGGAACATGTACTGGGTATTCCTGTTAACATGGCCAATGATGCGAATTGCTTTGCGGTAGCAGAAACCTTAATGGGAGTGGTCAGAGATGAAATGCCGGAGGCTAAAGTAGTCATGGGGATTATTATGGGAACAGGAGTTGGTGGCGGCTTGGTTATTAATGGCCAAGTCATTACTGGTTTGCAAGGTATCGCGGGAGAATGGGGACATAACTTTTTGGATAACTCTGGTGGCGATTGTTACTGTGGCAAGAAAGGATGTGTGGAAACCGTTATATCGGGGCCTGCGCTGGAAAGATATTATAAAAACTTAATGGGCATACCATTACGGTTGCATGAAATCATTGAACGGCATAAAGAAGGGGAGGATGAAGTTGCTACTAAAACGGTGCATCGATTGATTCAATATTTCGGGAAAGCCGTTGCTAATCTTATCAATATCATAGATCCGGATGCAATTGTATTGGGTGGTGGACTTGGTAATATTGATTTGTTGTATTCCGACGGTGTTTGGGAGGTAGAGAAGCATGTGTTTAATCATCGCTTGGAAACACCATTTCTGAAGCCTAAGCTAGGGGATAGTGCTGGGGTTTTTGGTGCAGCTTTATTATAGCGCTTACTGACAATTTCTCTCAAAAAGGCTATCAATTACTTTTGCTAAGTTGATGGCCTTTTTCTATTGGGGACTATTGCTAGATTCGTTTTTCTATGAGCTAAAAAACGGAGGTACAATCCACTACTCGCCAAAATAGTCCATCCAACTACGAAGATACTATTTCGTAAATATTCTGTTTCCCTACTGTATTCAGGAAAAAATTTACTTATGATAAATATTTCAGTGGCTATAATGCAAGCTGTTATCACAAAAAACAAAACACTTACAATTCTTGCTTTCCGTACCCCTTTTGGAGGTTGTGCGCGTAAACATCTTTTCAAAAAGGAGATAACTTCTTTATCTTCAGGATGCATTCGAATCAATTCCCGAAGAATTTTCTCACTCTGTTGATATTCCATTAAATGGTAAAGCGCAGCTGCTTTTCGGAACAATAATTTATGATAAATATTTTCACCCTCGAATTGCTCTATGTTAAAATAGATCACCGATTCTATTACATCATCACAAGAAGCCAAATAGCTCGTATAAGCTCGAACTTCAAATAGCGCAGCAATATAAGCCGCCGACATTTCAAAATATTCTTCTACAGTCAATAACTGAATATCCTCTTCATACTCTTCATAGAAATGAACGATAGTTCGAAACTCTTGGGCGTCGATTTCTTTAAAATTTAGATAGACACTGGAGCGACGTGCCTCATGGGGAAGTTTCATGGCTATAATCCGTTTTACAATTTCAATAAATTATAGATGATGGGTTTACTTGGAGTAGCATCCAATTCAAAACTGGCAATAGATAAATTTAACAAAAAATATCCGTCTTTTATAGCGTTCTCCACAAAAATTAACTCTGTGATCGTACAATTAATCCTTCCTTTTGCAATCGTGTCGGGATATTGCCAAAAAGCACGATGTGCTAGAATCTTTCCTCCATCTTCTTCTCGATCTACAGAAGGTAAATCAATTAATAAATGTTGGACGCCACAACCAACCAAATAGGATATTGCTTCGTGATGTATGTAAGGCGGGTTGCTGCCAGAGTAATTTCGTTTCTTTTTCGACTTCTCATTAGGTAAAGTCCTGATGATAATGGCTTCTGACTGATTATTGGAAAAACATTTTTCTATTTGTTTTTTAGTGATAACTAGGTCTCCATTTTCTTGTTTCTCAGGATGAACAGAAACCAATTTTGCTAAAAAATGAAAGTTCTTCAGGCATTTGTTTATAGTGAAAGTTTCTTTGGCAATATGACCTACACATTCCGTATGCGTTCCATTGCCATGAGGATTGAGGCGTACATTCTTAAAGTTCACAGGACTTCCTTTGTCTATCGAACCAATGAAGTCACCTGCAACAACTGGTTCGATTTTCATTAAGGGGGCATAGAAGCAATTGACTGTATTTTCTCCGGCTTCTAATGGTATTGAAATATCAATAGGCTTCGCGAGGTCTACCAGATATTCACTATTTTTTACCTGTAAAGAAATTTTCATGTGTATCGTTTTTAAGCTTACCTCTCTTTTTATGGTGAATTTATAAATAGCAAATTGATTTTCTTTATCCTTTGGAATTGTTTTTGTCTTTTTTTTAAATATATTTGAATTACCAGACTACCGTTATACTGTTTGACCAACCCACTTAAAAAATGAATAGAGCCCTGCACTTGCAAGAGATCACTACCGCAGCGTTACTAAAACCAGAAACTGCTCTTGAGCGTAAACTCTTGACGATTCCTGAATTTAGGGATGGCTTGCATTGGGGAACTCCACGTTTTGGACACCCGGAAGGCAAGATTCTTTATCATGTAAAAGACGTACTGGATAACATAGATAAGTTGTCGCTAGCTTCTCAACAAGACAGAGAACGCCTACGTATTATAGCGATGGTTCATGATACTTTCAAATATCAAGAAGGCGGTGGTCGTCATCCAAGAGATTGGAATATGCATCATGCGGTAATTGCTCGCCGTTTTATGGAAAATCATAGCCTCGATCGCTCTCTTCTCAATATCATACAATGGCATGATGAGGCTTACTACTCTTGGCGTTTATCTGAAATTTATCGAAATCCTTCTGATGGAAAAGAGCGATTGACAAAGTTAATCGATAAAATTGGGCCCGATTTACAGGCTTATTATCATTTCTTTCTTTGTGATACCAGGACGAATGGTAAGAATCAAGCACCTATTAAGTGGGTAGAAACACATTTTCCTGATATTAGCCCTACTAAAATATAGGCCCTTGTTTAGAAAGATAAAGGTTCTTGTTCTTTTAAGCCTGATCCAACATTCCCTCATCAACGTTCCAAACATTCCCCTGTCCTTTCCGTACTTTATTCTTCCACAGCACTTTTCATTTTTTAGTACCTTTGCCGCCCGCTAACGCTTTATGGCATTTTGTTACTAAATCCTTTAATTTTGCCGCATGAACGCACAACTTACAGTACACAATAGTTTAAAAAGACAAAAAGAAGTTTTCAAACCCATCAGCGACGGATACGTCGGTATGTATGTTTGTGGACCTACCGTATATAATGACGTACATCTTGGCAATTGCCGAACCTTCACCAGTTTCGATATCATTTACAGACATCTTTTATACCTCGGTTATAAAGTTCGCTATGTTCGAAACATCACAGATGTAGGTCACCTATTAGATGATGGAGAAGATAGAATTTTGAAAGGCGCTCGTTTGGAACAGGTGGAGCCAATGGAGATTGTTCAAAAGTACACGCTTGGTTTTCACGATATGATGCGGATTTTCAACAATCATCCGCCAAGTATCGAGCCTCGAGCTTCTGGCCATATTTTGGAACAGATCGAAATGGTTCAGGAAATTTTGAAGAATGGTTTTGCTTATGAAAAGAATGGTTCTGTTTACTTCGATACCACCAAGTTTGCGAATGACACTGGCGTTTATGGCAAACTATCTGGCCGTGTCATAGATGAATTGATGCAGGAAACAAGAGAATTAAAAAACCAAGGGGAGAAAAACCACCCAGCTGATTTCGCCATTTGGATGAAAGCTTCGCCAGAGCACATCATGAGATGGAATTCTCCTTGGGGCGAAGGTTTCCCTGGCTGGCACTTGGAATGCTCTGCAATGAGTACAAAATACTTGGGTAAGACTTTTGACATTCACGGAGGTGGTAATGATTTGAAATTCCCACATCACGAAAATGAAGTCGCTCAAAACCATGGTGCTTGTGGTTGCCAACCCGCCAACTATTGGTTGCACACCAATATGCTATTAATGAATGGTAAAAAAATGTCAAAGAGTGATGGTAATACCATTACTCCAGAACAATTATTTACTGGCGAAAGCGATCACATCAGCAAGGCATACACACCAATGATGCTTCGTTTTTTCATGCTTCAATCCCACTATCGAAGTACTTTGGACATTACCGATGAGGCTTTGCTTGCAGCAGAAAAAGGCTATCGCCGTTTGATGGAAGGCAACAAGGTTTTGAAAGGCTTGACACACCCTGGGGGCGGAACAGATGGAGCACTCGGTCAGGAAATCAACAAACTAATCGACGCCGCTCATGAACAAATGAACGACGACTTCAATACGCCAATGGCGCTGGCTCGCCTCTTCGAAATGGTTACGAAGATAAATGGTCTTAAAGAAGGCCATTTGTCAATGAATGATTTAACGGTGGCTACTTTCGGGCGGATGCAATCTACTTTCCACGATTTCATCTATACCATTATGGGCTTAACTGATGAAACTGACGGTGGTGGTAACAATGGTACTACTGAGGGATTAATGAACTTGATTTTAGACATCCGTCAATCTGCGCGTACCAATAAAGATTGGGGTACTTCTGACAAAATTCGCGATACACTCAAGGAATTAAAGATCGTTGTCAAAGATGGAAAAGATGGGACGAGTTGGGGAGTAGAATAATGCAACTTCAATTTCAATTCCCTTGATACGTGAGCGAACGAACTTGTATTATAGATCACAAATATTACAGGCTTCCTCGGGCGGCTTAGAGCCGTCCGGGGATTTCCTGAAGGAACCCCAAACCTCAGTAAATACCCTTAAAAATCTCGTACTACTTCCAAATGCGCTCTACTCCTAAAAAAGAATCCATGTCATTCAAAACATACAAATTCGTCTTTTCCATCTCCTTAGCATTCCTCTTCCTTGTCTCGGCCTGCAAAACAGACCCTAAACCTCCCATTAAAAAAGGTGACAAATCCGACACTCAAAAAAAACGTGTGAAAGTTCCTGCTTTCAATAGGGACTCCGCTTATACCTACATAGAAAAACAAGTTTCTTTCGGGCCCCGAGTTCCCAATATGAAATCGCATGCGCAATGCAAGGAATGGCTGGCTGCCAAGTTAGAAAGCTTTGGTGCAAAGGTCATCTTACAAGATTTTGAAGCAACGGCTTACACCGGTACCGTTTTAAAAGCCACCAATATCATTGGTCAAATCAATCCAGAAAACCCAAAACGCATAGTACTCGCTGGACATTGGGACACTAGACATATCGCAGATGAAGATGCCGATCCTAAGAATCACGACAAACCCATTCTGGGAGCTGATGACGCGGGGAGTGGCGTAGGTGTTTTGTTAGAATTAGCAAGGTTAGTTAAAGAAAATCCTATTGATTTGGGAATTGATATTATTTTCTTTGATGCAGAGGACCATGGTGATAGTAGAGAAGGTGTAAATGATCCTATGAGTTGGTGTAAAGGCGCGCAGCATTGGGCGAAAAATCATCACGTACCAAACTATACCGCTCAGTTTGGAATTTTATTGGATATGGTGGGGGGTAAAGATGCTAAATTTAGAAAGGAAGGAGTCTCTATGCACTTTGCTCCTACCATTATGGATAAGGTTTGGAAACTTGGTCAAAATATGGGGTATGAAAAATTCTTTCTAAATGACTTAACTTATCCTATCACGGACGATCATCGTTTTGTAAATGAATTGAGTGACGTGCGTATGATCGATATCATCAATAAACCAACGGATACTACTTTTGTTGCGCATTGGCATACACAGCAGGATAATATGAACGGGATAGATAAAGAGACGTTGCATGCAGTGGGACAAACAGTGTTAGCAGTTTGTTATCGATTTTCGGATGGGAGTTTTTAAGTTTATTTTAATTGCAAAATTCGCAATAAGAACGTTTTAGTTTATGATCTCTAAGAAGTTGGAAATCTTTATTCAACCAATTACACCAACGTTCTTTATTTAGGCTAATTGCTTTTTTATGAAGATCTTCAATGACATCTTCATAACGATCTAAATCATAGAATATTGAAGTTTGTAATAAGATAAATACAGCCTCTTCTGTAAAATCATGATCTTCACTTCTTTCTAGTAGAAACTTTATTGTTAGGTCATACCGACTCCAATTATTGAAAAATAAAACTACATCTGTTAAGTCATTAATTTTCAATTTTTTATTTCTAAAATAGCCTTCTATATAGTTGAAGGATTTTCCAATTCCCTGATCATCGTTTATTTGTCCATAGTACTTCAAGAAGACGAGTTGAGTGTTTAGTGCTAGTTCTGTTTCTGTATTATCATTCAACATTAAAACTAATCTTTTGGGATGTATTACATTCGATAGTCGTTCAGAAGGTAAATCCCACGTGTTTAATAATTTAACGCCAACAAGTGTGTACAAATGGAGTAAGTTTGTTTTAGTTGCTTCAGACAACTCCTCACTCTTTTGTATCCAAGCATTTAAGAAGAGTGTAGTTTGATGTAAGTTCTCAACATATAGATCAGTAAAAAGTGCTGCTGCATTTTGTACTAGTTCTTCACGCTTTAATAACTCATCAAACACAGACTGTTCTAATAAAATACTCCTGTCTTTTTCTTCATTTTGAGCTAATTTAAACATTGCTTTATTAACAAGCGAATAGTCTTGATTTGCGATACCAGATCTTATATTTAAAGCTAATAATTTATCAATCGCCATGGTATCTTTTATCGTTCCCCAATAATTAATGGTAGCAGTTGAAGCCCTTTGTTCGAAGAGCAATGAATCCCAAGGCAGGCTATTATCAACATGTCTGTAATCCAGCAAGGTCTTTAGTGAATCTTTAGACAGTTCAGCAAGGTGGTCTGCAAAATAATATTTCAGTTGAAAGTCCATTTTCTCCCAGTTCTCTTTAGCATCGATTTCAATTGCGGAATTCGAAACTTTTATCTTAGAAAGAATATGCTCTTTAATCCTATGTGCTCTTGCATTATGTAAACTCGCATTCAGTAATGAATCTCCTTCTACAGAACTATAAGATTGAATAGTTACAGAATGAACTTTATGTTTGATATTTTTTATTCTTGGATATTCCAACGGGGTATTTACATTGCTATTAAAATTATAGCTTAAATCTTGAGATCGAATAATTCCACTAAATTTAAGTGATACATCCAAAGGATTAAAAAGAGTTGGTTTAAAAGGACGTAATGAATAGTCTCTTCTTGGAATCTTTCCCGGACAAAGGTATCTACAGACGCCACCTTCTTTTAGTAAAACAACAGAAAGAGAGAGCTTTTTCCCGCGTAAATTTTCCGGCAATTCACCAACTTTAGAAATAAGTCGATAATCGCTTTCCGCCTTATTTCCTTCGAATAATTCTTTTTTGTAAACTGGCTCTAATAATACGCCATCATAAATAGGTGAAAAATCCAACTGGTTTGGTTCATCGCATAACAATTGTTCCCGATCAATAATATCTATAGCAATACCATCATTATCATTTGTAAGAATTTGCTTCAATTGATCTATATCATGATAATAAAATATCACCTTATTTCCATTTAGAGAAAAGTCATTTCCCATATTCGCGATGATATTTTCAAACCATCGAAAATCATCTCCACAGGCCCCTGGCGTCTTTTTTAAACCAAAAGCATTTTTAGAAATTTGTCCAAGGATGCGAATTCCTTTTTTGCCAAAAACATGGGCAGCATAAATACGGTTCGTTTTACTGCTTTTTTTAAAGCCAAAATCACCCAATCTATATTCCGGGTCTATCATATTAGCATAGTGACCAGGTGAATTTTTCCACCCTAAAAACATTTCTTTTGCTAGTTCCTGTAACTCAGATTTACTTAAAGGGAAGTTTTGCTCTTTTGAAAAAAGTACGTTCTCTCCAACTATGGCAAAATCATTTCCCTTCAATTTTAAAACTCTTTTCCTGGGAGTAGACCAATCAAATCTTTTTTGGCTATGGGTTAATTCGTCTTCTTGAGCCATATAATCACTCTGATTCTGAGCGGCTTTTTTTAACACTGAGTCGAAACTTAAAGGCTGACTTCCTTTTTCAAGGCGGAGTTCGTTTACTAGCTCAAATAGTTCTTGTCTTAATTCCCTTTTGTTGTATTCTGTTAACTGAGCAAAAGAAGTCGTGACGAAAAAAAGTAGTAGAATCAACAATAGTTTTCCTTTTGTTCTTTTCATATTTTAGCTTTTATAACATTGAAGACTTGAATTTAACATAAAAACAGATTCAATCATTACAATAGAGGTAAAACCAACTTTGTTGATGATTCAAAAGACCAATACGACAACCGCTTATTAGTCTTCGACTAAATACAGTTTTCATCAATATTATTCCTAATTTTAAGCTTTTTCGAATATTGTCATCTTCAAAGACAATCCATCTGTAAAAAGCAACGATGACCACAGATAAATACATCAAAAATTATATAGACGGCGCACTCCTCCCACCAGCCTCAGGAAATTATTTCGACAACTACAATCCTGCAAACGGGCAAGTATATTCCCAAATTCCCGATAGCGAAGCAAAAGATGTTCAATTAGCTGTAGAAGCTGCAGAACAAGCTTTTCCAGGCTGGTCTACAACTAATCTCGAGACTCGCTTTCGAATACTCACCCGTCTATCAGATATTATAGAACAAAATCTAAAAGCCTTCGCTACCGCAGAATCTATTGATTCCGGCAAGCCCATCAAGACTTCTTCTACCATTGATATTCCAAGAGCGCATCAGAACATCCGTTTCTTCGCAACAGCAATTTTACACTTTGCTTCGGAATCTCATAAGATGTCCGGTGCTATTAATTTCACTTTACGACAACCCATTGGTATCGTCGGTTGTATTTCGCCTTGGAATTTACCTTTATATCTATTCACCTGGAAGATAGCACCTGCACTCGCTGCTGGGAACTGTGTAGTAGCAAAGCCCTCAGAGATGACGCCGATGACTGCTTATCTGCTTTCCAAAGCTTGCATGGAAGCGGGTTTACCGAAAGGTGTTCTCAACATCATTCATGGTTATGGGCCAAAAGCTGGACAAGCCATTGTGGAGCATCCTAAGATAAAAGCCATCTCTTTCACTGGAGGAACCAACACCGGAAAAAAGATTATTCAAACAGCGGGCCCTATGTTTAAGAAACTTTCGCTAGAGCTTGGTGGTAAAAATCCTAACATTATATTCGCAGATTGTGATTTTGATAAAATGATTGTGGGAACTTTGCGTTCTTCTTTTACCAACAATGGTCAGGTTTGTTTATGTGGCTCCCGAATTTATGTGGAACGCCCAATTTATGAGAAATTCAAAAAGGAATTTGTAAAACGAACGCAATTTTTAAAAGTGGGTGATCCTTTTTCAGAATTGTCTGACCAAGGAGCGATGGTCTCCAAAGCGCACATGGAAAAAGTGATGAGTTATATTGCATTGGCGGAAGTGGAAGGCGGGACTATTTTATGTGGTGGAAAGCAAGTTAAGTTGAAAGGCGATTTAGAAGATGGTTATTACTTACAGCCAACCATTATTGAAGGTTTAGCACCTAACTGTAGAACCAATCAAGAAGAAATCTTTGGACCAGTGGTCACTATTACGCCATTCGATACGGAGGAAGAGGTTTTAGAATACGCTAATGGAACCGTTTACGGCTTGTCTTCTACCATTTGGACGCAGGACATCAGCAAAGCCAATCGATTAGCTGAACAATTGCAAGCAGGAATCGTATGGATAAATTGTTGGTTGATGCGTGATTTACGGACTCCTTTCGGTGGCGTTAAGAACTCTGGTGTTGGGCGAGAAGGTGGCTTGGAAGCTTTGCGGTTTTTTACGGAGACTAAGAATGTTTGTATTAAGTATTGAAGTAGTTGTTAATTCAACCCGACATACTCAGTGCAAGATTTTTTGTTAAATCCAGATTCACCTAATTCGAACTTATTTAATGTATAATTTAACACATAGTCTACTTTCGCAAAAGAGCACATAAGAATTTACTCCGCCAGGCGGACGGACAGGTTCAGTAAATCTTACATAGTTCACACAGTTTCTCTTTATGAACTATGTAAAAAAATGCTAAGCGCATTTTTACTATATGCCCTTTTGCACTAGAAGGCTCATGTGTCCTTTATGCCTATGTGTTTAAAATCGCGTTGGGTTCGCAACAGATTCATAAAAAACACTTTATCCTCCAAGCCTCATTTATTATTTATTTTTGAAACACAAAAAAAATGTACTCTTTGAAATTTTCAATCCTCCCCATATTTTTCATCTTCTTATTCTCGGTAACGGATCTACTCCACAACAATAATTCTACATCAGCCGTAACCATCGCATTGCAAAAAGAAACAGAATGGGTCAATCAGCGATTCGAAGCGATGTCGGAAGACGAACGAATCGGACAGCTGTTCATGATCCGCGCTCATTCTGATTTAGGACCAGACCATATTGCCAAAGTGAAAAGACTTATAAAGAATTTTCATGTCGGAGGGCTTTGTTTCTTTCAAGGAACACCGGAGAAGCAAGCAGAGTTGACGAATCAATATCAACGACTTGCGACTAAAGTACCTTTGATGATTGCGATGGATGCGGAGTGGGGATTGGGTATGCGTTTGAAAAAGAGTACCGTTAGCTTTCCGAGGCATTTAACGTTGGGAGCGATTCAAGACAACCGTTTGATTTATGATATGGGGCGAGAAGTGGCTCGTCATTGCAGACGTCTTGGCGTACACATCAACTTTGCTCCAGTGGCCGATGTCAATAACAACCCAGAAAACCCAGTCATTAATACTCGTTCTTTTGGTGAAGATCGCTACAACGTAGCCGTTAAGAGTTACATGCTTACTCGTGGCATGCAAGATGCCAATGTTATGGCTTGCGCTAAACATTTTCCCGGACACGGGGATACTGATACGGATTCCCACTACGATCTCCCTATCATAGGGTACGATATAAATCGACTGGATAGCATTGAATTATTTCCTTTCAAAGTACTAGCTGAGCATGGTGTGCAAAGCATGATGGTCGCTCACCTCCATGTACCTGCCATTGACAATACGCATAATCGGCCCACAACTCTTTCTCCAAAAGCAGTAAATAATTTATTAAAAACAGAACTAGGTTTTGATGGATTGATTTTTACTGATGGACTGGGAATGAAAGGGGTAACTAAACATCATAAAAATGGAGAAGTAGAAGCAAAAGCATTGGCATCCGGGAATGATATTCTGCTGTTACCACAAGATATAGCTGCCGCCGCAAAAGCCATCAAGCAGTACTTAGTAGCTGGAAAAATTGATCAGAAAAAATTAAATACAAGTGTAAAAAAAGTACTTCAAGCTAAGTACCGACTCGGAATAACAGCACCACAAAGGGTGGAGACCAAAAACTTGCGAAGCGACCTAAATAATCCAACGGCACTTTTATTAAAGAAGAAGTTATTTCAAAATGCCTTGACCTTGGTCCGAGATAAACATAAAGTCATTCCATTTAAAGAAATTGAAAATACAAAAATAGCAGCTCTGGCTTTGGGTTCGGAAAGCCGAACTCCGTTTCAGAATAGCTTGAGTAAAATGGCCGCTATTGATTTTGTAAATACGGGGAAAAAGATTTCCAGTTCTAAAATAAAATCCATTGTTAATCGATTGAGTAACAAAAAGGTGGTCATTATCAGTTTACATGATATGAGTAGCTATGCTAGCAAAAATTTTGGCATAACAAAAAGTCAGAAAGATTTGATTGCGCAATTGAGTGCAAAGACAGAAGTTGTTTTAACTGTTTTTGGAAATCCTTATTCTTTAAAATATTTCGACAATGTAAAAACCTTATTAAACGCTTATAGTGAAGATCCGATGGCACAGGATGCAGCAGCTCAGGCTATCTTTGGTGTCTTTCCTATTCGTGGAAAATTGCCAGTGACGGCTACGCCAAAAAGTAAATTCAATGATGGATTGAGCACTGCAGCTGTTTTCCGTCTTGGCTATGATACTCCGGAAAGTGTTGGTTTGGATGGTTTAGCATTGGAGTTAGGAATCGATACTTTGGCTCAGTTGGCCATTGAGCAAAAGGCGACACCTGGTTGTGTCGTTTTAGTTGCTAAAGATGGAAAAGTCGTTTTTAATAAAGCCTATGGTCACCATACCTATGCTAAGAAAAAGAAAACCGTCACCTCTGACATTTTTGATCTGGCTTCTATTACTAAAATAGCTGCAACGACTTTGTCTGTAATGAAGCTTCACGAAGAAGGCCTTATTAATATCAATCAAGCCATCAGTAATTATTTACCCGAATTGAAAGGAACCAATAAAGAAGACATGACCATCAATGATATTATGGCTCATCGTGCGGGACTTATTCCATGGATCCCTTTTTATGAACAAACGGTAACCGAAAGTAGAAGACCAAAACCTTCTTCCAAGTATTACAGGAAAAAAAGGAATACGCAATTTAACACGTTGGTTACAGATCAACTGTTTATGTTAAGTAGCTTTGAAGGGGAGATGAGAAAGCAGATTCGAGAGTCAGAATTACGAGCAAACCGTAATTATAAATACAGCGATTTAGGTTTTTATCTTCTCGCCGACCTAGTGCAACGCATAAGTGGAAAGCCAATCAATCAATATGTAGATGAACATTTCTATAAGCCAATGGGCTTGATCAATACGACTTATTTACCTAAAGAGAAATTTTCAAAATCTATTATTGTTCCAACGGAAGAAGATAAATATTTTCGCAGGCAACGAATCCAGGGAGATGTACATGACATGGGCGCAGCAATGTTGGGCGGTGTGAGTGGTCATGCAGGTTTGTTTTCTACTGCCTCAGATCTGGTTACGATTATGCAAATGTTGCTAAATGATGGTTATTATGGTGGACGTCAATATCTTCAATCAAGTACGGTTCGTACTTTTGCCAGCAGGCACAATAGCTGTACTCGAAGAGGAATAGGCTTTGATTTGAAAGAGCTAAATGCCACTAAAAGCCAAAACATGTGCCCTGAAGCTTCAGAAAATACCTTTGGGCATTTGGGTTTTACAGGAACTAGTACCTGGGCTGATCCAGATAATAATTTAATCTTTGTATTTTTGTCGAATCGGACCTATCCGAATATGAAAAATTTCAAACTAAATAAGATAGATATTCGGCCACGTATGCAGTCGGTTGCCTACAAAGCCATGCAGTAATAATACACTATGAACCTACCTCTGAAAATAGCAAGACGCTACCTCTTTGCTAAAAAGTCTACTAATGCCATCAATATCATTTCTGGTATTTCGGTTTTTGGTATTAGCGTAGGTACCGCTGCATTGATTTTAGTTCTATCGGTTTTTAACGGATTCGAAGAATTACTTACAGGCCTGTTTAGTAGCTTCAACCCAGATATTAAAGTTCTTCCTGCTGATAGCAAAATCTTCCGTCCGGAGGAAGCCTCCATTCAACAAATTAAAGAAATTGATGGTGTCCTTTTTGTTTCTTCCACTTTAGAAGAAGTCGCTTTTTTTGAATACAAAGGAAGTCAGGGTTTTGGCGTTTTAAAAGGCGTTGATGAATACTTTGATGAGGTAACCGGAATAGATTCTACACTAAGAGAAGGACGATATATTTTAGATACAGAAGATCGCTCTATGGCTGTGATGGGTGTAGTGATGCGTAATAATCTTTCGGTAAATATCGACGATGACTTTTCCTCACTTAACGTATACATGGCTAAGCGAAAGAAAAGTATGTTTGGCGATCCATTCAAAAAGAGGATATTATATCCCGCCGGAACTTTTGTTATTCAACAAGATTATGAGAGTAGCTATGTTTTGGCTTCTCTTGGTTTCGTACGAGAGATTTTAAATTATCCGAATGAGTTGACGGCTTTAGAAATCAAACTTTCAGAAGATGCGAATATTGATCTGGTCAAAAAAGAAATTGCAAGTATTCTTGGAGAATCTGTTATTATTAAAGATCGCTACCAACAAGATGAAGCTTTCTTAAAGTTGATGAATATTGAAAAGTGGTTGAGCTATGCCATACTTAGTTTGACATTGGTTTTAGTTGCTTTCAATCTAATTGGTGCGCTTTGGATGATCGTGATGGATAAGCAAAAAGACATTGCCATTTTAAAGTCTATGGGCGCTTTGGATAAGACAATTCGGAATGTATTTCTATATGAAGGATTATTGTTGTGTTTCACTGGTTTTATAATAGGAGCCACCATAGCCTTGGTTTTGTATATTAGCCAAAAAGTATTTGGTCTTGTACCTATTCCTGCAGGATTTGTAGTTGAAGCTTATCCAATCAGCATATTACTTTTTGATTTTATTATTGTTGCTCTGACCGTGATTGGAATTGGCCTACTCGCATCTATTCCTCCTGCTTTACGAGCTGCACGGGTTTCTGCTTTGATTCGAGAAGATTGATACGGAATCCGTATATTTGCGGCTTATTTAAAATTTGTGAACTCGTTTTTAACTATGGAAGATTGGAAATTAGATTTTGAGTGGCTACGAATCCGTCATTTGGTGAAGGATCAATTAGGGCGAGAAGTACTTCCTGATTTAAATGGCTTATTGTTTTTAATTGGTATTCAAGAGTTGGGGCGATGGAAAGAGGTTTTCACCAAAGAAGAAAAACAAGACTTGATGCATATTGCCGTTTGTCGTCTTTTAAGTGACGATGGATATTATACCTTCAAAGGACGCGATGCAGATGGCTGGCCCCACTGGGAAGAAGCTGCTCCATTAACATTGAAAGGAGTTGATAAACAAGAATTACTATTAAAGGAAAAGGTGATTTATTATTTTGATGAATTACAGAAAGAATGGAATGGTGAGCAAAATGAAGAGGAATAGTCTTCTAAAAACCTTTTTCACCAAATAACTTCATACCAATTAAAATTATAGAATTAAAAAATACCACACCTATGAAAAAAGTATATCTCTTATTCTCTTTTGCTTTTCTATTCATGTTTAGCTCCTGTAATCAGACAGAAAAACACCAGTATATCGAAATCACAACGGACTTTGGTGTCATGAAGGCCAAATTATTTAATAGTACTCCATTACATCGTGACAATATGGTTAAGCTAGCCAAGGAAGGGTTCTATGATGATCTCCTATTTCACAGAGTTAAAGAGGGTTTTATGATCCAGGGAGGTGATCCGGAATCTAGAAATGCACCACTGAGTAAACGTCTAGGTGGAGGGGGCCCTGGTTATAGAATTCCCGCAGAATTGGGCGCACCTCACATCAAAGGAGCTTTAGCTGCAGCTCGAACAGGAGGGGCATCTAATCCTGAAAAAGAATCTAGTGGTTCTCAATTTTATATCGTACAAGGTACAAGGTTAGATGACAATCAATTATTCGGTATCGAGCGACGTAAGAAAATTGCTTATAGCGAGGAGCAGCGAAAAATGTATAGAGAAATCGGTGGTGCTCCTAATCTTGATATGGATTACACCGTTTATGGCGAAGTTGTTGAAGGACTGGATGTTATTGACAAAATAGCTGCTGTTCAAAAGAATGGGGAACGTCCGGTAAAAGATGTAAAGATGACCATTAAATTATTGGGAGCGGAATAATTTACAACAACATTACAAGAAGTAAACTCGTATTAAAAATTATGTTACAGATTAGAAACACCTTATTTGCACTAACTCTTTTATTGATTTGCAGTTGCGGAAGACCAATGGCTGAATTCAGTTATGGTGACGAAAAGTTAACTGCTCCGACTGATGTCACTTTCGAAAATCAGTCAAAAAAAGCGGAAAGTTATTCCTGGAATTTTGGAGATGGTAACACTTCTGAAGAAGTAACGCCAACTCATAAATATACTTCGTCTGGAAATTATACCGTTGAATTGACTGTAAGAAAGGGAAATAAAACCAATACAAAAAAGAAACAGGTAGTTGTAAATGCGCCAGAGCAATGTTTGGTTGAAATGGAAACCAACTTTGGCAATATGATCATTTTACTTTACAATGAAACACCGGGGCACCGGGATAATTTTTTGAAATTAGTAGAAGAGGGCTTTTATGACGATCTTCTTTTTCACCGAGTCATTAATGGCTTTATGATTCAGGGAGGCGATCCGGAGTCTAAAGGTGCTACTGCTAAAAAGCGCTTAGGATCTGGAGGACCAGGCTATCAAATTCCTGCTGAATTTGTTGACTCATTAGTCCACGTAAGAGGGGCTTTGGCCGCAGCCAGAACACCTAACCCTCAGAAGAAATCTTCGGGGAGCCAATTCTATCTTGTGCATGGCAAACCGCTTTCTGCTAAGCAGTTGGATTTAGTAGAAGCTAAAAAAGACTTAAACTACAACGAAGAACAGCGCAATACTTTTATGACATTAGGCGGTACACCTCATCTTGACAAAGAGTACACTGTCTTCGGAATAGTCATTGAAGGATTAGATGTTTTAGATGCAATCGCACGAACAAAAACTGCTCCTGGTGATCGACCTGTGGAAGATGTAAAAATGAAAATCAAAGCAATTAAGTAACTGCCTGAATAACAATGAAAAATTAACGACTAGTCAGATTATGAGTCAAAAGAAAATTTTAGGGATAGATATTGGAGGCTCTGGTATAAAAGGAGCTATTGTAGATATCAATAAAGGAAAGTTTAGCACTGATCGTATTCGAATAGTAACGCCTTCCCCAGCGACACCAAGTGCCGTGTCCAAAGTAGTTGCACAACTGGTTAAAGAGTTTGATTACAGCGGTCCTATTGGTTGTGGTTTTCCTGCCATCATAAAAAATGGATACGCACGCTCCGCAGCCAATATCGATAAGTCTTGGATCGGAACGGATGTAAAATCACTATTAAGTAATATTACCAATCAAGACGTTTCCATTGCAAATGATGCCGATCTTGCTGGTCTTGCCGAAATGGCTTATGGTGTTGGAGCTAACGAAGAATATCAAAAAGGAACAGTACTCATGATCACCATTGGTACTGGGCTTGGTTCAGCGCTATTTCACGAAGGTCGTTTAGTCCCCAATACAGAGTTCGGGCATTTTCAATTGAATGGAATGATTGCAGAACATTATGCTTCCAATGTAGCGAGAAAAAGAGAAGATCTTTCCTGGAAGGCTTGGGGCAAGCGACTTAACCAGTATCTATCAGAAGTAAATAAATTATTCTCCCCTGATGCTATTTTTCTTGGAGGAGGAGGTAGTAAGTATTATGAAAAAATTGAAAAACACATTACAGTTGGGACCAAAGTTATACCTGCTCGATTGGGAAATAGCGCGGGAATTATTGGAGCGGCAGTATTGGCTAATCAACAAAGTGAAAAGAGCAATAAAGAAATTTTAAAAACTTCCTAGTATTTATTCTACCTTTCTTAACTAAATAATTAGCACTTTATTATTCTCTGAACCCTAACACGAAAAGCCCCATGATGATTGAATCATCATGGGGCTTTTTATCAAGTGTACCATTGTATTGTCATTGCAATTTCTTTAAAAAATCTTGGTACCTATCTTCAAAAGTTCCTCCAGGCCCACAGCCAGCTGCCGCTTGTTCTATCAATTTTGTACGATCCTTTGTTCCTGGTCTATTATCCATCCAATCTAATTGTAGTTCATTACCAATAGCCCTTTTTGTAAAATCTCGCATCCCATGTGGGTCATATAAGAAGTCACAAATAATGTCCACCGCATAGCTATCTGCTGCCATAACTTCCTCTTCTGTGAAAGAAATGTTCTCTAAACTTGCAGCCATTTCAGGCAACTCACTTGGGTTCTGTCCATTGATTACTTGGAACAAAACCGTTCCATCATAATCCAATTTTAGTTTTTCCAATAATAAACCATTGTCGGCATAACAGATTTCGTGAGCCAAAATGCTAATCAATTCATGCTCGGTCCGAATCGTTTTCAACATTGCAGTTGTAATATACATAGCACCTCCAGGAGTAATAAATGTATTTTCCGACTCTTCATCTTGAAGTACATGAATAACCCAGTTAAATTTGTTTCGATTGGTTACTCTTTCCGTGTTGACTAAGGACTGATAAATTCTATCTAAATATTCATAAAAAGCGGCCATTTCAGAAGTTGCCTGAGGATTAAGGACTATAAATGAGGAATTATCATTTATAGATTCTTCCAAAAAAGAGCTCATGGCCTGAAGCTCCTCTGCGTTAAACTCTTCTTTGTCTTCGAGAATAACAGTATCGTCATCTCGCCCACAAGAGCTTAATAACAATAAGACAAGAACAGAAAAAAGTACCCCGACCTTATTGAAAAACGTACTTGTGGCTATTTTCTTTAGTTTACTCATAATATTCAGTTTGCAAAACGATTACAAAATAGAGAACCGTGAGGGGAGCAAGTTCTATAAAGTTTTTATTAGTATGTTGTGTGTGTAGTCAGAGAAATACTACACTTTTTCGTGCTTCTTAACTTGTAAAAAACTCAAAAAATGTGCCATAGACTAGGGATTTCTAGGAATATTGATACCTAACAAAAGCGCCACTGTAAGTAATTCACAGTGGCGCTTTTGTTTTTTCAAATATAGAGACTTGTCTTTCAACTTTTAAAAGTGGATATAGCAATGAGTACATCGCTATCTTCCTTAAGCACAGGACAAAGTTCGAATAGAGAATAATGCAGTTTGTAATTTTTACCTAATGCGGAGTTCAATGCCTCAAATCCTTCTTTTCTTTTTCCTGCAAAGAAGAAACAAGCCGTTTTACAATAGAGTAAATCTGCTCCCATTGCATATATTTCTGCCTCTTTCATTAATACTAAAGCTTCTTCTACTTTCCCTTTATTCATCAAAAAGCGAGCATAACTAATCCAGTAGGTACACAAATCCGGAGCAGCTCCTGTTGCCTTATAAAAAAGGTCATTTGCTTTTTCCTCCTCTCCATTCTTATAATAAGCTTCAGCCAGCGTATTCATATACAATACCTTATTTTTTTGAATATTGTTAGCTTCTTCCAAGCATTGAATCGCTTTTGCTATTTCTCCTCTTTGCAGAAGGCAGTATCCTTTTCGAAAATATGCCCAATCGTTTAGGTGGCTGTACTTAAATGATTTTTCATAACAAATGAGCGCCAAGTCAAGCTTTTCCATTTGCTCATAGCAGTATCCTATATTAATGAATAATGCCGAATCTGGCTTGAACAACGTCAACATTTCTTCATAACAATCCAAAGCACTCTCATAATCTTTCATTCTAACCCGAACTTCAGCACAATCTCGATAAGCTTCTTCAAAATTTTTATCGTTCAAAAATGCATATTCAAACGCTTCCTCTGCGTCACAATACTCTTCTAATTTTAGATAGGCATGACCAAGGTTGTACCATGCGATTGCAGAATATGGGTTATCGTCTATAACTGCATTGTGCAAGGTTACACTTTCCTCAAAACAGCCAGATAATTCTACGCTCAACCATAACTTCTTTAGCGCATCATCATTTTTTGGATTCTCTTTTACTGATTTACGCAAAGCCTGAAACATCTTAACATATTTACGTTTTGCTTCATAAACATGTGCTTTTAGGAAAAATAATTCACTAGCCAAGGTGCCATTAATATCATCTTCCAAATCGTTAATCATGACCAAAGCTTTGTTGTAATGGCCCTGATTAATCATGACTTCGATTTTGAGGATTTTGATGCTAATTTCACCCGGTGCGAGGAGTTCTGCACGGTCTAAAAATCCCATTGCAATTTCCACACAATTTTTTACCAACAATAGCTCTGCTTTACGGACTAAAAGCATTGGAGAGTAGTTATTTTGCTCAATTGCATGAGAAATGGCATCAAGGGCGTTGTCAATCATATTCTGATTTTCATAATACGATGCAATATCCAGAAATACCGTTTCCTCAAGGAAACCTACCGTTCCTTGTTGTGACATGACCTCATACTCAACGACGAGTGTTTTCAGTTGACTTTCGTTTTTTAAATTACGTTGCTTCATAATGTTAATCTTCTCTGTTTGAAGTAAATATCATAAAAAACTGTTAAAGAAATGTCGTTTTAGCGCGCATTTTTTTCCACAATTTTATTTTGAAGCAGAACGGAAAGGAAGAAAGTGGTATTGTACTTAATATACTGATAATCAATAAATTAAATAAATAAAACATGTAAGATAAATTTCATTTATTTCCTTTTTCTTTAGCTAAACCGCTCGTTTACATACAACAATATATAAGATTAAACACTAAAGGCATTTTTTTATATGTGTTTTATTATTTTCGGTTCATTTTGTTAAAAAGCAGCTGATTCGATAGGCCAATCTGTGACATCGTTTTTAGCTTATTTTTGGCTTTGGTTGACGAGTTACCAGAAAAACACCTAGGAAAATTAGCATACCTGCAAGCACCTTTATTATGGTCAATTCATCCTTACCCGTACATAGGGCTACGATGCTTGCTAAAAGTGGCTGAAGATAGACATAGATGCCCGCAACCGTCGGAGAAAGGGTCTTGAGTGCATAGGCATTGAAGAGATAAGCGAAAAAGGTAGTGAACAATAGTACGTATGCAATGGCCAACCAAATGGATATAGGAAAGGAGGACCAGTTAACATCTACCAACTGAGGAGCTCCGAAAGGAATGATAAAGAATAGACCAAATGTAAATACCCATTTCAAAACAGTGAAGGGGTTGTATTTTTCCATTAACTTTTTCACCAGCACAAGATATAAACCATAAGAAGAAGCATTGATGAATAAGAAGATATCCCCTAGTAAATTTTCTTTTCCTAGTTGAACCGATTTCCCATACACAACTAATAATACTGCACCTACAGCTCCCGCCAATATTCCGCTGGCTTTCCACCAAGTAATTCGCTCCTTAGTTAGTAATGGAGCTATAATGATGATCATTATAGGAATCGTCGTCATAATTAACGAGGCATTAATTGGCTGAGATAATTTTAGCCCACTAAAAAACATCATCTGATTAATGGCTATTCCTGTTAAGCCACATAAGACCAATAGACCAAAATCCTTTCGTTCTACTTTTTCTTTGATGGTCGTGATATGAAGTATCCAGAATAGAACGCAAGCACAAACCACTCGCATTAGAATGAAGCCCAGCGGCTGCAGGTATTCATTATTCAGTACTTCTTTGGCTATAGTATAATTAGCACCATAAATGAGAGCTACGGCAAATAGAGCGAGATGGGCTTTTATAGTAGGTGTCATAATTAGCTTTCCATTACAAATGAAAAGCGGTCTCTGTACCTGCTTGTACAAAGACCGCCTGATCGGTAAATTTAAAACATTTACCTCAGATAATGGTTCACTACTTTTTCTGTTTTCCTTTTTGCTTCGCCTTATCTTTTCGGCGCTTCATTTCTTTCACTACTTTTCTTCGAAATTCTTTTTCTGCCCGATCAAGCTGTACTAACTTTTGCGAAGAGACTACTTTCTTCAGTTTATTATAATACGTTCGCTTTAGTTTCAGTAACTTTTCGTCTCGTTCGAAAGAGGCTTCTACCATTTCATCAGCGTTTACATCTGTCGCTCCCGTTTTTTTTCTTTCTCTACGTAGTTTTCTACGTTCCTTTTCATACTCATTATAGATCGGCCAGAATTTTTCTGCTTCTTGTGGTGTGAGGTCTAACTTCTCTGTTAAAAATGCAATTCGTAACGAGCGGATTCGCTCTTCCTTTTTAGAATCCTGGGCGGACAAAGAAGTAACCAGGAAAAGGCCTAGGATTAAAATTGATGTTAATGACTTCATTGTTGTATTATTTACTTGTATTATTTAATGCTAAAATATTAGATCTGTTCTATGGGTTGATATCAAAGTGCTGTTGTGAGCTGTTACGGTTTATTACTTTATAACAATAGGTCTTCTAAACCATCCAAACCACCTTCCTCTTTAAAAAATTGGTCTAATTCATCATCGCCAATATCTTCTGGAATAAAAGAAACATCTCCGGCCAATTCCTCTAACAATTCATCTTCAAAGTCCAAAATATTGTCAGATAAGTAAGCATCGTATTCTGCGTCTGTTAAAGAAGCGAAAGTTAGGTTTGCTTCTTCACTTCCAGCCTCAGGTCCAAATTGTTGAACTCCAATTACCAATAAGGCTGCTGCGGCCATTGCCATTGCGTATCGTGGTTGAAAGAGACTTTGGAATGCATTGCTTAATGTGGTAAGCCAAGAAGGATTCGCCACTTTAGCTTCTTTTTCCTCCGTTCTCATCCGGTGCATCACCTCATCGCCCAAACGGTCGAAGTATCTTGGTGGCACTTCATAACCTTCCTTTTTTTCCATACGGAGCAAGTCAGGTGCAAACTCTTTTAGTTCGTCTTTAAGATTTTGTGAATCACTCATTTTTATGTTATTGTAATGATTTTATTAAATTTTATATTTTCTCATACAAGCTTCTTTCTCACCAAGAAGTCGCGGTGGAACTCCTCTTTAGGGGTTGGGGTTGCACTGGCCCTCTATTCTGATTGTTCTTTTAAATAAGCTTGTACTTTTTTCAGGGCATGGTGAAAAGATGCTTTTAAAGCCCCCACCGATGTATCTAAAACCTCTGCCATCTCTTTGTAACTCATTTCATCGAAATAACGAAGGTTGAAAACTTTCTTCTGTTTTTCTGGCAACTGCTCCAAAGCTCTCTGTAATAATAGCGTTGCGTGATCGCCATCAAAGTATGGATCTGATTGTAGTGTGTTTATTCTGTTCGACTCTTCGTTATCCAGACTTTCTGTTTGCTTTCTTTTCCTTTTATTTAAGAAAGTAATCGCTTCATTCGTCGCTATTCGATATAACCAAGTATACAGCTGCGACTTTCCTTCAAATCGCTTGATGCTTTTGAACACTTTTATAAAGGTGTTTTGAATTACATCATTCGCATCGTCGTGTTCGGTTACCATTCGTCGAATGTGCCAATATAGGCGCTCCTGATACTTTTGCATCAGCATTCGGAATCCCTTCTCGGCGCTTTGATCCACCTGAAGAAGTGCTAATATCTCTTGATCTGTTATGTCTTTCGCTGATGCTTGCAAACGTTTACTTTTTATCAGATTCATTAATAAGACTGGCCTATGTCGCATAGGTTTAATCCGTTGTTATTTTTTTTCCCTTTTGATTTAGCTATCATATTTTTCCTCACGCAGAGGCCGCAGAGTGCGCAGAGCTAACGTGTGGTTTTTACCTATCGCGTTTTTCCTCACACAGAGGGCACAAAGAACACAGAGCAATCGCGTGTTTTATATTAAACGCTCTGTGGCCTCTGTGAACTCTGTGTGAGCAATCCGCATCAAAAGAGCTGCGTGTTTTATAGTAAAAACTCTGCGGCCTCTGCGTGAGGAAATTACGCTACATAGCCCGAAAAGGCATACCCTCCGGCCGCTGCAACCAATTCTCCTCTGACCACTCACAGGCCAAATCGGCCAAATGTAACACAAATGCGTGTCTTGACCGGTTAGATTGATTCAAAGTACTCGCATGAACCACAGATCCGTGAAGCAATACCAAAGCTCCTTTTTTTACTTCTAATGGAATCAACTTTTCTTCATCCCAAGTCACCTTATCGGCTTTGGTAGGAATCAATTCGGTTCCATTCTCTTTTCCTGTACGAACAAAAAGGTTCTGTAAGGGCAATTGATGTGAGCCCGGGATCGCCAATAGGCATCCATTGTTTTGATCCGCATCTTCTAGTGCCATCCAAGCGCCTATGCAAGAAAGCGGTTTGGTGTTTATAAAAGTAGAATCGGTATGTGAATGCACTTCTCCTCCGATTTGTGGTTGTTTAAAGATATATTGACTTTGAACAATTCCGGGACGTTGATGTCCTACTGCTTTCGCGAAAGCACATAGCGATTCTTTGTAAGAAATTTGCTGCCAAACAGGGATCAAATCATGCATGGCATGTCCAATTTTATTAATTGCCAGGTGTTTGTCCCTTGTTAGCTGCCCTTTATCATCTATTGCCGCAGGTTCAAAAAAACAACTCACTTGATGGCCACTTTCTAGAAAATAGCGATCAGTATGCTGACTTTGTTCTTCTGTAGTAAAGACAGATAAAGAATTCATATCAAAATCATCTACAATTTGGTGAGCGGAATCCCTTAAATCGTTTACATCTTCATCAGATAAGAAGTTGTCTATGACAAGGTATCCATTTTCCCTGTAGAATGCGATGTTCTCTGGATTTGTCAGCTGGCTCATATTAGTCTATTTTCTGGTGTAATGTTTGAATTGGTAACAACAACAAAATTGACTTGGATTGCTGCCATTATTTAGTTAAAGTTAAATGACCAAAGAAAGAGTGCTTTCGCTAAATGATGGAGTGTATAGCCATCTAAATTATTTTTTGTGTCATAGTCCCTTATCTTTGCATTGAAAGAGTTTAAAAAATCTAAAGATAAAACCCTTTTGACACAATTTTGCCTCCACGTATAAGAACCACTACTATCTTTACGTTGATACAAAAAACAATACCTATTACATATGAGACAAATGTTATCCTTATTATTGGTGAGCCTTCTTTCTTTTAGCGCCTTTGCCAATATCAATTCAGATACCAAGAACTACACTTTTACCATCCACATTGGTGCTTTTGTCAAGGCTAATCCTTCCGATTTTGAAGAAATAAAACCTTATGGTTTTATGTATGCCCAGCGTATTAATAATCTGCTCCAAATTTATATGGGCGATTATCCTACGGAAGGACAAGCGATGAAAGTCTTGGATAAGGTGAAAAAGCACAATTATCCAGATGCTTTTATTACGCGTCGCGATTTGAGCAAAGGTAAGAATACAAGTGTTGTTCAACTAACTACCAAAAACGTTGGAGAAACTATTGATTGGCAACATTACGCTACTGCTGGTAAATTGTTTGTTTTACTGGAAGGTAATACCGTTAAAATCTTGACTGGGCCATTTTCCAGCGTCGCAGAAGGTAATAACTACATCAATAGCATTAAACCACTTGGCTTTAAAGGTGCTTTTACCAAGAACGTAAATGATATTTTATTACATCCAATCACGGAATTCGAAGCAGGGCAAGTTTTAAATTATAACAATACTTCAGCATTGACTTCAACAACTTCGCCTTCAGTTGAATCTGTGCCTGAGGTTATTTCAGAAAAAGGAGCGGTTCCTTCCAGTAGCTTATTCGTTCGTCCGCCAAAGCAAGAAAAGAAAGTTGAAAAAACTACTGTTCCAAAGGCAGATGTTTTAACGGCTAAAGAAGTAGCAATTCCTGAAAGTTATGATGCTCCTGGAGAGCGGTTAGAACCTAAACCCGATCTCACTCCGAAATCTAAACCAGTCGTAAAAAAGACACCTGTAAAAAAGGCTGTTCCTAAAGAAAAAACTACGCCAGTCGCAAAGAAAAAACCAAAGTCTAAAGCTATAGTAAAACCTGTTGTTGTTAAAATTCCAGTTCCTAAAACTCGTGCAAAGGTCAAAAGGAATTCTGCTTATAATCTACAAATGCTTATGAAGCAAGAAGGGGTTTATAACAATAGTCTTGATGGATACTACGGTAAGGACACTAAGAAGGGATGGGAAGCTATTCAACGATCAAATGCACAATTGAAAAAATATATTATTCTTGCTGGCTTGGAAGAAGAATTTACAGCACGGTCTGCAGATCATATTTTACAACATTATGTGAACACGCTTAATGAAAGTCCGAAAAAAGCAATTCATGCTTTTAAGAATAGTAACGAAGCTGTAGCTAAAGCTTATCAGGCCTATGCTATTTTTACTCAGGATGGCGCAGGCAAAAAAGTAAATGACTTGATGAACGCTGCGGTTGCACAGGCTTTTTCTAATAAAAAATTGGAAAACAAACCACCTTTCGATTATAAGGTGACTTACGATTATAAGAATATCAATCAACTAATTCTACACCTTCGCTACATCCAAAGCGCTGCGACGGAACAAGTAGCTGCACCCGCTTGGTTATTCCTAGAACATCCAAAAGCTACGCAGGCTGCCTTCGAACCTTATGCTGAATTTATTGATGATAGTTATCCCATTGAAGATGCGATTACACTTTTCGATTGGTCTGAATTCAAGTTGTTAGAAACCATTCTAAATGATTTGAATACCAATACAGATGCTAAGGAAGACAAAGCAAATCAGTATTTACGTTCCCGATTATTGCTAACTCCTAAAAACCTATCACAAGATGCACACGTTGCGATTAGCCAATGGAATAAAAACCTTTGGACAAAGATGGATGAGTGGGGTGCTAAGGATGGTTTACATGGTAAATTATTAACACCGTTGAAATTGAGTTATTTCCAAACCTTAGTTCGTTTAGAAGATTACTATATGGATAAAGGTTTTGATTCTCGAACGGCTACCGCGCTTGGTTTGAAAGTGATGAAGACTTTTGTGGAGTCGCCTTTGAGTCAATATTAAAACAACCATTAACTCTTAACCGTTAACTTCCCACTATCGCGTTTTATCTAGGAAGTTTTCTAAATAAAAAAGCCCAAATCTTCGCTATGAAGATTTGGGCTTTCTTATTTGCTTTTATGTTCTAAGTCGATTAATGCACTAGTGCTTTTTAACCAAATCGTGAATCGCTTGTGCATACTTCTGATCAAAGTTTTTTCGATCCGTAATGTATTGCTGCTGTACTTGCTGAACAACATTTTGAGGTAGACGACTAAGATCTAAGTTATAGTCTTCAACAATACGACGGATTCCTTGACTTGCTTGTCTTTTGGGTTTGTCTTCCAATTTCTTCAAGATGTTGTCAAAAATAGATTTAGGAGCTGTTGCTACATTCGGGTCCTTCTTGTTTTCTCTTCTTGCCCCTTGAATTTCCTTTCTAATCATATCCAAAATGCTATTTGGTGATTTTCCTTTAGAAACTCGCTTTGCTCGATTCTTATCATCTAAGTTTTTTAATTTTCCTTTTATCAAATCAAATACATTTGGATCAGCAGTTTCCTCGTTTGGATTTGCTTTGTTTTGATTTTGTACTTCATTAATCGTTTTTAAAATTGCACCTAATAATTTACCGTTTGCCATTGTCTAATTTGTTTAAATGGTTATTAATTTGATTGTTATTTTTTATAGGTTGGTTTTCCTATTGTGAAAATTCAACCTCAGTCTTTGTCCCGTAAAATAGAAAGGATTATTTATATACCGAAGCCTTCGGTGTAGTATTATGTGAAAGTGGTTATATTATCAATTTTTTAAAAAGAAACCTCAGTGATTTTCATAAAAAAGAAACCGGCGAATTAAGTAGTGAACCTGCTAAAAAAAATAATTGCACAAGTTCTAGTAATTCTAATTTCTTTTCAGACATTTGCGGACAATAATTAGGACAGCTAAATATAATTTAAGTCACTATTCAATGCTTTAACTAAGGCAGTCTTCCGGTGGTTGTTTTGCTTTGACCAAATCATTGTGATAGTCTATGCCAACCTGTTATTCTAATTCTGGCAATATTGCCGCTAATTAATCTATGCGAAAAAACGATGAAAGATCTTCAAAAAAATATTGAAGCCTGTTGGGATGACAGAGCTTTGTTAGAAAAGAAAAAATATCAGAAAAGTATTCGGAAAGTGATTAAGCTTTTGGACAAAGGTATTTTGAGAGTTGCTGAACCGACCAAGAAAAAAAATCAGTGGAAAGTAAATCAATGGATTAAAAAAGCGGTGCTACTTTATTTCCCTATTCAAAAAATGAAAACGATTGATGTTGGGCCTTTTGAGTTTCATGATAAAATTCCGTTGAAAAAAGACTACGCCGCTAAAGGTGTTCGGGTAGTTCCTCACGCTATTGCTCGAAAAGGTGCTTTCCTGGAAAAAGGGGTAATCATGATGCCTTCTTATGTCAATATTGGCGCTTGGGTTGGAAGTGGTACTATGGTGGATACTTGGGCTACAGTTGGTTCTTGCGCCCAAATTGGTCGTAATGTGCATCTTAGTGGTGGAGTAGGAATTGGAGGTGTTTTGGAACCACTGCAAGCTACACCAACCATTATTGAAGACAACTGCTTTATTGGTTCTCGCTGTATTGTGGTGGAAGGGGTTCATATTGAAGAAGAAGTTGTATTGGGCGCTGGGGTCGTATTGACACAGTCAACTCATATTGTAGATGTAACAGGTAAAAAACCAGTTGTATTGAAAGGTCGAGTACCAGCGCGTTCCGTAGTTATTCCAGGTAGTTATGCAAAATCATTTCCAGCTGGAGACTATCAAGTAAATTGTGCTTTGATTATTGGAAAGCGAAAGGAGAGTACGGATAAGAAAGTATCCTTGAATGATGTGCT
>CAZDTI010000002.1:0-36044 GCA_964508085.1 uncultured Saprospiraceae bacterium | reverse complement strand
TAATTGGCTCAAAATCGAATCATTACGGCTCAAATCGGCTCATTCTCTATTTAAATTGTATATTTGCTTCATGAAAGAAAGGGTTTATAATTTTGATTTAAAGCTAGATTGGCAAATGTTAGGAATTATGAGCCAAATAGACCGCTTTGATGCCTCCTGGTCCGTTATAGAAAAGAGAGAAGGCCAAAGTTTGAAACAGCTAAAATCCATTGCCACTATTATGAGTGTTGGTGCTTCTACACGAATAGAAGGGTCGAAGAAAAACGATGAAGAAGTAGAAACTTTGTTGAATAACATCGACATCAATCAAATCGAAGATAGGGACAGTCAGGAAATTGTTGGTTATTTCAATGTACTTGATCTAATCTCAGAATCGTCTCCGGAAATAATTGTCACAGAAAATAACATCAAGAACCTCCACAACCAACTTTTGCGTTATAGTAAAAAGGACAACTGGCATCGAGGAAATTATAAACAGCATGTTAATGCAGTAGAAGCAAATTTTCCAGACGGAAGCCGGCATATCATTTTCAAAACTAGTGAACCCGGCTATGAAACTGAGGACGCCATGCGGCAGTTGATCAATTGGTTCGACAACGAGAAGGAAGTTCATCCACTGATAAGATCCGCCGCCTTTGCTTACGACTTTGTCAGCATACATCCTTTTCAAGATGGGAATGGCCGGATGAGTCGTTTACTCACAACGCTACTTTTACTACAATCCGGTTACAACTGGATTCAGTATGTCAGCTTCGAACATGAAATTGAAAATAACAAAAAAGACTACTATCGAGTCTTAAGGAGTTGTCAGGCGCAGCGACCTAATGAAGACATAACAGAATGGATTCATTTCTTTTTAAAAGCGCTAGTAAACGTCCAGGAAAAGTTAGAAAAGAAATTAGAAGCTTCTAATGTCGAAAATAGTTTATCGCCAAAAGGAAAAGCCGTTTATATCTATATCAGTACTCATCCGGGTTGTAAATCCGGAGAAATTTCTGCTAAGTTAAATATCAGTAAACCAACTTTGAAACGAATAATTGTTGACCTGCTTTCTAAGAACCTTGTTGAGAAATATGGTAAAGGAGCAGGGATTAATTACTCTGCTAAATGAAAAGGGTGGATAAGGAGTGAATGTCGTCAACTTAAGGAACTCAGAGGGAAGGCTTTCAGAACTTTTGCTCTTCTCTTTGCTGCCCACGAAGTTCCGAAAACCACTAAGTTGACGGCATTCGGATCAGGAGTTCCCACTTACGTAAGTGGACGCAAACCAAGAGAACCCTATCTACCCTCAAAATAAAAAGAATCACAACAGACATTAAATAATATTCTAGTAACCATTTTTATGAAAAATTATCTCTCGCTTTTCCTCGTCCTTTGCCTCTTCGCAATGGCTTGTAAAACAAAAACGATCACTGCTCCAACTGTGGAGATTGAAGAACGAATTTTAGATACTATGTTTGTCACTGCCGACAAACCCAACGAGCTAAAAACAATAGAAGAGTTTTCTTTACCGAAGTATGCACCAAGTTATACTTTAAGAAATAACATTATACACACGAAACTGGATTTACGTTTTGATTGGGCGAAAGAACATGTATTGGGCAAAGCGACACTTACACTAAAACCTTATTTCTATCCTGTAGATCAATTGGTGCTTGATGCTAAAGGTTTTGACATTCACAACATTACTTTTGCAAATCGAAGTACCCCACTAAAATACGAGTATGACAATGAGCAACTCGTAATTGACTTAGGTAAAATGATCCCCTCCAATCAGGAATACCAAATTTTCATAGACTATACTGCCAAGCCTGCGGAAGTGCTTCCAGGTGGAGGTTCTGCGGCCATTACTTCTGATCAAGGTTTATTTTTTATTAATCCAAGAGGAGAAGAAGTGGGGAAACCACAGCAGATTTGGACACAGGGACAAACGGAATGGAACTCTCGTTGGTTTCCAACTATTGACAAACCGAATGAGCGTAGCACCCAAGAAATGTCCTTGACTGTTCAAGATAAATACAAAACATTATCCAATGGAATATTAGTAGATAGTAAGAAAAATACAGACGGTACTCGAACCGATTATTATAAAATGAGTTTACCCCACGCGCCTTATCTTTTTATGTTGGCCGTTGGAGAGTTTGCGGTCATCAAAGAAACTTGGAATGGCAAGCCTGTTGAGTATTTTGTAGAACCACAATATGAAGCTTCTGCTCGTGGCATTTTTTCCAATACAAAAGAAATGCTCACTTTTTTCTCTGACAAGCTAGGCGTAAGTTATCCTTGGGAGAAGTATTCCCAAATTATTGTTAGAGATTATGTGTCTGGTGCTATGGAAAATACGACCGGAGTTATTTTCGGAGATTTTATTCAAAAAACAAACCGAGAATTAATTGATGACCATAATGAATTGATCATTGCACATGAATTATTTCACCACTGGTTTGGCGACTATGTCACCTGTGAAAGTTGGGCTAACTTAACGATGAATGAAGGTTTTGCAAACTATAGCGAATACCTATGGTTCGAACATAAATATAGTCCTGATGAGGCAGATCGGCATCGTTTGAATGAAATGAGAAACTATATCGGTTCTGTTGAACAGGGCGGTGCGCATCCTTTAATTCACTTTGGCTACAATGACAAAGAGGAAATGTTCGATGCACATAGTTACAACAAAGGCGGGCTGGTTTTGCACATGTTGCGTAACTACTTGGGCGATGATGCTTTCTTTGCAGGACTAAAAAAGTACTTGGAAGATAATGCCTACACTGCGGTGGAAGCACACGATTTACGATTAGCGATGGAAGAAGTTGCTGGTGAAGATTTGAATTGGTTTTTCAATCAATGGTACTTTGCTTCTGGGCATCCTGAAGTAATAATTGATTACAATTACAGTGCAGAAAATGGAACGGTAGAAGTTATATTAGAACAAACGCAAAATCCAGATCGTTACCCTGCTATTTTCCAATTGCCTATTTCAATAGACATTTATGAAAGCAATAAGCCACGCAGGGAATTTGTGATGGTGACAGAACGTAAGCAAGCCTTTAGTTTTGAAGTAGCTAAAAAACCAACCCTTGTAAATGTAGATGCTGATCGAGTTTTGCTTTGGGAAAAAAGAGATAAAAAAACAGAGGCAGACTATGTTTTCCAATTCTATAACGCACCAAAATTTTTAGATCGTTATGAAGCTATTGATGCTTTGAAGGCAAGTACAGAACCTGCTACCCAGCAAGTCATGGTCGAAGCATTGGATGACAAATTCTGGGGAATTAGACAATTAGCCATGCGTTACATTAACCCAGCAACTGCAACAGCTCCAGTAAAAGCTAAAATAACCACTTTAGCCAATAATGATTCGCATTCTAAAGTTCGGGCTGCTGCTATTGCTTTTCTTGGTGCAGCCGGAGATAAAGCAAGTATTGCTATAATGACAAAAGCGATTGAAAATCAGAAAGAAGCTTATCCTGTTGTTTCTTCTTCTTTAGCAGCACTTGCTCAAATAGATGAATTATCAGCATTAAATTATGCAAAGAAGATGGAGTCTGATGAAAATTCAAATATAATTCAAGCTGTTGGAAATATTTATGGCACTATTCCAAATAAGACTCGATTGGCTTTCTTCGAAAATAACTGGGACAAACTAGACGCCTTTGCAGCCTTCTCTTTCTTTGAAAATTATGCAAATGTGGTGAAGGCAGTTGATTTTGATGCGGCCAATAATGCTGTAGATAAATTGCGAGTGGTCGCTACCAACCAAGATATTTCCCAGTGGAAGCGGTTCTCTGCTACCAAAAGTATTTTTGATTTGAAGGAGCACTACTTAGAGACAGCTGCTAGTGGTAGTTCAGAGGCAGAGGTTTTGAATACCAGAGCTGCGGCTTTGGGAACGGTGATTGAGGAAATTAGTAACCAAGAAACAAACGGACAATTGAAAATGATTTATACTAATTTCAAGTAATATAGCTTCTAATTTTCAATTGTTAAAGGCGCTCAATTGTATGTTACATACGATTGAGCGCCTTTTTATTTTCCCCTAGACATTTGAGTCAAACTTGTTAACGACTTCCCAATCACATCTAACCGCTTGATTATATGTCAGTTAATCTTTAATTTACCCTTGCTTTAGTAACAACATATATCCTATTTTCGGGTTTTATTTAGGCAACTACCTGCGTGAACTCGCGTATAATTTTATGCGTTTCTTTCTTCAACAAAAAAAAGAAACGCAACAATATAGGTAAACCTCTGTCAATCAAGACATTAACTTAGTAAAGAATATACAGACATGGCGGCAAAAGACAACTATCAACTACTCATAGAAAAACTGGATCAGTTCACTAGAAAGTTCTATATCAACCAACTCATCCGAGGTGTTTTGTATAGCGTAGGACTTATACTCGGTCTTTTTCTATTAATGAACCTCTTAGAACATCAGTTCTTTTTTGGAACCTCAGGTCGAAAAGTACTTTTCTTTTCCTTTGTAGGAATCAGTACAATTGCTTTAATTGGCTGGGTATTTATGCCTTTGCTTCGCTATTTCCGTTTGGGGAAAGTCATTTCTCATGAGCAGGCCGCTGAAATCATTGGAGAGCATTTTACGAATGTAAAAGATAAATTGTTGAATATTCTTCAATTGAAAAAGCAGGCAGGGTCTTCACCGGATGCCGCTTTAATCATGGCTGGTATCAATCAGAAAACAGAAGAAATCAAACCTGTCCCTTTTCCAACTGCCATTAATCTTTCTCAGAATAAAAAGTACTTACGCTATGCTTTGCCACCCTTATTGCTTTTACTAATTGTTTTATTTGCAG
This sequence comes from uncultured Saprospiraceae bacterium, assembly GCA_964508085.1. Taxonomy (GTDB): domain Bacteria; phylum Bacteroidota; class Bacteroidia; order Chitinophagales; family Saprospiraceae; genus CALGLS01. The sequence goes on along the minus strand of CAZDTI010000002.1, from coordinate 31,227 downwards.
CACCAAGTATTATTAAAGACAGTACCAACCGATTGATTAACAACAATCAAGAATTTGAAAAAGAGGCGCCTTTTGCTTTTGAAATTGAAAAAGAGAATTTGACCGTTGTTCAGTTTGAAGATTACTTACTGAAAGTAAATATTGATGGCCCAGTGCAACCAAATGAAGTTTTCATTGACATAGATAACTACCAGTATCGTTTGAACAAAGAAGAGGATGGTTCTTTTTCTTATCGTTTTAGCAATGTCCAAAAAGACACGGATTTTTATGTTTTTTCCAGTGGTGTAGAATCTCAGTCGTATAATCTACACGTTTTGAAGAAACCAAATATTTTAGGTTTTGATGTCAAAATGGATTATCCTGCTTATACGCAACGCAAGGATGAAACGGTTGCGAATATTGGAGATATGGTCGTTCCTGCGGGGACTAATCTAGATTGGGTTTTCAACTCTTCTAATACTGATTTGATTCAGGTACAATTTTCTGGAAAAGCAGAAGTCGTAAATACCAATCGTTTTTCTGATGATCTTTTCACTTTTAAGAAAAAGGCACTTCGAGACGAGAGTTATAAAATATTTATTTCTAACAATGATCTTCCGAATGCAGATTCTATTGCTTATGCAATTACAGTCATCCCTGATTTACATCCAACCATTCGAGTAGAAAAGTTTGAGGATAGTACTGATCAGACTTTATTGTTTTTTGTAGGTGATGCTTCTGATGATTATGGTTTAAGGAGTTTGTCTTTCAATTATCAAATAAAAAAAGAAAGCGGATCACAAGGCCAATTGAATACCATAAAAATGGCAAAGCCTTCTGCTAAACAAACGCAGTATGACTACACCTGGGATGTTGCTAATTTAGAGTTGGAACCAGGAGATGAAGTCAGTTATTACTTTGAGGTTTTTGATAATGATGGTATCAACGGAAGTAAATCTGCTCGGACCAATCTAATGCTTTTTGCCAAGCCTTCTGTTGAAGAATTTGAAGAAATGGCAGAAAAAAATACAGAAGAAATCAAAAAGGATCTAAAGGAATCTTTGAAAGAGTCTAAGCAGATCAAAGAGGATATGAAGAAGCTTAGAGAAAAGATGCTACAGAAAAAAGAGATGGATTGGCAAACTCGGAAGGAATTGGAAAAATTGTTAGAACGCCAAAAAGAGCTAGAAAAGCAAATTAACCAAGCCAAGGAAAACTTCGAAGAGAATATTAAGAACCAAGAAGAATTCGAAAAGCCTAAAGAAGATCTGATAGAAAAACAGGAAAAAATACAAGAACTTTTCGAAGAAGTCATGAGTGAAGAAATGAAAGAACTCATGAAACAGATCGAAGAATTGATGCAGGAAATGGATAAGGACGAAGCCTTGGAGAAGATGGAAGAAATGGAAATGAGCGATGAGGAAATGGAGATGGAGTTGGATCGAATGTTAGAATTACTCAAGCAATTAGAAGTAGAAGCAGAGATGGAAAAGACTATTGAAAAATTAGAAGAACTCGCAGAGAAGCAAGAAGAGCTTAGTGAAGAAACCGAAAAAGGGGAGAAGAGTGCTGAAGAATTAGAAAAAGAACAAGAGAAACTCAATGAGGAATTCGATAAGATCCAGGAAGACATGAAAGATCTGGAAAAGAAGAATGAGGAATTGGAAAATCCACAAGATCTCGGAGACAATGAAGAGAAAATGGAGGACATTGATCAAGACATGGAAGAAAGTAAAGAATCTCTAAATCAGGATCAAAAACAAAAAGCTTCTGAGAAACAAAAAGACGCGGCACAAAAAATGAAAGACATGGCCAGCGCTATGCAACAGCAAATGGCTTCCCAGCAAATGGAACAGATGGAAGAAGATATGGAAGCACTTCGCCAGCTGTTGGAAAATCTATTAGGTTTATCTTTTGAGCAAGAAGAATTGATGGGAAGCATAAGTACTGCTAACATTAATACGCCGTACTACGTTGGTTTGGTACAGGATCAATACAAACTAAAAGACGATTTCAAACTCATTGAAGATAGCCTGCATGCTTTGAGCAAACGTGTTTTCCAAATTGAATCTTTCGTAACAGAAAAAGTTACTGATATCAAATTGAACATGAAGGAGGGTATTGATGAATTGGAAGAAAGACACAAGCCACAGGCTGCCGAAAATCAGCAACGGACCATGAAGAATGTGAATGACTTAGCCTTAATGCTTAGTGAAGTAATGAATCAAATGCAGCAGCAAATGTCCAGTATGATGCAGGGCAATCAGATGTGTAATAAACCAGGAGGCAAAGGAGGAAAGAGTGGGAAAAAACCTTCGGATAAAATGTCAAAGGGTCAGGGACAACTGAATAAAGATCTCCAGAAAATGAAAGAAGGGATGGAAAAAGGAAAGGGGAAAGGCAGTTCTAAACAATTTGCAGAAATGGCTGCTCGGCAAGCTGCTCTTCAAAAAGCCATGCGTGATTTGCAAAAAGAAAAGCAAGGCAAAGGACAAGGAACTAAAGAATTACAGGAAATCATCGACCAGATGAATAAAATGGAGATCGATTTGGTCAACAAACAACTGACCAATGAAATGTTGAAACGTCAGCAAGACATCATGACTCGTTTGCTCAAAGCAGAAAAAGCAGAGCGAGAAAAAGAGTACGATCAGAAAAGAAAAGCGGAAACAGCAACGCAACAAGAGAGAAAGATGCCACCTTCTTTAGAAGAATACATCAAAAAAAGAGAGGCAGAAATTGAAATGTATAAAGCGGTTTCACCATCTTTGAAGCCATATTATAAGTTTTTGGTAGAAGAATACTTCAAATCCTTGAAAAAACAGTAGGGGGTTTTCGCCTTCTTATTGGGCAAATACCCTTAATAGTTAAGTATTTTAGTCATTCGGTTCACCTACATCAAATGTAGGAAACCTATATAACTGGAATTAACTTAGTAACACTGTTTAACAGAATATTTAGAATCCTAGCCAAAACAAATTTGATTTCTAGCCGTAGATGCAAGTGTAATTTAATTATAACTATATACTATAATCTTGCAATTTACTGGCCTCAACTTATTTATGAGCAAACAACACCAAATACTCTCCTTAGCTTCCGATCCGAAGAATGTTTCTCGGGTCGAACCTTTCGTTGAATTGGTATTTAAAGAATATCAACTAAGTCCGGATATTTATGGTAATATTTTAATCAGTCTAACTGAGGCGGTTACGAATGCTATTATGCATGGTAACAAAAGCGATATTTCTAAGCTGGTTCGCGTACAATCAAAAAAATTACAGAGCCAAATGGCCTTTCTCGTTTCTGATGAGGGAATTGGTTTTGATTATGAAACCTTACCAGATCCAACCGCTCCTGAAAATTTATTGAAAATTGGTGGCCGTGGCGTATTTTTAATGCAGCAACTTTCGGACGATGTGGTTTTCCATGATGATGGCAGAACCATCGAAATAAAATTCAATATTTAAAGCCCAATTCTTTTTCTTTTCTCTTTCACTAGTATCTTCGCGGCATGTCATCAGATTCACATTCTGACCATAACCTTATTATTGATTTCTTCTCAGAAGAAATTGAATTCGAATTGGAAAATTCAGAATCCATTATTCGGTGGTTGCTCGACGCTTATCAACAAGAGCAAAAAGAAGTTACTGCTTTGAGCTATATCTTCTGTTCTGACGTCTATTTACATAAAATCAATGTTCAGTATTTGAATCACGATACCTTAACGGATATCATTACATTTTCAAATGCTCGTGCGGGAGCACCTGTTGAAGGAGATATTTTCATCAGTATAGATCGAGTTAGAGAAAATGCTACCGAATTTGGCGCTTCTTTTGAGAAAGAACTGCTTCGGGTTCTGATTCATGGGAGCTTGCATCTTATGGGTTATAAAGATAAAACGGAAGAAGACCAGCAATTGATGACTCAGAAAGAGGATTTTTATATCGCCCGTTTTGAAAAAAAAGAATAGTCAGATAGCTAGTGAATAGACGCTCGCGTTTTGACCTTTCTGCATTTTATAGTCCTTTTCATCCTTTCTTGAAATAATAACCAGTAAAGTATAGCATCTAAAGGAGAAATACTCCGTATTAAAATACCAAGAAGTCATTGACAATGGCTTCCTCAAAATTACATAATTACCTTACGTTATGAAAGTACTCAAATTTGGTGGTTCCTCAGTAGCCAAACCAGAACGTATTCAAGCTGTTATAGACATTCTCAACGGCTATTATAAAAATGGAGAACAATTTACTGTTGTCTTTTCTGCTCTTGGTGGTGTCACCGATTCCTTGATCAATATGAGTAAGTTAGCCTCCAAAGGAAAGGACGACTACTTAGAAGAATTCGAAAGCTATTGTGCACGTCATCGAGAAGCTGCTGAGTATTTACTTTCTGGTGAGTACTTGAAAACAGCTCTCGCCACTTTAGAAAAAAACGAAAACAACCTGCGTAATTTCTTACAGGGCATTTTCTTACTTTGGGAAGCTTCACCAAGAGCTATGGATTATGTGACTAGTTTCGGCGAACGAAATTCTGCTTATCTAATAAGCATAGCTTGTCAGCAAAATGGAATAAATGCTCGCTTTTTGGATGCACGAAAGGTGATTAAAACCGACGCTTCTTTTGGTGTTGCAAAGGTTAATTCTAAGCTAACCGATGAGTTAGTAGCAAAACATTACCGAGAAAATCCTGAAATTCAAATCGTAACTGGCTTTATCAGTTCTACAAAAGGAGGTTTGACGACGACCTTAGGCAGAGGGGGGTCTGATTATACCGCTGCTATTTTAGCGGCAGCTTTGGACGCAGATTGTATTGAAATATGGACAGATGTTAATGGTGTGCTCACTGCCGATCCAAGGAAAGTTCAGAAGGTTTTTACCATTCCGGAGATGAGTTATGCGGAAGCGATGGAAATGTCTCATTTTGGAGCGAAGGTTATTTATCCACCAACCTTAGTACCTGCTTTAAATAAGAACATTCCTTTGTATATCAAAAATACATTTAACCCCACATTCAAAGGAACACATATCTCCGCCAAAGTAAAAATGAATGGACGTGCCGTTCGTGGGATCTCTTCCATAAATGAAATTTCCCTGATGACCTTACAAGGTTCTGGCCTTTTCGGTATTCCAGGTATTGCTGCTCGATTATTCAATGCATTGGCTTTGGCCAAAATAAATATTGTCATTATTACTCAAGGGTCTTCTGAATCGTCTATAACCTTTGCAGTAATGCCTAAAGTAGCTAAGAAGGCCAAAAGAATAGTTGAAGAAACTTTCCAGTTTGAGCTAAAAGAAGGAAGTGTAGAGCCCATAAAATTAGAGACCGAATTATCTGTAGTTGCCATTATTGGAGAGAATATGAGGTACCATCCTGGAATTGCAGGTAGATTGTTTACTGCTTTAGGTAAAAATGGAGTAAACTGTATAGCAATTGCGCAAGGTTCCTCCGAGTTAAATGTATCCGTAGTTATCAACAGAGCTGATGAGCAAAAAGGATTAAACGCTTTACACGAGGCATTCTTCCTTTCCAAAACTAAAGTTTTACATCTTTTTATTGCTGGTGTTGGGTTGATCGGCGGTACCCTACTAAAGCAAATTCGTCAGCAAGCTGCTTACCTATTGAAGCATCAATCCCTGGAACTAAGAATCGTTGGTTTGTCTAATAGTCGAAAAATGCTTTTTGATACCAATGGAATTAATCTTGATGATTGGAAAACAGATTTAATGGCCTCTGACCAAACAGCTTCTATCGGTGGGTTTGTTCAAGAAATGAAAAAGCTCAATTTAGCCAATAGCATTTTTGTAGATAATACCGCTAGTGAGCTTGTTTCCAATCAATACGAATCCATCCTCGATTCCAGCATTTCTATTTCTACTCCTAATAAGATCGCAACTTCTTCTTCTTATCCGCAATACCTGCGTTTGAAAAAGATTGCGGCGAAGCGTGGCGTTCGGTTTTTGTATGAAACAAACGTTGGAGCGGGCCTCCCAGTTATCAACACTTTGCATGATCTTATCCACAGTGGAGACCAAATTGTAAAGATTGAAGGTGTTCTCTCTGGCTCAATGTCCTTTATTTTCAACAGTTTTGACGGATCAGAGGAATTTAGCGCTATTGTGGAAAAAGCTAAGGAATTAGGTTATACAGAACCAGATCCACGAATTGATTTGATGGGTGTTGATATCCGTAGAAAAATAATTATACTCGCACGAGAATCTGGAATTCCTTTAGAAGCAAAAGATGTCGTTATTGAGCAAATGCTACCAGATGCTTGTATCGAAGCAAAAGATGTAGAAACTTTCTTTTCGATTTTAAAAGAAAATAACAATACTTTTGCAAAATTGCAATCTGATGCGGCTAAGGAGAATAAAGTACTTCGTATGGTCGCTACACTCGATAATGGTAAGGCCAATATTGGTTTGAGAGCTGTTGGGGCCGATCATCCTTTCTACAGTCTTTCCGGAAGTGATAATATGATTGTTTTTACGACCAAAAGATACAATGAACGTCCTTTAGTAATTAGAGGTCCTGGAGCTGGAGCTGAGGTTACTGCCGCCGGAGTATTTGCGGAAGTAATAAAATTAGGAAATAATTTACGTAACTAACTGACTATCAATATATTACAAATATGAATAAGGTAGGTTTAAAAGTTTTTGCTCCTGCATCTGTAGCTAATGTAGCTTGTGGATATGACATATTGGGTTTAGCCCTGGAGAAACCAGGTGATGAAATATTTGTCCGATTTTCTAACAATCCGGGTCTTAAAATTACCAGAATTTCAGGTGGAAAGTTACCTTATGATGTTGAAAAAAATACGGCTGGTTTTGCAGCGCTGAAAATGTTGGAACATCTGGGAGAAACTGGAAGAGGGATTGAAATGGAGATTCATAAAAAGATGCCTTTTGGTTCTGGACTTGGTTCTAGTGCTGCGAGTGCTGCGGGGGCGGTAATGGCGGTCAATGAATTATTGGGACGGCCATTGACAAAAAGAGAAATGCTTCCTTTTGCGGTGTTGGGAGAACAAATTGCAGATGGTGCTTACCATGCCGATAATGTAGCACCTTCCCTACTCGGAGGTTTTGTTTTAATCCGAGATAACGAGACCTTAGATGTTCATCGTCTGCCCGCCATTAAAGGCCTTCAGGTGGCCGTAGTGCATCCTAAAATAGAAATCCTTACCAAGCATTCCAGATCCATTCTAAGCGATCAAATAACGTTAAAACAAATGATTAAACAAACCGGCTCCGTTGGTGGTTTGGTTACAGCAATGTTCAAGGGAGATCTAGAACTCTTGCAACGTTCTTTAAAAGATGTGGTGATTGAGCCACAGCGTGCTCAGCTTATTCCAGGCTTTTATAAAGTTCAAGAAGCAGCTATGAGGGCCGGCGCATTCGGTTGTAGTATTTCAGGAGCAGGACCATCTATCTTTGCCATTTGTCCGAATAATTTTGTTGCAGAGAATGCAGGGAATGCTATGCGAGAAGTATTTAAAAATCTAAATATTAGTAGCACGATTTTCCTTTCCGGAATTAATCACGAAGGTGCTGTTTTAATTTAATTGTAATTCATATCCTATGAAACTTTATAGTACAAAGAACCCGGAAGTTCTATTTTCGCTCAAAGAGGCCGTCTTAAAAGGGCTTCCAGATGACAATGGTTTGTTTGTTCCAGATAACATTTCTTCTTTACCATCCTCCTTTTTTGAACGTCTTCCTGAATTAACTTTCTCTGAATTAGCCTATGAGATAGTTGAGCATTTATTCGAGGGATCTATTCCTGAAGAAGATTTGAAAAAGATTATTTCGACAGCAATTAATTTTCCTGCCCCTTTAATAAAGCTTGATGAACAGACTTCGGTGCTAGAGCTTTTCCATGGACCGTCTTTAGCTTTTAAAGATTTTGGCGCTCGCTTTATGGCGCAGTTGATGGGATATTTCAACAGAGGAGAAGATAAAGACTTAGTCATACTCGTAGCGACTTCTGGAGATACTGGTGGGGCAGTGGCCGCCGGTTTTTATAATACACTGGGAATAAAAGTAGTTATCCTCTACCCTTCCGGTCGTGTTAGTCCTTTACAGGAAAAACAATTAACTACTCTTGGTGGAAATGTTTCTGCTATAGAGGTTGAAGGTTCTTTTGATGATTGTCAAGCCTTAGTGAAGAAAGCTTTTTTAGATAAATCTCTAACGGATAACATTCGTTTATCTTCTGCAAATTCTATAAACATAGCTCGTCTTATTCCTCAATCCTTTTATTACTTCGAAGCATATAAACAACTCGGGAAAAATCCTAAGGCTCCCGTCTTCATTATTCCTTCTGGAAATTTTGGAAATCTTACTGCTGGCTTATTAGCTAAAAGAATGGGCTTGCCGATTGCTCATTTTGTTGCAGCTACTAATAAAAATGATATTGTTCCCTCTTATTTATCTTCTGGAGAATATAATCCTAAGCCTTCTATAGCTACTATTTCAAATGCAATGGACGTTGGGAATCCTTCTAATTTTTATAGAATGGTTTCACTTTATATGGATACGAAAGCTCCGGTATCTTTAGAATGTTCCCCGTGGAACAATATGAAAAAAGATATATCCGGATATAGTTTTGATGATAATATTACTCAGAAGGCTATGAAACGAGCATATAGCCAATTTGATAAGTATATTTTTGAACCACATGGAGCTGTTGGTTTATTAGCATGGGAAGCCTACTTGAATGAAAATTCAGATGCTCAGGGAATTATTTTGGAAACTGCTCACCCTTCTAAGTTTTTAGATGTAGTTGAAGAGACTTTAGAAATAAAAGTAGATATACCTGAGCGATTAGCAAATTTAGCTAACAAGAAAAAGGAAGCAACTTTGATGGCTCCCGATTTTAATCTATTTAAAGAATATCTGATGAAGCATTTTTAAGATTCTATAATCTTGTTTATAACAAAAGCCTAAGTATTTGAAATAAATATTTAGGCTTTTGTTTTGTTATCTGTGGACTTTGACAAAGATGGGATAGTAACATATAAGGTCTATTCTTTTCACAAGGATTATTCCTATATTCGAGCTTGATTTTGGTTGTGTTCCACGGGGAACATTTAGCTCTATCTTCCAAATCATAAATTTATATTATTTCAAATGTTCCACGGGGAACATATCTTTAATTTATTCAACAAATAACACATGCGTACAAAGAATCTGCTTCTACTCCTTCTCTATTTCCTATGTGGTTCAATACCAAATTTATTCTCACAAGAAGAGAATATCAATAAAAACAAGTTCCGTCAACTAGGTCAAGAACTTCCAACTCCTAATGTATATAGAACTGCTTCAGGCGCACCAGGACATGAATATTGGCAACAACAAGCTGATTATGTAATGGATATCGAAATAGACGATGAGAAGCAATCAATAAGTGGTTTTGAAACCATTACCTATCACAATAACTCTCCAGATCCTCTAGATTACGTATGGCTCCAATTAGATCAAAATGTACGCGCTACAGATTCTGATTCTTATATCATTAAAAATAATTCCATCTCAGAAAAAATGTCTCCGAGGCAATTAAAAGGCTTAACTCCTGAATTTGATGGAGGTTTTAAAATTCAGGAAGTAAAAGATATATCTGGGAAACCACTCTCCTATGTTATTAATAAAACCATGATGAGGATTGATTTGCCAAAGACATTAACTTCTGGATCTAAAACTTCTTTCTCCATAAAATGGTGGTATAATATTAACAACAGAGCAAAAGATAGAGGTCGATCTGGATATGAATACTTTGATGAAAATGACAATTACTTATATGTCATAGCTCAGTTCTTTCCAAGAATGTGCGTTTACAATGAAGTCGAAGGATGGCAAAATAAACAGTTTCTGGGGAGTGGAGAATTCGCATTAGCCTTCGGAGATTATGAAGTAAACATTACCGTTCCTGCGGATCATATGGTTGCTGCTACTGGAATACTTCAAAACCCAAAAGATGTTTTGACTGATAAACAAATAAGCCGTTTAGATAAAGCTAGAAAAGAAAGAGAGCAACCGGTATTTATTGTAACCGAAGAAGAAGCCCGCAAAGCGGAGAAGAAGAAATCAAATAAAAAAGCAACTTGGGCATTTAAAGCAAAGAATGTTCGTGACTTCGGATTTGCTTCTTCCAGAAAATTTATTTGGGATGCGATGGGTGTTCCAATGAGTAATGGAGAAATATCTATGGCAATGTCTATGTATCCTAAAGAAGGAAATCCATTATGGGAAAAATATTCTACTAAAGCTGTAGCGCATACTTTGAAATGGTATTCCCATTATACTTTCGATTATCCGTATCCAGTTGCCTGGTCAATTCACACTGATCGTATTGGAATGGAATACCCTATGATCTGTTTCAACGGTGGCCGGCCAGAGGCTGATGGAACTTATACTGCAAGAACGAAATACGGCTTGATCAGCGTAATCATCCACGAAGTTGGTCACAATTATTTTCCAATGATTGTCAACTCTGACGAACGCCAATGGACTTGGATGGATGAAGGTTTGAATTCTTTTACACAAACTTTAGCAGAAGCGCAGTGGGAGAGAGACTACCCTTCTCGTCGAGGATCAGCTTCTATCATTGTAGATTACATGAAAACCGATAAAACTCAATTGACACCAATTATGACCAACTCTGAATCTATATTTCAATTTGGAAATAATGCCTATGGAAAGCCTGCTGCGGGTCTGCACATTCTTCGAGAAACCGTTATGGGCCGGGAGTTATTTGACTTCGCTTACAAGACCTACGCGCGTCGCTGGGCATTTAAACATCCTTCACCGGCAGACTTCTTTCGAACCATGGAAGATGCCTCTAGCGTGGACTTAGATTGGTTCTGGAGAGGTTGGTTTTATACAACGGATCATGTAGACATCGCTATTGAAGATGTCAACTGGTATAAGGTTGATTCTAAAAACCCTGATATAGAAATGGCAGCAAGAAAACAAGAAAAAGAAAACGAGCCTAGAACCATCAATAGCATTCGAAACGAAAAAGAGATTGCGCAAACAAGAGCTGAAAAAGATGCCTCATTGTACGACTTCTACAATATGTACGATGAATTCAAAACTAACGATTCAGATAGAAAAAAATATAATAAGTATTTATCTAGTTTATCTGATGAAGAAAAGACGTTGTTGCAATCGGGTTCACATTACTACGAAATGACATTTAAAAACATAGGGGGCTTAGTTATGCCACTTATAGTTGAAATGGAATTCATGGATGGAACGAAAGAAGTGAAAAGAATACCTGCGGAAATTTGGTTAAAAAATCACCATGTGGTTTCTAAAGTTTTCATCACTCAAAAAGAGGTGAAACAAATTACTTTAGATCCTTTTCTAGAAACAGCAGATACGGACACTGCTAATAACTACTTTCCACCACAACAGCAAATTAACCGTTTTGAGTTGTTCAAACGTCAGCAAAGAGATCGTCCTAATCTAATGCAGAAAGAGCAAAAACGTGTTAAAGAATCTGGTGGTACTAATTAAGTCGCAGTTAAAAACAAACGATTAAAAAAAGAGTCGCTATTTGATATATCAAATAGCGACTCTTTTTTTAATCGAGAAATATTTCTTATTCTCTTTTGCTAGAAACACTCAGCAAAAATTCCTCTAAGATTTCATTAAACACATCCGGCTTCTCCATCATAGGAGCATGCCCACAAGCATCAACAACAGAAAGCTTAGAGCCAGCAATGAGTTCGTTGAATTTCTCCCCAACAAACAAAGGCGTTACATTATCCTCACGTCCCCATATCAACTGAGTAGGTGCTTTTATTTGGTGTAGTTTATCACCAAGGTTATGACGAACCGCAGATTTCGCAGTAGCAACAACTCTAATGGCTTTATTGCGATCATTCACCGTATCAAAAACTTCATCGACCAATTCTTTAGTCGCAATTTCTGGATCGTAGAAGGTATCCTGTGTTTTTCGCTTGATGAATTCATAATCTCCTCTTTTAGGAAAGGTAGAGCCTAGTGAATTCTCAAACAAACCAGAACTCCCCGTTAAGGTAAGTGATTGCACCTTTTCAGGATGAGCCAGACCATAGAGCAAAGTAACGTGGCCGCCGAGTGAGTTTCCTAAGACATTGACTTTATCAAAGCCTTTGTAGTCTACAAATTTCGCAACGTGATCTACCAAGCCAGAAACGGATACTTTTCTGATTGGTAATTCAAAAATGGGTAGCATTGGTACCACGACCTTATGGCTCTTGCTAAAGTGCTTGATTATTCCTTCAAAGTTGCTAAGAGCTCCAAAGAGACCGTGAAGCAACATTAGAACTTCTTCTCCATCTCCAATCTCTAAGTATTTAAAATTTTCTTCTTTCTTAAGTGTGTGCTGCATGTTTAAATGATAAGAATTTCGTTATAGGACATTTTCACAAAAGTAAGCAATAATATCATATTTGAACAACGTGATACGGCAAATAGAAAATCATGGTTTTTCCATAAGCTTTGGTAGAGATTTCAAAAGTACAGTAAAGGATGGATAATTAGGTCATTATGTCGCATTTCAAAATGGAAAAAGCCCCGTAAACACTGGGTTTTCCACGTTCCTCACAAACTTATCCACATATTGTTAATAACTCCTTTTAGGGGTTTTATAAACCAACAATAAGGTGATACCTAATAGAATCAAAGCACCGGCTTGATGCAATACTCCTAGGCCCACTGGAATACTTCCTTTACAGTTGATAAGTGTCAATATTCCAAGGGCTCCTTGGATTACCAACATAGTTATCAACATATAAACATTTCGCAAATAAAATGTGGGTATCTTGTTTTTTCTTAATTTAAACAACATTGTTAATCCTATGATTATCAATAAGTAAGCTGTACCTCGATGGGCGAACTGAATAAAAGCAGGCATAAAAGTATTTGTATCGTAAAACACGAAGTTATCCACATTCCAATTTGCTGCTGTTAATAACGTATCAGGTAAGTAGACTCCGTTCATATCTGGCCAAGTTGGGAAGAACAATCCGGCCTTCATTCCAGACATGATTCCACCGAGAAAAATTTGAAGGGCTAAAACGTAAAGAAAGGCTCTAGAGCCAGTTATTAACACAGAATTGTTAATAACTGTTCTTTTTGGGGAAAATACCTTATAAGTTGTCCAAAGTAGGTAGCTGAACATGATGAGTGCGGAACACAAATGGAAAGTTAATTTGTAAGCATTTACCCAGGGCCTGTTAATTAATCCACTAGCAACCATGATCCATCCAAGTGAGGCGACAAAAATCGTCAACACAAACACAATGGATAAGTCCCTTACCAACACTTTCGACAGTTTTTTTGTGAATAAAAAGAAGAAAAAGGGGATTAAGAAGACAAAGCCCATTGTTCGAGCCCAAAGCCGGTGGAAGTATTCCCAAAAGTAAATGAACTTAAATTCGCTCATAGACATCCCATCGTTGATCTTCTTATACTGAGGCGTCTCTTTGTATAAATCAAACTCAAAAGTCCACTGAGCAGCATTTAAAGGCGGTAATGTCCCTGTAACGATTTCCCACTTGGTGATGGATAGGCCAGAACCAGTTAGCCTGGTAATCCCTCCAACGACCACCTGGAAAAAAACCATGACGATTCCTATTATTAACCACACCTTAACGATTTTACCAATTTGATCTTGTTCTAAGAATTTTAATCCCATTTAGTATAAGATTTAAACTAAGCGTTAAAAAAAAATGATTTTCTCTGTTGGCTAATTGTTCATAACTCCTGATTTCAGAATGAAGGTTACTTATAATGAACAAACCATATTACAAAGAAACAGAGTCTAGCTCAAGAAGTTAATCAGGCTTAGTAATAGTTGGGTCAAAGATTCTTCAACTCGTTCGTGCCTCGCTCGCTCAGAATGAGAAGAGGAGCATCCTTATTTGAATAATGTTCAGCTATAGTAAGAATGCCCACAACAACGATTCTGTTTTTTGATTTCTTGGAATGACATATAACATCACATAAACATTGTTACTTGTTTCCATGATATTTTCAATTCTAACTTTTCAACGCAAAATTTCGCGATCAAAAAATGTCAGCGAACTTGATTATCCCGATCGTCAAAGTTTTTCGATCAAGCCCTTTCGTTTCGAGTTCTACACATTTTTGATCTCTGGTATATTTCATTGATTAATTTTTTTTTCTTTTTTTATCATCATCAAGGGTGTTAATATGTAGATAAAAAAAGTGGATTTAATTAGGTCAATTGATTACTAAGGTTTTCACATAGGTTTTCCACAGTCATTTCACAACGAAAGGCTATGTTTATCAGGCTATTAGCTAATTATAAACAAGCTGTTGGTAAGTTATTAATAGGAAAACTATTTTGTAAACAACTTCTGAAAACTCGATAAGCAATGTCAGTAACTATGGTGGTTATTGACATTTTTTAGTGAAACAGAGGTAATGTTATATATGTAAAATTAAAATTCTTAGTAAGTGTGGATAAGTATTGTGGTTTTTCACGTAGTTACCAACACTTACTAACAGTGATTGTGGAAAAAACAGTGCACTTTACCGATATGTTTAAAGCAATTAGTAACTTCCATTTTGATTAGTAAAACCCCCAATTACAATACAAAATAAAAGTATGTTTAATTTTTGTCATATTAAAATACCATGTGTACCCGTTACTCCTTAACTGCAAATAAAGAGACCATCGCAGCTCAATTTAGTCTCTCTCCAGATTTTGCACTAAAATCCAGTTATAACATCTCTGCTTGTGACCAAGCATATGTAATAACCAATGAGCAACCTAGAAAGTTGGAGGCGATGATTTGGGGCTTGATTCCACAAACCTCCTATAATGGAGCGAACAATGGAAAATTAATCAATGCACGAATAGAAGGGATTAATACTTCCAGTTCTCTTCGTATTCCGATTAGGAAGCGAAGATGTTTGGTATTGGCGGATAGTTATTATGCCTGGAAAAAAGATGGATTGAAAAAATGGCCTTTTCGAATTGTGAATGCTGATCAGTCTTTGATGGTTATGGCTGGTGTTTGGGAGGAGTGGGAGAAATCAGGGAAGAAGATTAGGAGTTTTTCCATTATTACAAAACCAGCGGCAGGAGCTGCTGCGGATGTTAGCGATAGAATGCCTTTGATACTAAAGAGTTCAGCTTTGCAAGATTTGTGGTTGGATGAAGTGAATTTGGATGATGTGTTTCAAATAGTCAGAGAAGTAGAGCTTGGTGAATTGAGATGTTATCCCATTTCTCAGAAGGTGGATATAGTAGGATATAGTTCAGATGAATTACATGAAGAATTGGCTTCGTGAGCTTTACTTAATAAGAAAAATAAACAAAATGCGTGTTGTCATTCAAAGAGTAACGAAAGCATCAGTTACTGTAGATAATGTAATTGAAGGAAAAGTTGATTTAGGACTACTTATACTATTAGGTATAGAGCCAACAGACGAAATCAGTGATATAGAGTGGCTGTGTAATAAGATTACCAATCTACGGATTTTCAATGATGAAGAAGGTGTAATGAATAAATCGGTGAAAGATGTGGATGGTGGATTATTGGTCATTAGCCAGTTCACTTTACATGCCAGTACCAAAAAAGGAAACCGACCTTCTTATATAAAAGCAGCTAAACCGGATATCGCGATACCATTATATGAGACTTTTTTGAAGCAGTTGGAATTCATTGGTGGCATAAAAGTGGAACGAGGGATTTTTGGAGCAGATATGAAAGTTGAATTGTTAAATGATGGTCCGGTTACTATTATAATAGATAGCAAAGAGAGGGTGTAGTGCTATTTTTACTGGTAGATAATTTGATTTTCATTGAAGAAAGTTAGGTATGCAAACTATTCTAATCTAGAATCGAATAATTATTGGATAAAAATTAGATAATTTGATTTTAAAATAACTCAACAGATGATCAAGAAATATATGTGAGGTCATTCATTCATCACAATAAATGGGAAATAAAATTTTATGACAATAAAAGATGCGCAAAAGAATGTAGATCATTGGATCAATACTGTAGGGATACGTTATTATAATGAGCTAACGAATATGGCAATCCTAACAGAGGAGGTTGGGGAAGTAGCGCGTATTATGTCCCGTCTTTATGGAGAACAATCCTTCAAAAAAGAAGAAGACGCAGAAAATGCAAAGGAAAAATTATCTGATGAAATGGCAGATGTTCTTTTTGTTCTTATTTGTTTGGCCAATCAAACAGGAATAGACCTTTCAGAAGCTTTGGTGAAAAACCTGGATAAGAAAACAATTCGAGATGCTTCCCGACATGCGAATAATGAGAAGCTTAAACCTTAGGCAAATCAACAGTACTATTTTTATATACCCCTTTTAAATACATCCCAGAATTATGAAAAGCCCCATCATCACCTTTGTTCTTTTTTTAATAACAGTATTCGCACATGCTCAGGAAAAAGCACCTGAAAGAGATGTATTGACCATTACTCAATTTGCTTCCAGCGAGCTAAATGGAATTAAAAATACAAACAACGGTATCCGTTCCACAGGAATAAAAAAGACTGCAGAATTTGTACGTTATAATATGCCGGTGCCTTTAACAGAGTTGTCTTCCTTCCTTGCATTTTCAGTTGTATGGGAAGCACAAAATTGGAATTCAGAAAACAACCAATTATGGGTTCGTTTTAAAAAGGGAAATACAAATCTAGGATGGCAAAAAATTAGTATAGATGTTCACTCCGATAAAAAAGATTATCGCCACATCAGTGAACTAACATTTGTTGATAACGATGTTGATAAGTTGGATGTGAAAATTATTTTTGAAGAAGGATCTCAAGCCTTAGTTCAAAAATTAGATTTGCATTTTTACAATCCTGGTTCTCTTAAAAATAAATCAGGGAATGAATCAATGCAAGCTAATAACCGAGCTGTTTGTACTTGCCCTCAACCAGATTTTGAAGATCGGGATGACTGGTGCCCTGCAGGGAATTGTCCAGAGATTACTAACCCAACTATTACGGATGTTACGCATCTTATCGTCCATCATTCTGCTGGGGTGAATAGTAGTTCTGATTGGGCTGGAGTAGTTAGAAGTATTTGGGACTTTCATGTGAATGTAAATGGTTGGGATGACATTGGCTACAACTATTTAATAGATCCAAATGGTGTTTTATATGAAGGCCGTGGTGATAATGTTAGAGGGGCTCACTTTTGTGGAAATAACGGAGGAACAATGGGAGTTTGTATGATGGGGGATTTTACGAATATAACTCCAACGGATAATGCAAAAGGAGTATTGAATGATTTATTGGCTTGGAAAATTTGTGATATAGATGCCGATCCGTTAGAGATGGCTTTTCATGCTAGTTCAGGATTGAACTTGAATAGAATTTCCGGACATCAGGATGGCTGTGCAACAGAATGCCCTGGCGCTAGTTTTTATCCACAATTTTCAACTATTAGAACAGAAGTAGCTGCACAAATAGATAATGAATGTGAGGTAGAAGAATTAGCAGCGCCGACTAATTTAACGGCAGAGGCAATTTCTCAAACCGCAGCAGAACTAAATTGGGAAGATAATTCTAACAATGAAACTGCATTTATTATAGAACGATCAACTTGGACGAATACAAATTATGTAGAAGTTGGAAATGTAGCTGCGAATGTAACGACTTTTATGGATGGAAACCTGGAAGCAAATACAGCATATTTTTACCAAGTAAGAGCAACTAATGCTCAGGATGACAGTGCATATTCGAATCAAGTTGGTGTTGCAACAGTATTAACATCCACCAAGAATGTAGGAAACCTATTAATTCAAATTTTTCCTAATCCTGTTGAAAATTGGTTATCTATAGTCGTACCAATGAATAGTGGTAAGGAAATATCTGTAAATATTTATGAGATGGGAAGTTCTAAAATGGTGAAGCAGTTCGCAGCGAATAGTGTAAATGGTATCATTAAGAAAGACGTTTCAGATTTACCAAAAGGTGTTTATCTATTGCAAGTAAATAATGGAGTAGAGAGTGGCTATGCGAAGTTGGTGAAGCTATAGTTATTCTTCTTCCAATTTATTATCAAAAGCAGAGAAAAGCACATCGTTGTATTCCTCTGGAATTTGATCAGTAGCTTCACCAGCTACTTTTTCAATTGGTGGCTTTTCTACAGCAATTTCTTCTTTTATAGTTGAGGTATTTTCACTTTCAGATTTATTAGTGGGACTGATATTATCAGGATTAAAAGGAGAACTGTTTTGTAATATTCTTATCATTCTATAAGCGAGATATACGCTAAAAATCAACACTAAAGTAGCTAAAGACATTAACCATTCTGCATAATTTTGAATTATGAAAAAATCATAGAGACCGTGTAAGAATGCAGCGAGCCCTAGACCAAAGCCTATCTTTTTCCATCTTTCTAAATTATTCTGATCCTGCTTGCTAAGGCCAACGTAGTATCCCATAATGACGGCGAAAGCACCATGCGCTGGGACTGCTGTGAAGGCACGGAGAGCTACGGTGGAAATTCCAAAACGATCTGCATAAATAATATTTTCTAGCGTTGCAAAGCCCATCGCAATTAGTACAGCATATACAATTCCGTCAAGCGGTTCGTTAAAATCCTTTCGAAAATAAGGAAGAGCAAAACAAATGAATTTGAAAAACTCTTCTATCAATCCGACAAAAAGTAAGGCAAAGAAAAAGACTTTAAAAAAGTTGCCGGATTCCTCCCAACCCAAATTCGCGGCGAGTCCTTCCATTAACATAGTTGGATAAGTAATTACAGCACCAAGAACGAAAGCCACGGCCATTAACCACTTGGGTTCTTTCTCAAAACGATCTGCTTTGATGATCAAAAAAGAAAGGACTAAACCAGGAAGTATGGCCAAAAAAAGAAGGAAAATATTCATCGGCAAAGGGCTATAAAATCATTAATAATTTGGCGGCACTTATTAGGATTTTCAAACATTACCATATGTGCTGTTTTTGGTAAAAAATGCATGGAGCAAGTATTTGGATAAGCAGAGAAAGCTAAGCTCTTTTCAATTGGGACTACGGCATCTTCCTCTCCTGCAATAACCAAAACGGGACAATCTATATTCTCTAAAACAGTGCTTTTATCGGTCCTATTTCTCATGGCTATTAAAGCATCTTGAATGCCTTCTGGAGCATATTGTTGAGCTTGACTAATTAGTTGTTTAACAATTTTAGAACGACCATATTTTTTTGGAAATAATTTTGGAATTAGTTCTTCAACATATTTTTCAGAGCCACGTCTCCCCACAAATTTCTTTTCCTTTAATCGCTTTGCTTTTTTCTTCTTGTCATCTGCATATGGACTAGAATGGACAAGTCCTAGACCTAATAACATATCACCATATTTTTCGGCGAAAGCCAAGCCGATATAACCGCCCATGGAGTGTCCTATTAAAATACATTTTTTAATACCCATTTTATTTAACAATGCTGCTACAATATCTGCCATATGCCCTATATCTGGGACAGCAGCACGAGTAGAATGTCCAAATCCTGGTGTATCAATGCAGATCATCTGTGTGTCGGAAAAAGAATCGAAAAAAGGTTCCCAAACACGATGATCTTCGCAAAAACCGTGTAGGAAAACGACAGGAAGACCTATTCCATTGGTTTGGTAGAAAATGGCAGGAGAAGGAAAAGTAAATACTGGCATAGATAGAACGTAGTTTTATAAACTATTTAGAAAAGTCTAATCATTTTGAGGAGCTAAATTACACCAATTATATTGTTTTACAAGGTTCTTTAATTTTACACCAATAACAATCTAGGCTTTCAATACCGTTTTGATAAAGAAAGGATATCTACACTGTGTTAGGAATGTTGTTGATAACTTTCGCCCAGCTTTGGTAACTGACCATAAAGAAAGGTTCGAGGAGACCTATTTCAGTTCGAATCAAATTACTACTTTTTTATATCTTTACACTTATCAAATTTTATGGAACACCCACAAGACAATATAAAAGGATATTCTCCTAATCAAGAAGCCTGGTTGCGGTTTAAAAAAAATAAGCCCGGAATCTTTGGTTTAGCGGTCATTATTTTTTCCGCACTTATAGCCATACTTGGTTATCTTGTCTCTCCCGATCAAACCCCAAATGTTAACGAGCAAATACCGGAAGTATCTTTGAAACCCCCTGGTTTTGAGGTGACCTTATTAGCTGTTCGGAAAAATAGGTCAGTAAAACAATATTCCTTTCTGAGCAAAATGCTTTATGGACAAGAAAACCCATACAAACTCATACCGATCAACAAATTTGAAATAAATAAAGATCGATTACTTTATGAAAAGTATGAAGGACATGATTTACAAACAGGTAAATTATTGAAAGGAAGCGAAAAAGAACTTGCTTTAGCAGATATTGCTTACCCCATCTCTTTTAAGGATAAAACGATTTCTAATACATCCGGAAATTTGGCTTTTAAAGATATTAATGAGCAAGCCATTAGAATAGATATTGCTACTTTGACAAAGCAAATCGAGAAAAATAACATTATCCAGAAAACTTTTTATTTAGGCTCTGATAAATATGGGCGTTCCTTATTAAGTCGTTTGATTCTGGGAGTTCGTATTTCGCTTTTGGTTGGCTTGATAGCCGTGCTTATTGCTTTAACGATAGGTATTTCTTTAGGAGCAATAGCGGGTTATTTTGGAGGACGGGTAGACGACTTTATTTTATTATTAATCAACACAGTATGGTCTATTCCAACTTTATTATTAGTTTTCGCTATAGTATTAGCCTTAGGTAGAGGAATAGGTATTATCTTTCTGGCAGTAGGTTTAACGATGTGGGTTGATGTGGCAAGAATAGTACGTGGTCAGGTATTGGCTTTGAAAGAAATACAATTTGTAGAAGCCGCACAAAGCATGGGCTTTCAATCTGGTAGAATCATTTACAAGCATATTCTGCCTAATATTCTGGGGCCAGTTATGGTGATAGCTGCCTCCACATTTGCAACCGCTATATTAATAGAAGCAGGTTTGAGCTATCTGGGCTTTGGGATTCAACCGCCAACACCATCTTGGGGAACGATGTTGAATGAAAATTATGGGTATGCCATTAGTGGTAAACCGTTTTTGGCTTTAATTCCTGCCTTTGCGATTATGCTGTTAGTATTGGCTTTCAATTTGGTAGGAAATGGATTGAGAGATGCAATGGATGTATACTAGTATTACTCAGCAAACCTTTCTTAGTGGAAAAGGCTTTAAACTAAGGGATAGTCTAATTTATAAATCAATAAGCTAAATGGCTGATTTTTCAAAAATTAAAAAAGAATTGTCACAACTCGAAGAAATGGAACGGAGTCTTAATCTGAAGAAACTTCAGATTAACCGATTGCTTACGATTACGCAAGCAATTAACAACAACGTATCTGCATCTGGTTTGTATGAGATGTATAATTCTTTTTTGAGTTGGGAGATGGGCGTACAGAAAATGGCACTTTTTGTATTGCGAAATAAAGATTGGGAATGTGCGACTTCGATAGGTATAGATGAAGATTTATTAAAAATGGATCTGTCGGAATTCCTACCCAATTATCAGCGGATGCGAAATATAGAAGAAGGCTTAGATCATCCGCTTATTAGCCAATTCGATGTAGTAGTCCCCGTTTTACACAAAGACCAACCGATCGCCTACACTTTTATCGGTGGTTTTGAAAAAGACAAGGACTTGTATAATAAAATGCGCTTCATCACAACGATTAGTAATATCATTGCGGTAGCCATTGAAAACAAACGACTGTTTAAAGATCAGCTGAAACAAGAACGTTTGCGAAGAGAAATGGAACTGGCGGGAGATATGCAAAAGATGTTGGTACCAGCCGAATTTCCTAAATCTGATGTATTTGAGCTGTCTAGCATTTATATTCCGATGTTAGGAGTTGGAGGAGATTACTTTGATTTCATGGAATTTCCAGATGAGAAGTTTATCTTTTGTATCGCAGATATTTCTGGAAAAGGGATTGCAGCAGCTTTATTGATGGCAAATTTTCAAGCGAACTTCCACAGCCTGATACACAAACGAACATCCTTGGATAATTTTGTCAAAGATCTTAATCACTCTTTGTTCCGCATTACTAAAGGCGATAAATTTATGACTTTGTTCATCGCTGAATTTGACAAAAAGAATTACAAACTTAATTATATAAATGCCGGGCATAACCTACCAGTAATGGCAATGGATGGTCAGATTCAAAAATTAAATAAAGGTTGTACTATTTTGGGAGCATTCCCAGAACTTAATGAGGTAGAAATAGGAAGTATAGATATTGACAAAGAAGCCTTATTGCTTACTTACACTGATGGCTTGACGGATGTCCGAAATAACGAGGGAACCTTTTTTGATGAGGATTACCTAATGCAATTTGCCAAACAGAACGAATTTAATTCAGCTAGTTTGTTTAATGAAAAACTAATGACTGAAATAAAACGTTTTAAAGGAGACCAAGAGTTTCCTGATGATATTACGGTTTTGACCTGTAAGATTTTTTCTAAGGAGTAATGAACACTTAATCTCCTATTTTTTAACAATCCAAGAAGAAGATATCCAATCTTCTCTTCATATAACAGACCAGCGAATAAGTGTATATTCGCGTATATATTTTAACAATGAAAAATTTTGATCCATCTACGTTATTCGTCTTGTTTGGCGTTCTTTTTATGGCAGGCCTTTTAGATATGCCTCTTATTATTGTTGGCTTTGTGATGTACATGATTTTTAAAAGTTCGGCAAAAAAGCAAACTAGGAATAAACCACCAGGAAGAGATTACCAAAGGAAAGATCGTCGTTATAGCCGTCGTTATGAACAGCAACAGCAAGAGCCACAACGACGTCAAAGACCTGAGCCTAGAAGAAGACCTGCAGCTAAAAGAGCACCAAAAAACAACCCTTTTAGAAGTAGCGGTTTGGCTAAATTTAAAGACTTTGATTATGAAGGAGCTATTGAGGACTTCACCAAAGCACTTCAAATTAACAATGAAGACATTGCTGTTCATTTCAATTTGGCTTGTTCGTATTCTTTGACAGAACAAAAAGACAAGTCAATGTATCATATAGACCGTGCAGTAGCATTGGGTTTTAAAGATTTCGAAAAAATAAAAACGCATGATGCTTTAGCTTATCTGCGTATTCAAGATGAATTTGTAGGATTTGAAAAAGCAGGATTCAGACTTTCGGGTGCGCAAGCAGGGAGCCGTGCATCAGGAGATACTGCCTTATTGGATCAATTATCAAAATTGGCAGAGTTACGGGAAAAAGGGCTTTTAACGGAGGAGGAATTCGTATTTCAAAAGAAAAAATTGTTGGGATAAGGGATGAGTAAATAAATAAGCTACCCGATTGGCGTAGCAAATTTTTAATTTTAGAAGGCGTATTTTTAGAAGAATAGCGAGCTATTAGAGGAAAATACAACGAAGTAAAATCAAAAAATTGTAGCCAAGTGTGTAGATCATTTTTTGCGAACTCCCTAAATATTGGTACACGGATTGCCTATTGAAAAGAGGTGTAGTATATACTTCAAATCTTTCAACCATCCCTTCCCCCGATATTTTCAGAACAGATCAGCCCGGTTAACCTTTATTAGACAACACATATTATGATCGCAGGTAACTTATTATCACAATCTATTATACCATTAAAGACTTCAGATACAGGGGAAGAAGCATTGAGTATTATGAGTGACTATTATGTCAAGCATTTGCCTATTGTTAATAATGAACAATTATTGGGGGTGATATCTGAAGAAGATTTATTGAATCACGATGTTCATGAACCACTTGGTTCCTTTAAGCTTTCGCTAAATCGTCCTTATGCCTATTTGGATGACCATATTTACAAAGTATTACACATCCTTAGTGAGTTCAAATTAACGGTTATTCCAGTGGTGGATCGAGAAGACAATTATATGGGGATGATTAGTCAGGATGATTTGTTGCGGTTCTTCGCACAGATCGGCTCCTTCACTGAACCGGGTAGTATCATTGTATTAGAAATGGGGAAACGAGATTATTCTTTGACTCAAATTTCACAAATTGTAGAATCAGAGAATGCAGTAGTCCTAAGCAGCTTTATTACTTCTACATTGGATTCTACCAGAATAGATGTGACCATAAAGATTAATCGCCCTGAGGTACAACGAATCATTTCCTCTTTTGGTCGCTTCAATATCAAGGTAAAAGCGACTTTCCAGGAAGCAACTTTCCTCGACAGTTTGAGAGATCGGTATGATAGTTTGATGTCTTACCTTAACGTGTAGCACGTTACCTACAAACCCTCCAATTTGCGCCACACTATTTTTCTTTTTTTATTTATACTTTCTTCATTTAGGCTTTACGCCCTTGGAGATGCGGTACAGGTTGCTGCCATCAAGGTAGAAGGAAATAAGAAAACCAAAGCAAGTATCATTTTTAGAGAAATGGATTTTGCCGTTGGTGATAGTTTATTGATTACCGATTTCCAAACACGTTTTGAAACTAATAAATTAAACATTTTAAACACCGGATTATTCACGGATGTTAATTTGAATATTAAAAATTGGGATCAAAAGCAAAAACGGGTAAATATTGTTATAACAGTCAAAGAAAATTGGTACATCTATCCACTTTTTTTAGTAGAGTTGGCCGACCGAAATTTTAATGTTTGGTGGCAGGAGCAAGACCGAAGTTTTAATAGAATCAATTTTGGCTTAGACCTTTACCACACCAATTTAACAGGAAATAAAGACCGCCTAAAAATTGGAGTACTCTTTGGCTACAAGCAAAAATACGAAATCGAATATCGTCTTCCCTATCTAAACAAAGCACAAACACTGGGCTTTAAATTCAATACCTATTACTCTCGCCGAAAAGAAATCGCTTATCAAACAATAGATGATAAGTTAGCATTTGATCGATCCGATGATCAATTTCAGTTATACCGTTTTAAAACAGGAATTTCATTTCAATATCGAAAAAAGATTCGGTCTTATCATAATATTAGACTGGCTTTCCGCCAAAATCAAATAGCAGAAAGAGTTGCCAAAGAACTAAATCCAACATACTTATTAAATGGTGCTACAGAACAAAAAGTACCTTCGCTTAGCTACGAATTTGTCTACGATGCAAGAGATGTTCGTCCTTATCCAATGAAAGGAAACTATCTGTCCGGAGCCATCGTAAAAGAAGGGTTCGGACTGTTTAATGATCGAAATTCTTTAGCATTGTCTGCTCGGTTTCGACAGTTGATTCCACTTCATTCTAAAAGTAGTATAGACTTATATTTCAGTGCAAGAAGAGAATTGATTAGAAAAGAACAGCCTTACGTTGATTATCAAGCTTTAGGTTATCAGCGCGATTTTTTACGAGGCTATGAATTGTATGTCATTGACGGGATGGACTTCGCTTATACCCAATTGACCCTGAAATACGAATTATTTAACTTCAATTTCAACTGGGGGATTTTTATGCCACTAAAGCAAATGAAAAAAATGCCCGTTCGAATTATGTTGACCTACAATAACGATATAGGCTATGTAAATGATACTCAATTTTCCAATCTAAATGAGCTGGGAAATACAATGTTATGGGGAACAGGGCTAGGTGTGGATTTTATCGTATATTACGACAAAATAATTCAATTTCAACTCAGTAGAAACCATCTCAACGAATATGGTTTGTTTTTACACAATAAGATTTTCCTCTGATGCAGGTAGCGGTTTTTAGTAAAAGAATTAAAGAGGTCGATATTCCTTATGTTCAGAACTTCTTCGATGTCTTTTTCGAAGCGGGGGTCAACATGTACGTATACAAAGATTACCTTGAACAACTACCAGGATTAATTGAATTAAAGAAAGATGTTGGTACTTTTTCTACTTATCTTGATTTCAAAGCCCGGAAATTTGATTTTATCATCACACTCGGTGGAGATGGAACCATTCTCGAAGCCATTACGATGGTCCGGGATACCAATGTCCCTATTTTTGGTGTGAACCTAGGTCGCCTTGGTTTTCTGGCCAACATAGAAAAAGGCGATATTAAGAATTCACTGGAGCAATTGAGGAATGGTCAATTTTCTCTAGATAACAGAAGGTTGTTATATCTTGAATCCAACCCTTCTCTATTTGGAGACTGTAATTTTGCACTTAATGATTGCACGCTCTTGAAAAGAGATACCTCCTCTATGATTATCATTCACACTTACGTGAATGGTGCTTATCTCTGTTCGTATTGGGCTGATGGAATTATTGTTTCAACACCAACGGGTTCTACTGGTTACTCACTCAGTTGTGGTGGACCGATTGTCTTTCCAAATTCTGGTAATTTTATCATCACGCCAGTTGCCCCACATAATCTAAACGTTCGACCCATTGTCATCTCTGACGAATCTGTCATTTCTTTTGAGATAGAAGGTCGTGCTGAAAACTTCCTTTGTACTTTGGATTCTCGTTTTGAAACGATTACCTCAGAGCACCAACTAGCTGTTCGTAAATGTGATTTTACCATTAAGTTGGTTCGTTTGTTTGATCAAAATTTCATGAGTACCATTCGCGAGAAGCTGGCTTGGGGAATTGATTCGAGGAATTGATTAATTATTCTAGAAAATTTTTTAAGTATAGTTTGTCGAATAGGAGGTACGAGTCGAAAAATCTTGCCCTTTGGCTAGGAGTAAGATTCCTGCAACTTGCTTTGCTCGCCAAGGATGACAGTTTTATGTAAAAAGAAGATATGTTATCAGTTGATAATGAGTGCGATCCTTTCGGGTTTATTAGCAGCGAAGTATGAGTGAATAGAACACAATTGTTTTAGAGTATATTAAATAGATTTTACTATGAATTCCCTTCCAAATACGGCTAACTAAATATTACATATGCTCCACTTCAGAATCTAGAACCTCTCCAGTTATATGGTTTTGATCTAATCTCAGTTATCTCTAAGGAGATGGTAAGAGATAGAAAGGACAAATACTTTCCTGGATCATTTGATTTTTACGTAACGAACTCTATAGCACAAAATTAAAGTATTTTACAATAAATTTCTGATGCCTTAAATGAATGGAAATGTAAAATAAGTGTGAATTGGAAAAAAAGATTATTTAAATGTAGGCTTGTTTTTTAAAACAATTGTATTAATTTTGTCGCTATGCGATTACTTCTCGAACGAGATGAAAAAAGAACAACAATTAAAAGCTAAACAATCTATTCCATCATCTCATTATTTTCCCGAAATGTTATTACGGTGATCCATAAACCACACGATTTTATTTAATTTGCTTCTTCAAAATATTATGCAATAAACATGATATGAGAAGTGGAAATTTAATCAATTTATTCATTTTAGTAGGATTCTACTCTGGATTGGGTCATAGATAAAAACAGATTGATACTCTTTTTTACTAATCCCTAATCAAATTAAGGTTAGCTTATTCTTTAAGATCTATACAATATTCGAATAGATTTTTACTTTTTATATTTACCCCCTCCTTAAAAAGAAAGTTATGAATTTTAAACTTAACACTATTATTTGCGTGCTTTTTCTTACGTCCTTTTTTTATAGTTTTTCCGCTTCTGGTCTTCTGGAAGATGTTTCTGAATCAAAAGTTTTTGTGCCAATTTCTGATTCACTTTCAGCTGATTCAATTTATGCCAATATGCTTCAAAGCTCAGATGTGGTTTTTGAAGGAACAGTTTTGGATGCAAAATTTTATGAACTAGATGGGCAGCGATATTTTGAAGAAACTTATCAAGTGCATAAAGTTTTTAAAGGTAATTTAGAATCAGAAACTGTGAAAATTATAAAAAATTGTGAATCAGCAGTAAAGAGTTTAGAAAATGAACTACCATGGCCTTACAACCAAAACGTCGTTCTCTATCCCTTACCAATTGGAATGAATGGTCTTTTTCTAGCTGACTACGGACTTGAAGATAACAATGAATCTTTAGTTATCAATGATTTAGACTCATCTTTAGAGGTGAGTTATAACAGTGTTAATACAAAAATTTACGCAGAAGATTCATATAAACACTTTTTTGTTTACCATAAAATAGAAGGGTATACATTAGCATTTGAGAAACCAAAAGATCTTTACTATTTTGTTTTTAAATCACTCCATAGTTCTTCTTTTATAGATATTACTTCAAAGGAGTTTAGTAGTAGCCCTCCCCCCCCCCAGTATTAGTAAAAAAAAAATAGGGACTCAGCATTAAGAAACTCTCTAGTCCTTGATCCTATCGTTACTGGCATATCATATGGGTTAAATCAAAATAATCAGCAAAATACCAAGACCTCTGCTGGTAATGAGGACATACTAGTCATTCATGGTTCTAACTTTGGTGACACCCCTGCCACAATTCAATTTGATTACTCTCAGCAGAATACCCTACCTAATTTAAATTTCATTTCTTTAGATAATTATGATATGTCGTCTGTAGGTGGGCTTATATCATGGACTGACGAGGAAATTAGAATAAGACTATCTTCCTTTACTCGCACTCTTACAAACCCCTTATCTTCCCCTAGTACTCAGTGGTACGCTGATCTACCAGTGAGAAGTGGAGAGGTTCGAGTAATAACGTATGAGGAAATTTTAGGGGATTTATTTCCTTTAATTTCTAACTATAGCTCAATAAAAGCCGACATTGCATATGGTTCACTTCAGCACTTAGTGCCTCCTCAAGTATTTGGTCCTATTCTTACTCCCGTTCTTTCTAAAGATAGAAAAAGAATAGAGACCACTAACCCTTCTGGGTCGTTTGATTTTTACGTAACGAATTCTATAGCACAAAATCAAAGCATTCTACAAGAAGTCACTGATGCCTTAAATGAATGGAAATGTAAAATAGGTGTGAACTGGAATATTCTAGAGGGTGGGATTAATGACATAGCGGCTGATGAGTCGGATGAAATCTCTGTTATCTCTTTAACAGCTAGCGGCAGCGGTCTAACTCACCATTATTCCAATGATTGTGATCCCGAAGTATCCACTCAAATAGATATTGAACTTAATCCAAATCTACCAACAGGAGAGTTTTATAGAATAATGCTTCATGAACTTGGTCATGCATATGGGCTTGCTCATACATGGAGATCTTCCCCTAATGATGAAATAGATTTAATGGAGCAAGGAGCTCAATATTTCGAGATAACAGAAGATGATTTGGAAGGCGCTATAGTTATTAAAGAACATCTCCAGAATACCCCAGCATGTTCTGGTAATTATACTGTTAGTTATGAAGAAGTTGAAGAGCCTATAGATATCTCGCTAGTTTCCGTGGTTCCATCAACTACACCTACCTCTAATGACGGAGCTATAGAAATTTATATTCCATATCTATTCCCTCCCTACAATTTTCAGTGGAGTAATGGAGAGATAACAAAAGACATTTCTAATCTAGCCCCTGGAACATACTCTGTTACAGTTACAGATGGTCGAAGATGTGGTATGGGAGTTTTAAGAGATGTTCTGATTACTTCGTGTAAGGGGGGACTCGCATTCCCTTTTACAATTGACGAAACCCACACCAATGCATCTAATCAAAATTCAAATAATGGCGCAATAGACATAACCGTAAATGGAATTTCCGAAGGGAACTATACATACCTTTGGAGCAACGATACCGAACAGGTAATCTTTTCGCAAGATGAAGATGTAGATAATCTCGGTGTTGGGCTCTACACCGTTACAGTTACAGATGCTTGTGGAAGAACAACTAAGTTAAGAATAGAGATTACGTCCTGTGATATTCTGGTCAACGATTTTGTAGTAGAGCCTTGTCAGGGAAGATCTAATGGCTCAATAGACTTAATCCACGGAGCAGGAGGGCCACCGCAATTAGCAAATATGTATCTATGGAGTAATGGAGAAACGACACAAAATATAAGTAATTTAGCGGCGGGTACCTATACTGTTACGATAACATCTTTTCCTAGTTCTGGTGGTTCTTGTATTGTTGTACATGAAGTAAAGGTGGATAATAGGCCTCTGGATTTTGAAGTGACTGCAAATGTAATAGATGCCTGTCTTAATGGAGTAGGAGGGAGCATTGATCTAACCGTAACAGGGGGAACTGGGCCTTTTACTTATGAATGGAATACAGGAGAGACTACTCAAGATATTTCAGACTTATCATTTGGGGGGCATTTTGTAAACGTTTCTGATGGAGAAGGTTGTAGCTTTTTCGATTTTTTTTCAATTGGTATAAGGCAGATTGAAGTTGAAGCAGTATTAAAGGATCAATGTAATATTGGTGAAAAAAATGGTTCCATAAGTCTTACCATTGATGATACTCAAGGATTAGGACCTTATACTTTTGAATGGAGCGGTGGAGAAACAACCCAAAATATTAGTGGGCTTGGTGCAGGAGATTACACCGTAACTATAACGGATGCAGATGGCTGTTCTGATACTCATTCTTATAGTTTAGAATTACAAAATGTGACTCCAATAGATTTAACTAATCCTTTTTATGCGCAGTATGCAACTATAACTTGTTCTTCGGGGAGTAATGGCTCTATAATGTTTAGCTCATTTCCTAACTTTCCGGAATATCCTGAGTCTATTCCTGTTTGGACTGATTCGAATGGAAATGTTGTAGGGACTGGAAGTGGGATTTCTGGTTTGGCACCTGGAGAGTATTGTGTAGCGATATATCCTACAGCAGGTCCTGAAGGGGAAGGAGAAGGGTGTGCGGTTGCGGAGGGTTGTTTTACTGTTGATGCGTCGGATTTGGTAGCTGGAGTTGATTGGATTTTTAACCCTGAATCTTGTCAAGAAAATGGTTCGATTTGGCTTTTCGCTTCTTCATCTAACTCAAGTATTACCTATCAGTGGTGGGGGCCTGATAATGAATTACTAAATAACTCTTCTTCAACTATGAGCGGCTTATCTGTCGGTGATTATCGTATTGTAGTTTCAGATGGGACAGGATGTACTGTTGAAGTTAAGGCTTCGATATGCTGCTGTGAGCCGAACTGGCAGTCAGATGGTAACTCATCTGAAAACTGGTGTTATAATGTATTTTCTGATCTACCAGATTTAGAAGTATCTCTAGTAAACCTTACCCAAATTGATAGTGATGCAGGTATTACTACTGGAGCAATCGAAATTACTACAAATCAACCTCTCGTCACATACTATTCTTGGACTGGACCAAATGGTTTTTTGTCTCCTGATCAAAATATCAATAATCTTGAAGGAGGAACTTATTGTGTAAGAGTTAGCACTGGATGTGAATATGTAGTTGAATGCTGGGATATTGTAGATTG
>CAZDTI010000001.1:64835-100965 GCA_964508085.1 uncultured Saprospiraceae bacterium | reverse complement strand
ACAATGTTTGAGCTCCCTGAACTATTCGGAGTAAGTCACATGACTTCCATCTGGATTTGTGTTTGGGGGATTGGAGTTGTAGGTTCCATCTATGCCATCTTTGGAGGATTGAAAGCAGTAGCCGTATCCGATACCGTTAATGCCATTGGACTTTTGATTGGTGGTTTATTGGTTCCTTATTTTGGATTGAAATATGTTGGCGACGGTAATGTTGGACAAGGAATGTCTACACTAGTCGCTAGTATTCCTGAGAAGTTTGAATCCATGGGTTCGAACAGCGCTTCTGTTCCTTTTTCAACAATTTTCACGGGAATGATGCTGGTTCAATTGTTTTATTGGGGAACCAATCAGGCGATTATTCAAAGAGCGCTTGCTGCAAAAAATCTGGAAGAAGGCCAAAAAGGATTGTTACTTGCTGCTTTTTTCAAAATATTAGGACCACTCATTGTAGTACTTCCTGGTGTTATTGCTTATCATATTTTTCAAGGTAAATTAGAGGTTCCGGATCAAGCTTATCCAATGTTGGTTAACAAGGTATTGCCGGTAGGTTTACTTGGATTCTTTGCGGCGGTTTTGGTAGGAGCCATTTTGAGTTCTTTCAATTCTGCTTTAAATAGTTCTGTAACCCTGTTTGGTTTGGATATCTATAAAGCCCACATCAATCCGGAGGCTGATGAAGCAACTGTTGTGAAATATGGAAAGTTATTTGGACTTGGTTTAGCGGTTGCTGCGATGTTTATTGCACCTTTAATTGCGAATGCTCCTGATGGCTTGTTTGGTTATTTACAAGAGGTAAACGGTTGTTACAGTATTCCTATTTTGACCATTATTGTGGTAGGTTACCTTACTAAGCGAGTACCTGCTTTGGCAGCAAAAGTAGCGATGGGATTAGGTGTTGTTTTGTATTCTATTTCTCAATTCGGGCTCAAACCAAGTATGGCTGCTAAAGCGGTCGCAGCTGCTGAGGCTTCTGGAATAACCGATCCTGATAAGTTGGCGGAAGTTGAAAAATTAGCCTATCCACATTTCTTACACGTAATGGCGATCTTATTTGTAATGAACGTAATTATAATGTTGATAATTGGAAAATTAAAACCAAGAGATACTGACTTTGTTTTGCCATATACGGAGGAAGTAGCTATTGAACCTTATAAATATTTGGCGCCAGCAGGAGCTGCTATTTGTGCGGTTGTGGTAGGAATTTACTGGTACTTTGCGTAGGGGTTTTATCCCTTATTGAAGCTTTTGCTTTTAAATGGAGAGCGCGCAGTGAATATGAATTCGCTGCGCTCTTTTTATTGTGAATCTCTTGTTAATTGTCTAAGTAACAGTCGCCCAATCTTCAGAACGAACCTCCTCGTATACGCTACGCATTCCTTCTTCCAAAGAAATACTAGCTGTCCAACCATGTGCTTTCAATTTGGATACATCCATCAATTTACGAGGAGTCCCATCAGGTTTAGATAGGTCGTGAACTAAGTTTCCGTCGTAGCCAACAATTTTCTTAATCAGCAATGCTAAGTCATTAATGGCGATGTCCTCTCCCGTTCCGACATTCACTAGACCGGGTTCGTTGTAGTTTTGCATGAGGTAGAAACAGGCGTCAGCGAGGTCATCTACGTGGAGGAATTCGCGTTTTGGTGTTCCCGTTCCCCAAAGAGTTACCTCGGGTGCACCTTGCTTTTTTGCTTCTATAAATTTACGCAATAAAGCTGGTAGTACGTGTGATTTTTCTAGATCGTAATTGTCGTTTGGCCCATAGAGGTTTGTTGGCATAACGGAGATGAAATTACAACCATATTGGTCACGATAGGCGTCACAGAGTTTGATCCCGGCTATTTTGGCGATGGCGTAGGGTTCGTTTGTTGGTTCTAATAAACCCGTTAACAAGTAGTCTTCTTTAAGTGGCTGGGGTGCCATTTTCGGATAAATACAGGAAGAGCCCAGGAACATGAGTTTATCTACGCCATTCTCATAAGCGGAATGAATGACATTGTTTTGGATCATGAGGTTATCGTAGAGGAAATCTGCTCGATAGGTGTTGTTGGCTAGTATGCCCCCTACTTTGGCTGCGGCTAGGAAGACGTAGTCCGGTTTTTCGTCTTTGAATAATTTGGCCACGGCGGCTTGATCGCGGAGGTCTAGTTGGTGAGAGGTTCTTGTGATTATATTGTTATAGCCTTCTGCAGTAAGTTTTCTATGAAGAGCGGAGCCTACCATTCCTCGGTGGCCGGCGATGTATATTTTTTTTGTTTTTTGCATGTTGGTTTGTTGTAGTTTTTTCGCCTTCGGCTTAAAGTTGGTTAACCGCTAAGGGCGCTAAGAGACGCAAAGGTTTCGCAAAGGTTTCGCAAAGGTTTTTCTTTATGTATTATTGTAGTTATTGAGGTGTATAATTATTCACTACTCGTTTGATTCCGTATTTCAATCTGGTTACATTAAAATTTAGGAGCAAGGCCAATTTAGTATTACTGAGGCGAAGATAAGTTAAAACCTGAGCGAGGTGGATAGAGTCAATTGATTTTACAGATTTTAACTCCACTAAAAATTTATCTTCAATCCATAGATCGATTCTGTAACCACAATCTAATTTAACTCCTTTATAAATTAATGATACCGGTTTTTCTTCTTCTACCTTCAAGTTTGACTTCCTTAATTCATAAGCTAAGCACTTTTGATAAGCAGATTCTAATAATCCAGGTCCTAATTGAGAATGTACCTTAAAAGCGCAATCTAATACAATTTTTGAAATTTCATCATTTGTCATGGTTCTTTGATTTAGTTGTTAATGAATTTAATGTCCTCTAATTAGAGGCCTCATTAATAAGCTGCAGAAAGCACTTAAGTTCCATAAAACTAAATCAACTATTTTTATAAATAAATAATCATAACATTTAATGATATATAAATCAACTAACAATATATCTTAATTAACACCTATTGGTATATTTTATATTTAACTTATTTTAGTAAAAAGACCAAAACATTTTTAAAACACCCCAGAACAAAACCTGCCTACTCTTTGCGATAAACCTTTGCGTTCCTTAGCGCGCCCTTTGCGGTTACCCCAAGAACGTTGCAACGCAACCATTCCTATTCAAACTCATTCTTAACATCAAATCCCGCCTCCTTTAACAACTGATCCTTGCTAAAAATCTCAATATCTGCCTGTACCATTTCGCTACACATCATTTGCAAGTCATATTTAGGTTCCCAATTTAGTTTATCTTTTGCCTTAGATGGGTCACCAATCAACAACTCTACCTCCGTCGGACGGAAATACTTAGGATCAACCGCTACTAATTCCCTTCCAATTTCTAGCTGTACATCCGGATTGCTACAACTTGCTACCAGTCCCACTTCATTCACCCCCTCTCCTTTGAATTCCAATTCCACTCCTATTTCCCGAAACGACATGCGCACAAAATCACGAACACTAGTAGTCACTCCCGTAGCGATAACCCAGTCTTCGGGTACATCTTGTTGGAGGATTTTCCACATACACTCAACGTAATCTTTAGCATGGCCCCAATCCCGTTTGGCGTCGAGGTTTCCGAGATAAAGTTTGTCTTGTAGTTTTAGAGCTATTTTCGCGGCAGCTCTTGTTATTTTTCTAGTCACAAAGGTTTCTCCACGAAGAGGGGATTCATGATTGAAAAGGATTCCATTGCAAGCGAACATGCCGTAAGCCTCCCGATAATTCACCGTAATCCAGTATGCGTACATTTTTGCAACGGCATAAGGCGAACGCGGGTAGAATGGAGTTGTCTCTGATTGTGGAACTTCCTGTACCAAACCGTATAGCTCAGAAGTTGAAGCTTGATAAATTCTCGTTTTTTTATTTAATCCTAAAATACGAACGGCTTCTAATAAACGAAGCGTCCCTACCCCATCTATATCAGCGACATATTCTGGAATTTCAAAACTTACCTTGACATGGGACATTGCACCGAGGTTATAAATTTCATCGGGCTGTACTTCTTGAACAATTCTGATGAGATTAGTACTATCAGAAAGATCTCCGTAGTGTAGGATGAAGTTTCGATTGTTAACGTGTGGATCTTGGTAGAGGTGATCTATTCGACCGGTATTGAAAAGAGAGCTCCTTCTTTTAATCCCGTGTACGATATAGCCTTTTTTCAATAAAAATTCAGAAAGGTAAGCACCATCCTGACCTGTGACTCCTGTAATTAATGCTATTTTCTTGGACATATATCTGTTTTTTGCCAACGCTGTCTTCTCCCCTTCTAAAGGAATAGCTGACATGCGCATACTTATCGATTGATAAAATCAATTTAGAAAAGTGTCTAGTTCTAAATCTTTTCTAAAGGTAATTCTGTGTTCTTTAAACGCTGTAAAGGTAAGAAGTGTTACTTGAGAAGTAAGTCAATCTGTCATTTTCTCATATCGAATAGCTAACATTTCTCTTAAGGCTTTTTCGATTTTTCGCATATTACCTGCAGAGAAGCCCCACCAACCTTTGGAGGAGCGAGCTAAACGGCCTTTGCCAGTATGATTTGTAGGTGCCGGAATGGGCTGTAGTCCGCGCTTTTCGAAGGTGAGCATGGCGCGTGGCATGTGCATGGCGCTGGTAGCGATGATGAGCTGGGTGGAATCGTTGTGAAAATGTGCTTTGTAATAGTCCGCTTCCTTTGCTGTGGTGGAAGGTTCTTTCATTATTTGAACCTTTGTAGCATCTACCCCGAGGGAAAGTGCAGTGGCGAGCATCGTTTCAGCTATACTCGTTTCTCCCTTTTTCGCTTTGCCAGAAAATATCAATGTGCTATTTGGAATGAGGCGATGCACTCGGATCCCTTCCACTACTCGGGTAAGGGAGTTGGAAGCCAAACGACTGTTAGGAGGCAGGCTGGTATCATTTGTAAAACCGCCACCGAGCACTAATACGTGTACTTCTTGTTTTTTTATTTTTATAAATGTGGAGTTATAGGCTGGATATTTTCTTTCTAGCTTACGAGTGAGGTGTTCGGGCAGTGGATTACTGAGGGTGAGGAGGGCGAAGAGGATGGTTAGAGCACCTGAGAAACGGGATAAAGTTATCTTTTTTTTGCGATGGAGTATTATTGTTATGCCTATTAGGAATAATAGGATGTAGATGGGGTTGGTCAGGAATTTTAGTAAGGCTTTCAAATTGATTGATTAAATGAAAAAGAACTGCTCTTTGTATATCTATTTTTTCAATAATCCAAAAAAAAGATTCAATTGGCTGCCGAATAGAGGATACCATAAGAGAAGTTAAATCACCGGCAGCTTGGTCACGTTGTCGGTGGAATCGCTGTAAATCAGATTGATAAAAGACTGATGCGAGCAACTATCCACCATTTCGTTTTAATGCCTGATCATGACCTTTAATTTGAACTCATTTAGTTCCTAAGTATAGCCATTTGTCTTATTGGAGAATATTTAATACGTCTTGTTTAGTTAAGCTCGTGTACCCTATAGATGAACTCAAAATTACCTCATCAGGGTTTCCTGTTATTTTAACAAAAATAGAGTCTGCCGTGTATTCGATCAACTTAGAGCCAAGAGGAAGTACTTCGTCATTGTTCCAATGCTTTAGTTCAAAGTTGGTAAAACGGCTGTCCAATTTACTGATTACTTTACTGGCCTGTGCTATCCAATTTGTGTAAATGATTTTACTGGTATTCGGCAAAGTAGCTTCTCTAATCAGTTCTTGTTTCTTATTAAAGACCTTTCCATAAACCTGTACACTACTAAAAAATAATATAGCAACTAAAGGTAAAAAACAATACACCTTCTTAAATCGGGTTCCCTCGAAATACTGTGCAATAGCAATTATAAATAATGGCAATGAAGGTATAAAAAACCTAGGACCTAAAATGAGCCCCTCAAATAGACCGCAGTTAAGGCCATTAAATTGATACAAGCTAAAAAACACGACCGTAGTGCATACACTAATTTTTAATGCCTGTGCATAGGCTCCCTTATATTTCCAAATAGCCCAAAGCCCTCCTGGAAGAAAAATAAGTAAGGCAAAAGCATATAAGGTAATCGAAGTAAGAAATAAATCAAACCCAAATAAAACTTCAGGGTCTTTATAAAATAGAAAATCACCAAATAGAATTTTTGCAAGAAGAAGACGCAATCCAATACCTAAAAAAATTCCACTTATAAATGGTAACCGAGAATTCGGGTAATTAAAAAAAAGTACAAATAGAAATGGTGCAAATACAATAAGTAGAGGCTCTCTAAATAGTATTCCTACTGTCCCTATCAATCCAAGAATAAAGAGTTCAAATTTCTCTCCTTTTACTTTGAAAAGCAGGTAAAAAAAGAGCGACGAAATAGCTAATGATGGAAGTTCACTCATTAAGGTTCGACTCAAGACGGATACCGGTGGAAACAACAGAATTAACCATAAAAAGATGCTTGGCAATTTCATCTGCTTCAATATCTTCTGCATCAATATTAAGCTAAATACTAGGGACAAAAAGATCGGAATAAAAACAGCTTTGCTCCCCACGGTGAAAATAAATGGAGCAATTAATAAAGACGTTCCTGGCGGGTAGGTTCCATGTATAATCTCATGGGTTGGAGTTATTTCGTTGGAGAATGAGGCGTAGCTATAAGCTTGTTCGAAGTAGTTGATTTCGTCCCAAATGAGGAATGCCGAGGGGTAGCAAAGAAGGAAAACTGCTGTAAGAAAGATGAAGTATAATAGGTTAGACTTAAACAATTTCGACTATGACATTTTATCCATTTACGCTAAAAAAATTTGTAACAATAATCCTGTATTTCTATGTCCAATGGTATTCCAATGCCCATCAGATAAAAAATAATGGGAATGTGTTTCTTTTGTGAAATAATCATCCAGATTCAAACAATGAATGGAATCGCCTTTG
Source organism: uncultured Saprospiraceae bacterium (assembly GCA_964508085.1). Lineage (GTDB taxonomy): Bacteria > Bacteroidota > Bacteroidia > Chitinophagales > Saprospiraceae > CALGLS01. Next base: position 94,084 of record CAZDTI010000001.1, on the reverse strand, counting down.
CAAATATTTGTTAGAGATTGTAAAACTTGACTTCGTTCATAAGGGTTGAAAATAAAGTAAAACCCGTGATAAGCAATCAGGATTGGTACTTTCCTCTTATTCATATCTTTAATTAGGAGATTGTCCTACCAAATGTGTCAATCCTCTCGCAGCCCTTAATCCCTAAAGGGAAATCCGCCCGTTGACACACTTTATGAAACAGTACCTTAGTTAGTCGTTTTTGATTGGGAGCGTGGATGTATTCATAATGAGGACTGGAAACATAAAGGGGGCAGTCTGTGAGTCCATAAAACCGCCCAATGATTTCAATAACAAAAAAGACTACTACGAAGGTTATTAATACTTTTCGTAGTAGTCTCTTTTTTTGTAGATGTTTCCAAATACTCAAGGTTAATTGTTTTTGTTAACTAACAGCCAAGGCTTTTGGCTTTTCCGGTAAGTCCGTGAAGACGGAATACAATAAATTACTGGTGGGGAAAAAGATGACCCAGACGGTGATGAATAGGATCATGAAGTCGGTGTAGAAGGATTGGTGAGATTGGTACCAGAGTTCGACTTGGCCTTTGTAAGGAGCTATTTTTTGAGTATAAAAATCAACTGGTCGCAGCTTTGTTTTAGATACCATTTTTTCTTCGTCTCGAAAAATAATAGATCCTATTCCTGTGATTCCTGGCTTACATGAGTATATTTTATCCTGAATTTCCTTTGAGTAGGCACTAAATGTACTATCAACTAGCGGACGTGGTCCGACAAAGCTCATTTCTCCTTTAAATACATTTATCATTTGTGGAAGTTCATTGAATTTAGTTGCTCTTAAATACTTTCCAACAAAAGTAACCCTTGGATCATCTCTTATTGTTATATCTCCATTTGTCATGTTTGGAGAATCTTTAAGCATCGTTGCAAATTTCCAAATATTGAAATTCTTCTTCCCATAACCAATTCTTTTTTGAAAATAAAAGATTTCTCTTTCGCCTGTGAATTTAAGTAATATCAGCACAGGAGTAAAAACAGGAAGTATTATAATCAATAATAGACCCGAGAAAAAAACATCCATTATTCTCTTAACAAATAGATACAAATCTACATTTTTTGATCTAAAGATTTGCCAGTTTCGATATGGGAAAACCTAGGAACATACTTCTCCAAAAAATCAATGATCGCTGCTTTATCAAGCTGTTGTTTTTGGAATAAAACACGAAATTCATTTAATACCTCCTCTATTGTATCTTGGCTAAAGTTTTTTTTGTTTTTAATAATCCCCAAACTTTGATATTCCTCCATAGATACAGATTCTCCGTTTGTAAAAAATACTTCTGCTTGTTTTTCGCCTGAAGTATCAGATTGAAAAAAGTAAACCGGGTACTTTTTAATACTTGGATTCCATTTTCTTGCTTTTTCTCGTGCTTCTGTTTCGGAAGATGAGTAATCAGGTTCCAATCCTAAAGCGTATAAGTATTTTTCAGCTATTGCAGAAAAAGTCATCATTTTATAATCCGCTAACTTAGGAAAAAAAGTATCTCTATTTTCACCTAGGAAACAAGCCAGCATACAAAGTTGACCAGATTCCTCTGGAGATACGAAATATCGTTGAATATCCGAAGGAGCTGATAATGGTTGTTTTTTAGAAAGTCTGTAATTAAATCCGTCTAACAAACTGCCATTGGAAAAAGCAACATTAGCAAATCTAGCAGTACTTATTTTCAATTCATCAGAATAGGCCATTAATACCTGTTCCATCAGCCACTTGCTTGCTCCCATAACACTGACTGGCCCTGCTGCTTTTTCTGTAGAAACTGTAAAAAAATGACTCGGCTTCTTTCGAGAAAGTAAGTTCAATAATCGATGCGTGTTGAACACATTATTCCGAATCATAGCCTCAATAGCTAAGTGATCTTTCTCGCTTCGCACGTGTTTATGAGCAGCAAAACAAGCTACAATATCATAGTCATTATTCAAATATAATTTTTCAAAAATAGGCCCTCCAAAATCAAAAGGATAGGTCAAATAATCCTTAGGGATAAATTCGTTGTAAGAACTACGTAAATCTCTTGTTAGTTCTGTCAAATTATTTTCGCTATAGTCTACGACTGTGAGCCCTCCAGGAAAGAATGGTAGTATTGCTTTGATGAAAGAGGAACCGATAGTGCCAGCACCGCCGATGACCAGAATGAACTTTCCTTTTATTTTTTGGATTAACTCTTTCTCATTCTCTTGTATGTCCTTTAGAAAGAAACTTTGCTTACGGTTAGTAATGTTTCCTCTTATAAATTGGGGGATGTTGGGTAGGTGCATAATGTATTCTGTTTAAAGAAACAGACATAAAATTTGTTATACCGTTTCTAATTTTAATGGTTCGGGGTTTAGAGGTGAATCCTTGAATACGTTGTAATGCAAATCACTTTTTGGAAATAAAACAGCCCAAGCTCTAATAAAAAACTAAAATTTAATCGGTATATAACCATTGTCTTTTTGGTACTAGAGTTCAACTTTTGGCTTTATCAAAGTATAGTTCCTCAGCCGAATCCCAAATTTCAACAGTGGTATAATTGAAAAATATTAACTTTAACCATCAATTAAATTACATATTCAAATTAACTATTTAGCTGGTTTCTTTAATACACCTTAAAATTTTCTAATCGCGAAAATATATCAAGATACTTTAAACTTAGAGTAGTATACGTGTTCTTTTTAAGCACAAAATCTACTCCTTTTCTACCCATTTTATAACGCTCGTTCTTAGGCATTTTATAAAGAAGTTTCAATTTTTCTGATAGTGCTTCTGTATCATCATAATCAAAAAGAAAACCACAGCCCGATTTTTTGATTTCATTACTTCTAATATCACCAAGCATTACTATTGGTTTACCGGCATACATATAATCATAAATTTTATTAGCAGAAACTCCAAAGTCATATAGTTTTGACCTCCTCCAACCAATATAACAAACATCAAAACATTGTAATAGAGCGGGAATTTGTTGCTTTGGAACTGCATTTAAGAAATAAATATTATTAAGCCCCTCTGCAAAATCTTGCAACTGGTTTTTCAAATATCCATCTCCAACGATAACAAAAGCTATTTCTTTATGGTCATACATAGCCCTAGCTATATCAATAAATTTTTCCATCGCGTTTGCGTACCCAAGTGTGCCTGTATAACCTACAATAAATTTACCCTTAGGAAGTTGATCTTCTATCTTTTTATCAAGCTTTAATTCCTTATTGTAAGTTTCTACATCAATTCCATTTGGTATGTGCTTAAATCGTACTTTACGTCCAATAACACTTACAATATGTTCATCAGCATGTGGCAAAACAGAAGTGATGAAATCTGAATTATTATAACCAATTTTTTCTATTATTGACAATATCTTAACAAAAGGATTTCTTGCCGAGAAACCACCTAATTCCATAATAGTTAAAGGCCATATATCACGGATTTCTAAGACTAGTTTCGAGTTTTTAAACCTTTTTTTAAATAAATAGCCATTTATAATTGGGAAAAGAGGCATCGAGGATATTAAAATAACATCTGGTCTTTCTAGTTTTTTGGTAGGTAAGAACAATAATTTAAATGAAAACATTATAAGATTAAAAACTCTACCTATACTTCTTCCAATTTTATACTTTGGTACCTTAACTGTACAAACCTTGACTCCACCTTCTATTGTTTCTAGAGTAAATTGTTTTGTTGGTTTTTCTTTCCTCTTAGAAAGATGAGAAAAAGATCCTATAATTAAAATAACATTATATCCTTGCTTCTTAAATTCTTTGGCCAGAAAAAAGTGTCTAAAATGCCCACTAGTTGTATTTGGAGTAGCTGTATGTTGGTTGATTACCCATATAGTTTTTCCATTAGAATTATGCCGATTGGATATAGAAGTTGGATTTAGTAATAATTCATTTTTAGTCAAAGACTCAGTATTCATTTATAATTTATTAATAAGTTTTATAAATTTGGGTCGAACTCCTAATTTTGGACACAAGTTGGTACTAAGTGAGTTTATTTGGTCAATAAAATATAGGATGCGGACTTTAGGTCTAAAAAGATGGATCAGTTACAATCTTTGTTTACAAGATTACTAGAGATTCAATATTCTTTCAGCCTCGAATCAAATTGATAAGGATATGGATATAGCTGCTGGAAAAATTTCAAGTATAACCTTTACGATTGATTTTCACTCGACATGTCTCCAGCTTTTATCAGTTTCTTGGTTAAGGATATTTGTTAATAAAAACAACTAAAATGTTAAAACGGTTAAGAGTTAAGTATAGTCTTATTTCTATTCTATTTTTAAGCTTATCATGTAAAGTGACACCTCCAGTTCCTATGCAACAAACTGTACGCTCTGGAGTTTGGGTGCATGATTTTTACGAAGAAGGCGATTCAGATTGGTCTAATGCGATAAAACGAGCCCAAGACTTTGCAAAAAAATCTGGAAATCGTAGTATCCTATTTGAAAATAACGTATATCATATTAGTAAACAAATTACCATTGATAAGGATATAGATCTCATAGGAAGCAGTATGAACAAAACTATTATACGTTCTACTAAAGGTGGCCATTATCCAGATGCCATTATCAAGTTTACTGGGGCTAACGTTTTAAAGATCAACACAAAATTAAAAAACAAGATTACCAAATATGATAGAGAACTTATTTTTAAGACAACTCCAAATATTAAGCAAGGAGATGTCTTAGTTATTGAATCTAAAATACAAGATAGCTGGCAAAAGGGATTTGTTAAAGGAGAATATGTTAAAGTCCAGGAGGTAATTAATAATAAGATCCTCTTGTTTGGGCAGGTGCACGATGACTACAGTTTGTCAGAAATAAATATTTATAAGTATGATGGCACAAAATCCTCTATTAAAAATTTGACTGTTATTGGCCAGCCCACTGAATTAAAGGCTTGTATAATGTTGGAACGAGGGCTCAATAATAACATTGAAAATATTGTTGTGAAAGGAAGTGACTACGCCGGGATAATTACCGTTATGGGCTACAATCAATCTTTCATAAACATACGTGCCGAGAAAACAACTAATGACAATGGGAATGGATTGAGTTACGGTATAAATATTGGCAACTCCCAACAAGTAAAACTGATTAATTGTAACTTATATGGTGTTCGCCATGCTTTGACGTTTGGAGGTGCTGGCACTATAAAAATTCCAAATCGATTTAACACCTGCATGAACACAACCCTAGCCAGTCGGATTAATTATGCCGCATCTTTCCATCCGAACAGTGAGTCTTGTGCTTATGTTAATTGTGATATTTTTGGAGGTGTAGGCATAAGAGGTCGGAATCACAAAATCAGTAATTGTAACATTTATAACTTATTCGATGAACAGGTTCATACTCACATGCACAACATTACATTCTATGAAAATATTATTGATTTTAATCACGAAATAATTAACAATACTTTTTACACTCGAAAAAAAACAGCTGAGTTAGCTATTAATTATCAAGATGCCGATTCTCCAAAATTTAGAGGTGGCATCTTAAAAATATCTGGTAATCGATTTAATATATATTGTGATTTAGAAAATAAAAAGGGCCAACCAATAATTAATTTTAACCTTAACAATTCTGATTCTTTTTCTAAAATTATCTTTAACGATAACATCATTAATTCATCTTCAGATCATTTACTTTTTCAATGTCGCAGTTTTTCGAAAACTAATTTTAATAAATTGACATTAAAGGATAATGAATTCGGGAAAACCGGAATATTCATTCAAAACGTCAATAGTCTTCAAATCAATCGCAACGTTTTGGAGGGCCATTATACATATGGAATTCATATACAGCAGTTGCTTTCTAATCAAGGATTAAACGAAACTTCAGTCATTGAAGGGAATTCGATTTCTGGTTGTGGCCATCAAGCCTTGATCTATGAACGATTTAGGAAGTCTTCCCACAGGTTAATTTTAAAAAACAATATTATAACAAACAACCTCTGTTCGTCACGAAGCAATATCAAAAACAGCTCGAATGTATCTATAACAAATGTAGAAACCTGTTTTGTTCAAAACAATATTATAGGAAGTGACACTAATAACAATCAGAAAAAAAAGGGGGTCTTCAAGGGCATTGACAGATTTTCCTCTGGAAATAACGTATGGCTAGGAACTGGAAATCTAGTCATAGAATCTAAAGAGTTGGAATCATTAAAGTAATCAGTCTGTATCTAACCCCAACCTAATTTTTTACGTCCAAAAATTTCATCCATAAAATCACAGAAATTATTCGCCAAATGTGGATCTCCCCTCCTTTATCTAACTTAATGAGATCGATCAAATTTTGGGTGTTAAACAGTTTGTCTGCCTCCTTATATTCACTGATCCATTTTATTAATTGTGGTTTTAATAACGTTATCCATTTTTTTTGGGGGATATCAAAACCCTTTTTTTCTTTCGCCCATAATATCTCTTTAGGGAGATATTCATTCATCGCTTTACGAACGGCATACTTTGTCCAACCCTTTTTTACTCGCTGATGATAAGGTATTTTCAACGCGTATTCTACAAGTGGAACACTTAAGTGGGGTACTCTGGATTCCACACTATAGGCCATCGAGTTTCGATCAGCATATTTCAATAAACGAGGTAAAATATACTTTGTAAGTTCGTCAATTTGTAGCTGTTGCAAGTCTTTATTACTGTAACGATCCATAGCTACCTCTTCCCTTACAGCATTTAACAAATCCGGTTTCACCAAATTAGCAATTCTGTTTTTATTTCGGGTAAGAGCGATTGTAGCATTGGAAAAAAAGAAATTACCTGCTATTGAATTTTTAATTGGTAGAGCTGCATTGTGACTTAGGCCAACTGTTTCCTGTAATGCTAGCTGTAATTGCCCTTTTTTAAAATAGTTACCAATAATACGCTGAGCAAGTCTTGGATAACCAAGGTATACTTCATCTCCACCCTGGCCATCCAACATTACTTTGATCTTAAGTTTTTGGGCTTCCTTCATTACTAGGTTCTGTGCAAGAATAGACAAAGAGGTAAATGGCTCTCCAATATCACTAATTAATTTAATCAGGTGCTCTTCAATATGACCCTCATCCAATTGAACAGGATTCCAGTTGCTCATACCTGAACTTTCAGAAATCAATTTAGCCGCCATGGATTCATCATTAATAAATCCGTTGCTTGTAAAAGTAATGGTTTTATATTGTTCGCTCTCTCCGTTTAAAATTTGGCCCGAAATCTTTACCAGAGTACCGGAATCAATACCTCCCGATAGAGAACTCCCCACTTGTACATCAGATCTTAATTGACGTTCAACAGCTTGTCTTATTTTCTCGTAAAGAGTTGAGTAAGAAATATTTTGTGATTCTGGTTCATGTGGCGGGGTCCAATATGCTTTTGGAGGACTAAGATCAATGTTTCTATTGATTTCAAGAAAATGCCCTCCCGGAAGTTGACTAATTTCATTGTAAGAAGTGCTGGCATCGTGGTCGGAAATTCCAAGAACTAAAAACTCTGATACCGCTGAATAATTTACACTTCCATTTGTTTCCAGACTGCTCAATATTGCCTTTGGTTCTGATGCAAAAATAAAGCTATCATCTGTATAACTATAATAAAAAGGTTTGATACCAATCGGATCACGAGCACAAAGTAATGTCTGTTTTTGATGATCCCAAATGGCAAGAGAAAACATTCCATCGAGCCGACTAAAGCAATCTTTACCCCATGCACGATAGGCATTAATAAGTACCTCTGTATCAGAATTAGTATAAAAAGTAAACCTGTTTTTTAATTCTTCCCTTAGTTCTATGTAGTTATAAATTTCTCCATTGAAGATAATTGTGATTTTTCCATCAGCGGAGTGCATTGGTTGATGCCCGTTTTTACTTAAATCGATAATAGATAACCTTCGGTGCCCAAGCAACAACTCATAATCCTCCCTTATTTCTTTGTATTGGTAATTAGGGCTATTCTCTACTTTTTCTTTCCCCAAATGATAGATACCATAGTCATCAGGCCCCCTATGTTCCAACATATGTAGCATGTTTTTCAAGGCGGCGACTGGTCTCCCTTCTATTAGATTAGCATTTGACTTCCCAAGTATTCCGGCTATACCACACATATGAGGTTATTAAATATTATTTTGATAAAACTTTACAATTATTGGAGCATAGGTTGCTGCGTTAAAATCTGTCAGGATACGTTCTTTTGCTTTCAACCCAATTGCTTTTAATTCAGGATGCTTCATTGTTTCTAAAAGCGTTTCTTTTAAAGATTCGGCATCTCCCGGAGGGACTAAAAATCCATTTTCTTTGTCTATAATCACTTCTGGTATTCCTCCTACTCTTGTTCCAATTGTAGGTTTAGCTAATAAAGATGCTTCCAAAGCCAAATTGGGTAGTCCTTCCTCCATGCTTGGGATGACAACCACATCCACTTTTGAAATAATCGGAAGTACTTCATTAGGTTTTACATATCCAACAACTTGCACACATTCAGGCTGTTTCAAACTTTTAATCCAATTATTTACAAATTCGGTCTGCGAGTCAGGTCCTCCTAGTTTAAGGACAACCCCAGAGAGGTTTAATTCATTATCTAATTTCTTCCAAGACTCCATTAAAGTAATTCCCCCCTTTGTATTTTGCTTATACTTCAAGTGGGTGTAACTGCCAAAACCTCCTAAATACAAAACTTCAAAAGTCGTGTCATCTTTGGGTCTTGCATCCATTAATTCTTTAAACTGGTTAACATCAATTCCACGATAAGCTGTTTGTATTGCTTTTGTATAATGAAATGATTTTGTCAATGTATTTTCCAAAGCTTTGCTGTTGCAAAGTAGTCCATCAATGTCCTGAAACCACGTAGGCATAGTTGTTGTTGAATAGGCTTCTTTCATTTGAGAATTAACATCAGACCCTATAGCTTGCGAAAAGTGTTTCACTTTAGTTTTACCTATTTTGGATTTCCAATAACTTCCAATAGGGCCGGTATACGTTATAAAGACAGAGTGGATTATGTCAATATCATTTAGTTCTTTTTTGAGTAAAAACCATGATATTTTATTTGCAAGCCATTCATTAACTTGTTGTAACTTTTTTGTTAGTGGCGGTAATTTTAGCGCATTTACTCTAAAAGTACTAATGCCATCAATTTGCTCTTTTTTGAATATTGCACGTCCAGGCCTCCAACCTTGAATATGAATTACTTTGACATCAACAATTTCGTTTAAGGCCCTAGCCGTTCTCAAATTAAAGATCCCTCTTGAAGGATCTCTTTCTGATGGAAAGCCACCTACCACAAAAGCTACTTTAAGTTTTTTCATTAGGCTACTTCTTTTTTAATTTCGCTTTGAATAAAGAATAGCCTGACTTTAATCGGTTATATGTCGACTTTGAATATTTTTCAAATCTTTGTGCCTTTTCTTTCAATGCTACTTTTTTTGAAATATCATAGGTATGCCACAATTGACAGATATGCAAATTATGATACATAATACTTGCCATGTAATCAAAACCATCTTCAGGAAGCCAGTAATAACTCCAATACCCCGAATCGAACTCGTCTAAGTTAGTAATCAATGAATCAATCCCCGAATCGAATAATTCTTTAGCTTCTGCATCTTTAGAGATCAGCCATAAGTCATGTAGGCCCCAAAGTGAATATATTTTACCATTGAGTACATGCCGAAGTGGCTGATCTGTAAATTCTTCATACCAAATACTTCCTGATTTGGTAATTTTACCTAGCACTCCACCATTGGCAATAGATTGTGTAAAAGGTCTTTTTGCTAGTTGAGCCGTATTGAGATATTTCTCATTCTTTGTTATTTCCCATGCTCTGCAAAGTAAACTGATTGCCTCCCCTTGAATCATAGCCGATACCCCTTCAGCATGTGTTCCACAAGCTGCTTGTATCCAGGCTCCTTCACTTGATATATTTTTTAGAAGAAAATCGGAAATAAGAATAACCTTATCCAAGTATTTTTTATCCTTAGTATCCAGAAACAGTTCCCAGTTACCAAGCCCGTAAGAACAAATAGTCGTATAGTGATACAAGCCTTTCCCTAATATAGGGATACCGTTTTCATCTGGCTCAGGATAATGAAACTCCAGAATACGTTGTTTTATGCTAATTGGATATTTTTTAAGCGTAAAATCAACTACCGCTGAATTATCAGAAAGTGTCCAATAGGAGTAGATATTGCTTTTAAAATAGATGATAAATTTGTTAAATTTCTCACTCATTTTCACTCAGTATTTCTTCATAAAAATTTAACATTTTTTTCACTTCTTCTTCAAAGTTATATTTTTGAAAAACAGCCTCCTTTCCTTTTTGTCCCATATTCATCGCTCTGTCCTGATTTGATAACATTTCTAAGGCTGCATTAGCAATTTCAACAGGCTTCGATGAATCTACAAGCAATCCACATTGCGCATCATTTGTAATTCTTTGCAATTCAATAAAATTCTCAGCTAATATAGGAACACCACAAGCCATATATTCGAATAACCGATTAGGTACACCAACCCGGTTATTTGGATTATCTTCATAAAAAACACAACCAAGTGTCGCTTTGGCTGTCCTTGTAAAATTTTCTTCCCAAGGTAACATTCCTTCTATAACCAAATTCTTCTCGACTCCTAAAGCTTTCGCTTTTTCAATAAGTTCTTGTTCATACAATTCAGGAACGAATCGACCTACCAACATTAGTTTTACATTAGGATAGGTTTTTTTTATCTGAGGTAAGGCTTCAACCATCTCCGTACAATTCCTTTTTTTAGATTGCTGTCCAGAAATATAAATAAGCGGAACCGTTGACTTTTCTGAGGACTTAATACTTGGCAAAGCACTTTTAGGAGGTACGTTCATCACTACGCAAGACCTTTTCGCTTTCTTGGCGTAGAGTTGTCTTAAGCTTTCAGAAACAGTAATGATTCCGGAAAATACACGAATAGGAAGTTCGTAAACTCCATAGAGAAACCCTAAGAATTGATTAGCGGGTGAGCTATAATGATAGAATTTCTCATGAAAATTTTCATGAATATCATAAATTACTTTCTTTTTTTGAAGCCTTAGTAAAAACATCCATGGAATAAGATCAGGATCATGAAAGTGATAGATATCCGCATTTATTTTACTGGCTATAACATATGCCTTATACGAACTAATAAGCCGTCTTCGTAAACCTCGTCTTGGTTTTAATGGGTAGAAATCTAACCCCTTTAGTTTTTGGGGCACTTCACTTGTGGCAACATATGAAACTTTTAGTCCCAGTTTTACTAAAAATTGACAAGACCTTTTAAAGATACGAGCATCATCCCACTTGTGCATACTAGTTACGTGACAAATGTGCATATTTTATTTTAATTCTATGAGTTTCTGCATAAAGAACACCAATAAAAAACATAAAAAACAAATCAATAAATAAGGGTTTAAACAATCCACTTACAAAAAAAATAAGCGTACATATATTGATGATCATTAGCCTACTTCTATCTTCCTTGAACAATTTAATTCGTTGTAAATTAATGATTCTAAGGAACGGAAAAAAGAAAAAGAAAAAATACAAACTTAATCCGACCAAACCAATCGTAGAGGATATTTCAATAATATCGTTATGAGAATAATGTCCAGTAGAAGAATTAATGGGAAAGTTGCCAAGCCCTACCCCAAAAAAAGGGTTTTGCTTTATCATGATTAAACCTTCATGGATCAATAATTTTCTTTCCTCTCCACTGCCATCTTCTCCAGTTTCCATTTGTTCTATTCTGGCCCCTAACAAAGTATTTTCATATATATAGTTATAGCTAGCTATAAGACTTATTACAATTACAAAAATGGAAAAGAAAAGAAAAGAATATTTTTTATTAATGTACAGTTTAAATATAATGTATAATATAATAGATAAGATAATGCATAATAAAGAGGATCTTGAGGCAGTAGCAACGATGGCGATTATAAGTAAGCCTTCAAAAAAAAGCAGGCTAAGTTTTATAATCAGGCTTCTTGTAGAATCAAAGATAAATATATTTGACAAGCCCGCCATTAATAATATGGCCCCAATGGTATTGGCATTTCCTGTCTCCCCTTCCAATCTCGCATTTGAATTTGTTTTATCTAGGACCTCAACCAAATTATAATTAATATAGGCATCATATAATAGAAATAAAGCTCCAATCAATAAACCAAAATGGAAATAGTTAATTATATTATACCTTGGTAACAATATATTTGCAATTGTCAACAAAATGATAATACCTACAAACAATTGAATATACCTAGTATAATAACTAAAGTCCTCAGCTTTTATTCCAGACAATATGGCCCATACAAATAATGCAATATAAGTAAAGTACTCTTTAGGAAGCCTTGAAACAGGGTTTCTAAAAATTATGATTAATACCAACAAAAACAGAGGAGTTAAGCCTTTAGTAATATAAGGAGTATATGCCTCAAACCTTCCTGTAAAAACTAACAAAAAGGTATAAAGGGATAATGTAATTCCCCAAGCAAATGTTTTAACCTCTATGGTTTTGATTCTAATCACCTAATTAAATGCTTAAAACCATTCTTTATACCAGAACTGGAACATCAAAAATATCCAAATCCGTTCTGGATTATTATCTTTTCCAGAGAAGAATGCTTTTACAATTTTGTTCGTTTCATTTACATCAAAAATCCCTTGTTCTTTTATAAACGATTCACTAAAAAAATACTCTACATGTTTTTTCAAGCTATTATTTAACCATTCACGAGTTGGGATGGCAAATCCTCGTTTTGGTCTTTCCATAAATTCTCTGGGGATATATCGATGACAAACTTCTCTTATTAGGTATTTCGGAATATTTCGATAACAACGAATACTCTCTGGCAACCTAGCAGAAAATTCAACCAATCGATGATCCAATAACGGCTCTCGTGATTCTAAACTATAGGACATTGACGCCCTGTCCACTTTAACAAGGATATCATCTACCATTGTTGTTTTATATTCCATAGCTGTCATAGATCTGATTTTATCCATATTCTTTTCTAATAAATCCATATCATCATAAAAAGTATGTCCATAGTCTTTACTTTGTTGATGAATGATCAATCTATTTAATTCCTGATTAGAAAAATGAATAGGTTCAATTCTATATCTGTAGGCGTTTTTCAAATGTTCAAGACTTACAACAGAATCAAATTTTTGATATAAAATCTCATTATAACTATTGGATGCAAATAGAGGTGCAAACTTCGTGGCAAATGTATTCGAATAGAGTTTTCGAATTGATTTTGGGATTTTATGTATTTTTTCGAATAATTCTGTATTAGCAAAATATCTAGTATAACCTGCAAAAACTTCATCCCCTCCATCTGCAGACAAGGCCACTTTAACATCTTTAACCGCTAGCCGACTTACTAACATTGTGGGTATCGCAGAGCTATCTCCAAATGGTTCATCGTAATATTTAGGAAGTCTTTCCAACATTTCTAACGCATCCTTCTGAGAACAATACAATTCCGTATGATCTGTACCTAGATGCTGGGCTACTTGTTTCGCATAAGGCGCTTCATCAAATTCTTTTTCCTCAAACCCAATAGCGAAAGTCTTTAATTTTTCTGTTCGTTCTGATTGAAGTAAAGCAGTAACTGTTGAGCTGTCATAGCCACCACTCAAAAATACTCCTACAGGTGTATCTGATACCATTCTATATTCACTCGCTGACTTTAAGAGTTTTTCAGTATGGTTTAAAGCCTCGTCAAGGCCGATATCTAACAATGGTTTATTGTAATAATCAAAAACATCCCAATATTTCACTTCCTTAATTTGTTTTGAGTTCAAGCAAAATTCTAAGAAGTGCCCTGGTTTTACTTTGTACGTTTTATTAAAAACGGAATGCGGAGCAGGTATCCATCCGTGTTTCATAAAAAGAGAAACACTATTTGTATTAATAGACTTTTCCCATGCAGGGTGTTGGTGGAAGCATTTTAATTCAGAACCAAATAAAAATAGATTCCCATTCCAAAAATAATACAGTGGTTTAACTCCAGCCCGATCACGGAGTAAAATAAATTTCTCTTTTTTAGAATCATAAATACACAAAGCAAACATGCCAATAAATTTCTGAAATCCGGCAATACCCCACTCTATGTAAGACTTCAAAAGGACTTCTGTATCTGTATTAGATTTAAATGTATGACCTAATTTTTCAAGTTCGACCCGAATTTCTTTGAAATTATAAACTTCCCCGTTATAAGTGATAATATAGTCCCCTTCATCCGAGGCCATTGGCTGTTTTCCTAAAACTGATAAATCTAAAATTGATAGTCGTCGGTGACCAAAACCTATTTGTGCTTTATCATTGGTTAAAAATCTAAAATCGGAATCATCCGGTCCTCTATGGATTAAGCTATCCGTCATCTTCTTCAATATTTCTGGAGATGATTTTTGATTAAAATCTGTAAAGCCGACTATTCCACACATTTAACTAAGCTTTTTTAACGTTGAAATAAATTTATTTTGTAGCCTCCCGTGATCAAAGACTTTAGTAGCTTCTGAGGCATTTAATACCATTTGCTGTACTTCCGAATCATTCGTCTTTAATTTCCTTATCGCTTCTTTTAGTTTCTCTCCAGATCGCTCTGTAACAACTATTCCACAACGATATTTATTAACAAATTTAGCCAGGAAATAATCTTCTGGACAATGTACCAGAATTGGTCTTCCGGAGTGCAGGTATTCAATTGTTTTTGTAGGGAAAATAGTGGCTAATTCGTCGCGATGTGTCCTGGATTCATCCGGCCAGTCTAATGCTAATAATAGGATTTGTTGTTCTTTCAGCGCTTTTAAATATTCTTCTCTCTTATAAAATGACAAATCAATCCAATTAGTATTAAAACCCATTTTTTCTAAAATAGGTTTTTTAATACTAGAGGCTATTTCTACCTTTATTTTTAGAGCTGAGGATGCATTAACCACACGCTGAACTGCGTTTTGATTAATCGAATAAATAGCACCACCCCAAAATATATTCCCGTTATCAATATTTACATTAAAAGCTTCTTTAGTTGATGGCTCAGGATAAGTATGCTCCAAGGTGTCTGTATCCAAATTATATTTTTCCTTGTATAAATCTTTCATACCTTCGCTCATAACAAATATATGAGCTGATTTTTGAAAAACATTATTTTGTAGTTCATCAGCTTTTTGGGATATATTAGAGTGAGCAAGTCCTTCTGAAATTGTATCGTGCAAATAACTTACAATTGGTGTGTTTGTCCGTTGAGCAGCATCATAAGCTATCTTCAAAAAATAGTAGTCAGGATATACTCCAACTATAAATTTGGCTTTTTTATCTTTGCAAAGTTTTACCAGTTTATTTGTTGCTGACTTCGTATGGAAGTCTTTCCAATACCTATTAATTCGAGAAGACCAGACGAAAGTATTCATCAAGTAATGAATATTTATGCTGGTAGAAGGTTTCGAAAACTCAGGATTAATAGTAGCTATCGTATAGCTCTCAGGGTCTAAATTTTTTACAATATTTTTTACAATAACACTCGTGCCTCCTGGAATTGGAGGATAGAAAGCTGTGACGATAACGACATGGCCTTTCTCGCTGAGTTTTTTAAGACTTTTAATATTCTCTCCCATAATTATATAAATTCTTAAACTAAATAGCTGAATATATTCAAACCATCAATAAATTCGATGGGACTCTTTTATTATAATTGATTAAACAACTGAAAAAAATTGTTAAGTAGTTGAACAAAACTACTTAATCCACATATGGAACAAGGCATAAAGTGACATTTTTTATATTAAAATAAAACTGTCCACTTACTTACTATTTAATAATTTCTTTATAGAATAAAATGACCAAAGGACATCTTCTTTATTTAAATAAAATAAAGGCAGGATCGATTGTTTGTAAAAAGATTTAAAATAATATAAACTTAGAAGTGTCCCAAATATATATCCTACACTTGAAGCAAACGCTGCTCCTATAAAATCATATGAAGGGATTAATAGAATATATAACACTATGCTCACAATGGAGCTATTCACTTGAATGATACTCGTTTTAAAAATATGCCCGGTGGCTGATAATAGTTTACTCATTACTTTAGTAGTTGTCATTAATACTGTTCCAGGAATCAGAAACAAGAAAGGAGTCATCGCACCTGTATATTCTACTCCGTAAAGGATAGGAATTATAAAATAGTAACAAAGTGACGTGAAAAATAAGGAGGTAATTAAAATGGTATAAAATAATAGAGAGTGAATTTTTTTTGTAATGCGAATTTGTTTTGGAAGATCTTTTATCGCGGCTATTTTAGTAAATAAAACAGGGCCAATTGCATCTGGAATAATCCACAACAATTCTGATAATAATACAGCTATCGCGTAGATACCAAGTGCCTTTGCGGAAACAATGGACCCCAAAATAATTTGGTCCAATCTTACATTTGCCCGAATTGCCATATCTCCAAGCCATCCTTTAAAACCATAAATTAAAGCATCTTTTACAAATCCCCAATTAATCATAAAAACGGGTTTGTAAAACTTTAAAGAAATATAAAGGATATACAAAAAACCAATAACGCTGATACTCAACAAGGTCAAAGCCGCTCCTGTAACTCTCATTCCCATCAACCACACCAGGACTAAAAGTAAAATAGGATTTGTAATTCCTCTAACGATTTCCAGAATATTCAGATTCGGGAATTTCGAATCTCCTAATAAGAGTCGAGTAATAAAAAAAACAGTTGAGGAAAAAATAATGGAGCAAGATACAGCTATCATTTGTACCCTTGTAATCAATTTACCTGTTTCTCCTAAACAAGAAAATTGCCACAGACTCATTATTAGGATAGCCAAAAGAAGTCCAAGAAGTGATCCCAACAAAGAGACCGTAAAAATTATGTCTTTTGGCGCGTACTTTTTATTGCTGATATAAAATGCGATTCCGCCCCCAAACCCTAAAGAGACAATAGGGATTAAGAAGGAAACCAATAAGGTTAAGTAGGTATAAATCCCCCTTTCTTCTGGTCCCAGATATCTTGCGATAACAATAGAGGTGACAAAGCTGATGGGGTAAAGAAGTAATTTTGTCCCGAGGTTTCCTAAAGAATGTTTAATGGAGCTCAATGACCGTATTCGAATTCTCCAATAACATTAATAAATCTCTAACTACCGCATTTGTGGAAGAGTGCTCTTTACGACCTATTTGCTGATCTACCGTTTGATTTCTATCTGTTATAATATACCGGCTATCGTTCAAATAATTATTAATTAGTGCTTCCATTCCCTTATAGTTATTACACATAGATACACCTCCTAATTTTACTAATTTCCTCAAATGAGTATAGTCTATTAAACGCCTTGCCGATTTCCAGTAATTACGTTTTTCTCCTCCATCAAAAGAAGTCAGTATTACTGGCACTCCACACATCAACGCATCAATACTTAAGGTACTTCCTGAGTTTAGAGAAACGCTACAACCTGCCAGTAAATGGGATAATCTCTTCATATCATCTTCTTGCATTGACCAAGGCATTTTACTTTTGACCAAGTTTGGAAAATCAACCGCTGTTCTATTGTTATGAATTGCTTTTAATCGTGGCAACCAACTCTGATCTGACATTCCGCCTTGTACATTTTGTGGGTGAGGGCGGACAACTAATTGCATCTCTTTTCCAAAAGTATTCTTTTCAATTTCTATCGCTAGCCATTCAACAATATCTATTTCTTTAGGGGCAAACCGGGGAGAACTCATTCCAAAAAACAAGTATGGTTTTGCCGGGTTTAATCCTAACTTTTCCAAATGTCTTTGGGGCTTTGGATTTTGCTTACTTTCGATATGAATATCAAAATGCGGGACACCACAAACATGGATTTTATCTTCTGCTATGTTATAGTATTCCTGTAGCTCACTTTTCATGATTGGCCCCCAAGCGATATATTCATCTGCCAACTGAGGAAAATGTCCTTTACAGGAAATATTATCCCAGCTTAGTAAATGGATAATGGTTTTTGTCTGCTGCTTTTTAGCTGCTTTCAATAACATCGCCTCTGAGAAATTGACAGGATAGGTAGATACTATCAGCTCTGGCTGAATTTCTGTGATTAGTTTGTTAGCAAGTTCCGATTCCAGTTGTTGCTCTTCCCTCTTTTTATACCAGTTTTTCAAACCTGGATACCATTTTCTTAACTGGTGAATCAGATATAATAATCGAGGTCGAATATGCTTCCAAGGGTTTCTTGCTTTATTATAACGGGTAGCATAAATATGTTTTTCCCAAAGGGCAGGGTTTGCTCTTATATCTTCCAGAAAGTACTTTCGGGCATCATGGTATTGCGCTGTCCAAAAACTAGATTGTGGACTAAATTCGTAAAGGACTACTCCGTTTTCCTGACAGTACTTTTTCAGGTTATCATCCTCTTTGTCTGGTGCAATTAGCGCTACCTTCTTCCCTTCTTTGACGAGCAATCCCAATAAATTGGTTTGCATCACCATCCGGGCTGCAAAGCCATGGGAAACGATATAAGCAATATCTGTATTCATTTATTTTTCAGCTATTAGTAGAAAGCAACAATCAAAAAGGCCACTGGTTTTAAAACTAAGCGTTTTATTTTTTTTGAAACTTTTGTAGTACCATTTATAACTGGGAAAAGTAATAGTATTTTCTACCCATCCATCACGATTCACTTTGTGATACGGATTATAAGGAATACATTGTATATTTTTATATCCTAATTCTTCACAAGCTTTAATGTATACTTCTCTTCGGTAATCCGTCCTATTAATATTTCCGGAAGGATCTTTTCTAGCAATTATTTTCTTCACCATTTTCTTTACAAGAGAAAGTGGATTAAAAAGTAGACGTTGAAAAAAGGATTTATAAAGTGGTTGGATCGGAACAATAGGTTTAAAGATCATTCCTCCTTTTTTAAGCAATCGAAATGATTCTGCTAGTGTGGGTTTAGGGTCATCGAAATGCTCCAACAAGCCTATGTTATAAATACAATCATAGGAGTCGGCTGTAAGGTTTGTCTGTTCTACATTCTCCAATACCATTTTTGGGATAGGTAGCTTATAATGTTTAAAGCTATGCATTGCAACGTTAAACCCCTGTTCCGCTAAGTCAACCATTGTCAAATCTTTATAACCTGCTTTTGCCAAATACATGGTGGTAGTTCCCCTACCCGCTCCTAATTCACAAAAGGAGGTATAGTTTTTACTTTTAATCAGATTTAACAAATCGTCTGCATATCCTTTTTGCCAAAATTGATAAATATCAACGGGCTCTGTTTCCGTGTACATTGGATTCAACACCACATCCTTGGACTGTGTGTTCCATACCTCATTCCAACCTTCGTAACTTCCTTTTGTTTTACTTTCCATGTTTTTTCAATATAAATTCAGCAAATTCAAAATCAATTGGATCATTAATATCAATCGAACGTTCTCTGGGCATTTTGTACCCCAGACATTTTTCTCCTATTATTCTTCCTGACCGAATCGTCTCTATTGTACTCACATAAACAGAGCCATTTCTAACAAATAATTCTGGTAATTCATGAGCTGCCATCCGACCTCTTTCCTTTTCAACATATGGCAGCAAAAGATCTCCTGACATAGTTTTTAGTTTAATAGGATGCATAGCATGGTCAAGATGCATAACACTTACAGAAGAATCTACATCACTATTCACTAACAATTGTATTGTATTATCTATGTCTTCTCCTAATGTTAGTGGCGAACTAGGCTGAACTATCACTACTAAATCATATTTTTCCGCAAATAAAGACAAAGCATGTTGGACATAGGTTATAGCGGGGGCAGTATCTCCGGAAATCTCCGAGGGTCTTTTTATCGGAATTATCTGAGGGTATTCTTCCGCAATACGTAAAATATCTGCATCGTCAGAACTCACTACGATTTGATCGAGGAGGTTTGATGTTATTGCTGCCTCAATTACATATCGAATCAGTTCTTTACCAACTAATTTTTTTTTGTTTTTTCCGGGGATTCTTTTAGATCCTCCTCTGGCTGGAATAATTCCTAAATTCACTATTAAGTTTTTTCAAAAACCGAGAAATATTGAGCAGTATTGGTATTAACAATCTTTTTATCTAATGTCCACATAGAAGAGTTTGTACATCGGTGAGAATCTTTTAAATATTCTTTCAACCAATGTACCGTACATTTCCGATTGTCAACAATTATGGTTTCTGGAATTCCAAGTGTTTTATACTTAATAATGTCGTTATTAGCAGGAAAAATGTGCTCTTCATTTAAATCGAAAGAAGGACCATCGATCAGCATAAAGTCAAAATAGTGATCTGGATAAAAGTTTAGATTTGTGTGATATATTTTTTCTGAATATTCATCGATTCTAGGAAAGTGTTTTATTTCACTATTAGCAATATTTGGAATAAATGCTTTAATTCTTTCCATATTTAATTTTGCCCATTTTTCACTTTCATCTAACCCTAAATACTGTGCATCATAATTGGTAGCATAATATGCACACGCTAAAGAAGTTGAACCGGTTCCATACTCTACAAAATTTTTCGGTTTCTTTTCAATTAATAGCTCCAATAAATCAAACACTTTCAAATCTTGTGTAGGATAACTGAAACCACCTGATTTATGAAATGTTTTTACATATTTATTAAAAATGTCCACGAATTCAGGATATTTTTTCCTATATAATTTTCGTTTCTTGTTAAGAATTAGTTTATTAATTCTTTTAAAACCCGATTGGATATATCTTTTCATTTATTAATGTTTTTTTCAATTTAATATAAATGAACATTTCCGTTTTTTCAAATGATTCAAAAGTACAGCCCCCTATATGTGGAGTAATAATTAAATTACGACTTTCTCGAGCGTAAGCAATTAACGGATGCGCTGAAATCTCAGGCTCTCCATATAAAACATCTAAGGCTGCACCCGCTAATTGGTTGTTTTTCAAAACAACTAACAATGCTGCTTCATCAAAGATTCCTCCCCTACTGGTATTGATCAGCCATTTAGAATTATCGAATAATTGAAAAACACTTTTGTCAAAAAGCTGATGTGTTGATTTATTGTAAGGAATATGAACGGATATAATATCACTGTCCATAATACAGGACTCCATAGAATCATATTTCTTGAAATGAACAGGAGCTTTTTTATCTACTATGTCAAAGTAACCAACTTCGGCACCAAAAGCGTGAAAATAATTTGCTACAATACTACCTAATCGACCATATCCAATAATCCCTATTTTCTTTTTGTATAATTCAAAGCCTCTGAAAAGATCTCTTCGCCAATTAGCGGCTTTGACATCTTCCAACGCCGGACCAGCATTCCTCATCAGCATCATCGCCAATAGCATAGTATGCTCGGCGGTCGCTCTTACTTCTTTTAGGAAGTCGGTTTCTCCTCTTAGACAGATAATCTTTATCTCGAATTGTTTGCACAAATTTTCATCAATATGATCTATCCCTGTTACTGGAGAAACAAAGTATTTACAACACGTATTTTCATCTATTACCGATCCATCCAATCGATAGGCCAGTCGAAACCAAAAGATGTCTACTTCCGCTAACTTCTGTTTTAATGCGTCTTTATTAACAGAGCCTGTAGTTACTGTAAACTGTTGGTTCAGCAACGCCATTACTTTTGGAGAGAAATCTTCGGTTTCAGCTATATGTAATTTCAAACGCATTACTTTTTAGTATTGTAATATTTTTTTAAAGTCCAAATGCGTTGTCGCAATAACCTCTGCTATCTTTTGGCCGGCAGTTCCACCACCATAAGTCAAATCCTTTATTCGTGGTTTGGTTAAGGACTTTTCAATAGCTGCTAATATTTCCTTTTTATCGTAGTCCACATCAGTTACATTCTGTCCTCGATCTCTTCCATCCTGCCGAGATCCAATATTGACAACAGGTACCCCCATATATGAACATTCTCGAATGCCTACACTGGAGTTACCAATCAAACATTTTGAATTATACAGAAGTCTCAAAAAATCTCGTCCTTCCATATTTTTAAAAAAGTGAATGTGGTCTATATTGTTATGCTCTCGAAAAGAACGAATCCCTTTTGAGGTTCCATCTGATCCTGCATCTACGTTGGGCCAAAACCAAAAAGTTGGTACTTTCAATTCATAAATGGCTTTGAGTGTTTCGTCTATATGCGCTCGGGATTCTGCATATTCCGTTGTAACGGGATGTTGGAGTACCACAATGTATTGGTTTTCCCAATTGGTTATTTCCCCAACTCCTCCATATCTTTCAAAAGGATCAAAATCCAATGCTGGACTTTGTAACACTTCTTCTGCAAGGTCGATGGAAGGGCAACCCGTATTAAAAACTTTTGCAGGATCCTCCCCCATTCTAAGCACCCGTTCCTTTGCTTTTTCGGAAGCAACTAAGTGCAAATCCGCTAATTTTGTAATCGCATGTCTTACTTTCTCATCAATGTTGCCGGTCACTTCACCTCCTTGAATATGAATCAATGGAATATTCATATAGGAAGCAGCAATAGCTGTCGCCATTGTTTCAAATCGATCAGCAACCGTAATAACTGCATCCGGTTCTAATCTTTCGAAGACAGAAGAAAGTTCCAGAATTCCCAGCCCAGTGGTCTTAGCTTGTGCGGTCAGGTTTTCACCTTCTAGTACATTAAATACTTTTGCCGCAATTGGAAAACCATCTTGTTCCATATAACGGACTGCAGTCCCATACCTATCTAACAAGGCAGAAGCTGCAACAACAAGCTGGAGTTCTAAATCAGGATGATCTTGTATCGCTTTAATGGCCGTCTTTATACGGCTATAAGATGGTCGTGCAGTTACTACAACAGCTATTTTTCTCATACTAAATCTTCCGATTTTAAAAACTCCCACTTCGTTTTATCTCTGGCCAATTGCTTCCCGATTATGTTTTTGAAATCAGAAGCTTTGATTCCAAGGTTGGCTGGTTTTTTCGCTTCCAAATCATCAAAAGAAATCACATGACCTTTTGGAAGTGTTTTGTTAACAGCCAAGGTTTTCTCAAATATTTTCTTTAATCCCATATAATTCGTCAAATCGTTCTTATCTATCGGATTCCGTAAAGATTCTTCAATTGCTCTAACTCCTTTTACTAATTCTTTGATCTGATCAATTTCCAAAGAGGAGGTTGCATCTGGTCCGAACATTCGCTTATCAAAGACTGCATGGAATTCTAACAATTCTGCTCCAAGTGCGGTAGCTGCAATCCCAGCGTAAATTTCTCCAGTATGCTCTGACAAACCAACGGCAGCATCAGGATATCTGTCTTTCAATTCGCCAATTACGTTTAGCCCCAATCTTTCATGAGGTGTGGGGTAAGCTGTCGTACATTGCAAAATGGACAGGTCATTACCAAATGATCTTATAAATTCGACTGATTGATCCAATTCCTCAAACGAACTCATCCCCGAAGAAAGGATAATTGGTTTGCCTGTTCTGGCGATTTTTTCCATCATCAGAAAGTTGGTTACTTCCCCTGATCCAAATTTATATCTTTTGACCTCTAACTCTTCTAACAAATCAACCGCAGCTTGTGAAAAAGGGGAAGACATGAATTCCAATCCTACTTTTTCACAATGCTCTTTAATCCCAACCCATTGTTCTTTGGAAAATCCCATACGAAGCCAATAATCATAGCGAGTTTTGTCTTCAAAAGAGAAATTGACTCGAAAGGGTTCATGAATGCTACTTTCTGCTTCGGCAATATGGGTTTGAAATTTTATTGCATCTACCCCTGTTGTTGCTAACGCATCTATATAAGAGTGTAATAAACCAAGACTTCCATCATGTGCTTGGCCGATTTCTGCAATCAATAAAACGGATTGGTTCATAAATTAGGTATGATATAGTAAAAGGTTCTTTTTTAAAAGATAGAAGAGATTATGACTAGCAATTTCGTGTGAGAAAGTGAACTTCAGCTCCTTATACAAAATCACTTTGCATATTCTATAATGTAAGGAAGGATTATATTAAAGAGTTAGCCTTAGCCACAACCTGCTCGCCGATCATTTGTTGAATAGCATCGACTATTTTTTTCGCTGCGTCTCCAGAGCCGTATAAACTGTCATCCCAATTATCAGCCGAAATATTTAAAGCTTTTTGCACACCAGACAAGTCTTCAAACAATAATGTATTCCAATTGTTATTACACGTCTCTACCCATTCTGTTTCCATACGAATAGTTATACATTTTTTTTGTAGCCAATAAGCCTCTTTTTGCATCCCTCCTGAATCGGTAATCAAACCATTACTATGATATAAATAAGTGAGGTTACTAAAGTAGCTTTGAGGGTTGATGAATTCTATATTCGGGTAATTTGATTCCTTCATATTCATTACCTTCATCGCATTTCTTGTACGCGGGTGAATTGCAAAAATACATTTCTTATCCAAATGATTTAGTGTTTCAAGAATTGTATTTAGTCTATCCTGTTCATCAACATTATAGGGCCTATGCAAAGTAATATAGTTGTAATCACTTTTTGCGAATTTCTTGCTAATCCAACCTTCAGAGATCGCCATTAATGCCAAATCTTTCATAATGTCTCCAACAATATTTACATTATCAACAATACCCTCTTTAGCTAAGTTTGTAACGGCTACATCACTAGGTACTAACAATAAGTCGGAAATATGATCCGTCAATACTCGATTTACTTCTTCCGGCATTTCTTTGTTAAAACTACGTAGCCCAGCTTCAATATGGACTAATGGTATATGCAGTTTAGCTGCTACTAAGGATCCCGCCAAAGTTGAATTAGTATCACCGTATACTACAATCGCTGCTGGTTTTTCATCAATCACAATTTTTTCTATATCAATCATCATCCGACCAGTCTGCATCCCATGAGACCCACTCCCGACATCTAACATGAAATTTGGTTTCAACATACCCAGTTCTTCAAAAAATACTTCACTCATGTTTTGGTCATAATGTTGCCCAGTATGAATTGTTTTTAAGTTAAAGACCTTGTTGGCAGCTCTTTCAAATGGATAATGTTTGATAAATTGTGGTCGAGCACCTATTATTGCAAGAATTTTTTTCATGGAATACTATTTTTTAACAGTCGTAGATGATCCACCAAAAGGAATTTCAAGGGAAGTCTTGGTAATAATACCAGATTTAGGGGCATTCCGAATTTGATGAACAAGGTCGATGGCTTTTTTCGCCTCATTAATTTGAAAGCCTCCGCCAGATAATATATCTTGATAACTACGAGTATGTAACTCTGTAAAACCTCCACTAAATTCAAATTCTTCCTCTCCGATTTTAATAGACCTGTAGGTACGAGCACCTGTTGCCCTGATGTGTTCAGGTATGTTTTCATAATCAACGCTTAACACCCAATTTACACGTGCTTTTTTCAAGCGCAAGAAACCAGAAGCCTTGCTTTTACCATGTTCATGAACTTCGCTTTCGATTACATCACCAAAAATCCACATTAGCATATCATAAAAGTGAACACCAATATTAGTAGCAATTCCTCCCGATTTGTTAATATCTCCTTTCCAGCTGTAGTGATACCATTTTCCTCTAGAAGTAAAATATTGAAGGTCAATATCATACACTTCATTTTTAGGGCCTTTATCAATTCGTTCCTTCAAAGCAACCACACTTGGATGCAAGCGAAGTTGAAGTATGTTGTAAATATTACCCACATATTCTTTTTCTAATTCCACCAGAGCATCTAAATTCCATGGATTTAATACAATAGGTTTTTCACAAATTACATGTGCACCTAATCGCAATCCAAATCGAATATGCGCGTCGTGCAAATAATTAGGGGAACAGATACTAACGTAATCAATAGGAGTTCCTTTTCTCCTTAGTTTTTCTAAATGGCGATCAAAAACTTCAAATTCAGTAAAGAAGTCCGCATTTGGAAAATAACTATCAATAATACCAACTGAATCAAACGGATCAAAAGCAGCAACTAGATTATTTCCAGTTTCTTTTATCGCTTTCATATGTCGGGGAGCAATATAACCTGCAGCTCCTATTAATGCAAAATTTTTCATTATCCCAGTTTTGTTACTTCGTTGTTTTTTAAACTATATTTTTCCTGACTTTCTTTACAAGTTGCCTCTCCTTTCTCGTCGAACTCTAATCGATGTCCATAAGCACTCATCCAGCCAACTTGTTTGGCAGGGTTCCCAACTAATAGAGCATAAGCAGGGACGTCTTTGGTAACTACTGCACCAGCTCCAATAAAAGCATACTTTCCGATGTCATTACCACAAACGATCGTAGCGTTAGCACCAATTGATACGCCCTTTCCAACCTGTGTTTTAGCATACTCCCCTTTTCTATTGATAGCAGATCTAGGGTTTGTAACATTAGTGAAAACCATGGATGGCCCTAAAAAGACATCGTCCTCACATATTACTCCTGTATAAATAGAAACATTATTTTGAACTTTTACATTATTCCCCAAAATCACTTGTGGTGAAACAACTACGTTTTGTCCAAAATTACACCTTTCGCCTATTTTACAATTAGTCATTATATGGCTGAAATGCCAAATTTTGGTTCCTGCGCCTATCTCACAACCTTCATCAATGACAGCTGTCTCGTGCGCGAAATATTGTTTTTCCATTAGTCAGTCTATATGCTTATTGAAAAAATCGTAAATTGTTTGAACAATTCTCGTCTGTATTTCCTTTGTCATTTCTGTATGTATTGGTAAAGACAAAACAGATTGGCAAAGAGTCTCTGTATTTGTCAATTCAAATCCTTCTTCAACATAACTTTCAAAAGCTTCTTGTTTATAAAGAGGGACTGGATAATAAATTCCGCAAGGAATACCATTCGCGATAAGATAAGTCTTCAGAGAGTCTCTTAGTCCTTTTTTTACAATCAATGTATATTGATGAAATACGTGAGTCGAATTAGCTTGACGAACAGGAATTTCAAGACTCTCAATATCTTGGAAGGCTTTATCATAATTGGCCGCAACTTCTTGTCTAGCCATAGAATATTGGTTAAGGTATTTTAACTTAATATCAAGTACTGTAGCCTGGATGGTATCTAATCTAGAGTTACAACCAATAACGGAATGATAATATTTTTTTTTCTGACCATGATTAGCAATCATTCTAATCTTTTCAGCAAGTTCATCGTCATTAGTAAACATTGCACCTCCGTCTCCATAACAACCTAAATTTTTGGATGGAAAAAATGAAGTACAACCAATATTTCCCATCGAACCTGCCATAACTTTTTTACCATCTGTAAAAGAATATGTGGCACCTATAGCCTGTGCATTATCTTCTACTATAAATAGATTATGTTCCTTTGCAAAATTTAAGATCGGTTCCATATCTGTACTTTGTCCAAACAAGTGAACAGGTACAATAGCCTTGGTATTGGGACTTACTACATCTTTCAAATTATCTAGGCTAATATTAAAAGTGTCTGGTTCTACATCAACCATTATGGGTTTCAAATGTAACAATGCAATTACTTCTGCGGTTGCAACATAAGTGAACGCGGGAACAATAACTTCATCTCCGGGCTTTAGCTCAAGAGCCATTAAAGCAATTTGAAGTGCATCTGTACCATTCGCACAAGCAATTACATGTTTGACATTTAAATAATTTGCAAGATTTATTTCAAATGATTTTACAGCTGGCCCATTAATGAACTGAGCAGAAGCAATCACGTCTAAAACAGCTGTATCTATTTCAGCCTTTATTTTATGGTACTGACTTTGCAAATCCACCATTTGTATCTGTTTTTTTTCCTTAAGTAGCATACAATTCGTTTTTTTTGAAAAAAGTGGTATCTATTACCTAATTAATAATAAAGAGCTGAAACTTACCAAGAGAATATCAAATATATTTCTAGAGAAGGAAGTCGAATAGGATATAGAGCTTACAACATTATTATCTTACGCTTTCTTTAATATTGCCTCCATGAAAAAATTGTTCTGCATACCATCCATATACCATTCTTAACCCATCTCTTACGGTCATAGTAGGATTATACCCCAATAATTCTCGTGCTTTAGAAATATCTGCTAAACTATGTTTAACATCTCCTTGACGTTCCGGGCCATATATGGGTTGCAACTCGGAATGAGCTGTCTCTCTAATAAAATGATACAATTCATTAATACTAATGCGACTACCACAAGCAATATTATAAACTTGGTTAAGTGCTTTTGTATTCTCTGTAAACAAAGCCAGCAAATTCGCTTGAACAGCATTTGATACATAGGTAAAATCTCGACTCTGTTCCCCATCCCCATTTATTTTAGGGGGCTTATCATACAACAATGCTTTTACAAAAAGTGGTATAACAGCTGCATACGCTCCATGAGGATCCTGCCGTGGTCCAAAGATGTTAAAATAACGTAATCCTACAAATTCCATTTCGTATAGGTCGCCATATACTCTCGCATAAAGTTCGTTAACAAGTTTTGTAACAGCATAAGGGGAAAGTGGAACGCCAATTCTATCCTCCTGTTTAGGTAGATCAGCACTGTCCCCATAAGTAGAAGAGCTTGCTGCATAGACGACTCTTTTAATACCTGACTCCTTCGCAGCGGTAAATATATTAAGTGTACCCGTAATATTTACATTATTTGTTGTTACAGGGTGTTGAATAGAACGAGGAACCGAACCCAAAGCTGCCTGATGACAGATTTTATCAATACCTTTACATACATTAATACACGTAGTATATTCTCGAATATCCCCCCAAACAAATTCAAACTTTGGATTTGTCAGAAATGGTTCTATATTGCTTCGATGCCCAGTAGCCAAGTTATCAATCACTCGAACCGTTTCAATGCGCTCATCTTGTAGCAATGTTTCTACGAGGTTAGAACCAATAAACCCCGCTCCTCCTGTCAGTAGTATTTTTGCCATAGTAAAAGAATCAACCTATAATTCACATTCATTCACTCGTTTCTATTTTCAGTTAAAAGAAGATAAATGGCGCAACGGCTAGAAAATAATACTCATTGCGCCACAATAATTAATTATAAACGCCCATCAACGTCTTCCTTATTGAAGAACGCTTTTACATCGTAGACGATAGCATTATCTTGCTTTAAGCGGTCTATTTTTAGACTTTTATACTCATCATGAGCTACGGTCAAGACTATTGCATCAAATTTTTCATTAGGTAACTCATTAATAACAGGAATCCCGTATTCATGTTTGACTTCTTCAGCAGAAGCCCAAGGGTCTTGTAAGGTAAGATCTACAC
>CAZDTI010000001.1:0-64825 GCA_964508085.1 uncultured Saprospiraceae bacterium | reverse complement strand
TACGACTGTAGTTCGGTGTAAACATCGATGGCTTTGGTGTTTCTGATATCCGGGCAATTTTCTTTAAAGGTAATACCCAGCATTAATACCTTAGCCCCTTTAATTTTAATCTCCTTTTGAATCATCAGTTTTACAATCTCACTAGCTACATAGTGTCCCATCGTATCATTTAATCGACGACCTGCTAAGATGATCTCCGGGTGGTAACCTACTTCCTGTGCTTTTTGTGCAAGATAGTACGGGTCTACTCCTATACAATGCCCGCCAACTAGTCCCGGACGGAAGGGAAGAAAGTTCCACTTAGTACCAGCAGCTTCCAAAACCTCTTGAGTATCAATTCCCATTCGGTTAAAAATTTTGGACAACTCGTTCACAAAAGCAATGTTGATATCTCTCTGGCTGTTCTCAATTACTTTTGCAGATTCAGCAACTTTAATAGACGTAGCTAAAAATGTACCTGCCGTAATTACAGATTTGTACATATTGTCAATCACCTTTGCTGCTTCAGGCGTTGAACCTGAAGTAACTTTCAATATTTTGGTAACAGTGTGTTCCTTGTCACCTGGGTTTATTCGCTCTGGGCTATAACCTACGAAGAAGTCCTCGTTAAATTTTAAACCAGAGACTGCCTCCAGAATTGGTACACATTCATCTTCTGTAACACCGGGATAAACCGTAGATTCGTAAACCACGTAATCTCCTTTTTTTAATACTTTTCCTACGGTTTCACTAGCTTTCTGTAATGGTACGAGAACGGGGCGATTGTTTTTATCCGTGGGGGTAGGAACCGTTACAATAAACATATTGCAATTGGAAAGTTCTTGTAAATCTGTTGTTACAAAAAGACCAAGATCAGTGTTCGAATTTTCTTTAGAGACTACGGCGCTCAAATAATCATCGGACACCTCCAGGGTTTTGTCTGTACCAGCATTAAGTTCGTTAACTCTTTGCTGATTGATGTCAAAACCTACCGTTGGATATTTTTTACCAAGTTCTACTGCTAGGGGCAAACCGACATAGCCAAGTCCGATAACAGCGACTTTTTGTACTTCCTTGTACATACTAGCTTGTTTTTTTGAAGAAGTTAAGGTAGATTCCATAATGTTAATTTTTTTGGACCTTTATACAAGTACACCCCTGATTATCAGGATTTTGTGGTCTTTTAATTGTATTCGGGTCTGGTGTGAATAAAAAACTTGAAACGGAAGGAAGGGCGGCTTGTTTCACTTTAAAGTATTGAGCTATTAAATACAGGGTGTAATTATTATCAATTTTCTTCATCCATTACTTCTCTATATATTTTCCGCACAATAATAAATCCTATACTTAGAAAACTACCAAGCAGAATACCAAGTATAACGGCCATTAATTTGGAAGGAGAATTGGAACGAAGCGGAGCAAAAGGAGCATCTATTAATTGAACAAAAGGGGTTTTACTTTTTAGGGAAAAATCCGCAACTTCTAAATTTTCTAATGCTTTGGCGTAAACTTCATTAAGGAGTTTTACATCCCTCGTCAGCTGGGCTTCTCTCAATTTGGCTTTCATCGTGTAAAAACCTTTACTAGAGTCTATAAAGTTAACCAATGCAAGTTCTTTACTATTTAAGAGGTTTTTTACAGAGTCTACTTTTGTACTGATAAGGTCAAATGTTTTCTGCTGTTTTTCAACTGTTTTCGTAGTATAAAAGGTACTCAATTTATCATAAGTAACTTCTGTAAGAGCGATTGACAAATCCTGTGATTGTGAATTAGCGGATATACTCATGATACCAGATTCTTTACTATATTGACTTGTCAGTAAACCTACCGATCTTTTTGATCCTACAATTTGTATATATAATATATTAAATACCCTTCTTCCCTTTAAGTCAAAATCTTCTAAATTTCCTGACTTGAAAACAAAGTCAATAAGCTCAGGACTATTTTCCCCCCATTTTTCTTGTAAGTTATAAACTTGCATTAGATGGTTAGCCAGATAATCCTCTTTACCATTAATCGTGCGCTTCTCAAATAATACTTCTTGTATTATTCTTCTGGACTTCCCTAATGCTAGTACCTTATCTAAGTTAAATTCCCCTCCCCCTAAAGCTCCTCCTAAGCCAATACTACCCAAAATTGCTCCTACACCTCCTCCCCCTCCTCCTTCATCTTCGTTTACCATGAATGTTAGCGTCCCTCGGTATGTTGGCTTTGCTACAAATGCTTTGTATAGCATGTAGCAAACAAAAAAAGCGGAGACTAAACTGATTAACTTCCAATTGCGAAGAACCTCTTTAAAATACTCCTGTCCTTTTAAAATAATCTCCTTTAAAGAGAGTTCATCACTTGGTTCAATCATTGTATTTTTTTCGGTCATTTGATCTAACGTATTCCAAATAATACTAATGGATTTAGGAATTAATTTATCTGCTGCAACAACAAAACCAAAGACAGTATCCCCGTCACCTGCGCCACCGTTGTCCCTACTATCTTCTCCCAATCCGTTTCACTCTTCCTCCCTTCCTTTTCTTCTCGTTCCTTCTTAGGCTTGACCGCCTTGGCTCCCACGGTAACAATAGACCCTTCCTTCACCTTAGGGCTAATCGTAAAAAACAAAAATCGCTTTGTTCTTTTAAATTCTCCATTTGGATGCTCTACCGTTATTCTCGAACGTTGTCCATTCTCCCCAATCCCAACAGCATACTCATTCACATAATACCGAGCCCGCTTACCCTTATGATAAGGTACATTTATCTGCCCACTAGCCAAAACTCTATCTGGGTACAATTCAGCGGCTTTAGTATTCCCCGTCTTTATTCCCACCAAGTCCTTCCGCTTCGGAATATCTATTATATCTCCAGATTTCAAAATATAATTAGTATTACTATTCGGGCTTTTCAATACCTCATCCAATTTTGTAATGATATTTCCCTCTTCCGAAGAACGTATCAAAATAGTCCCCTCCGGAAACCCTTCTTTGGTAACCCCTCCCGAGCGCGCTATCACACTAGACAAGCGCTCATTCTTATCCAACAAAGCATAGGCCCCCGGAAATTTAACCTCCCCTTTCACCGTCACCATCTGCTGCATCTCGAAGTCCGGAACCGTCCGAACCACTACCTGATCAAAAGGTTGTAATTGAATATCATCTCCTTCCACTTCAGCATTCTCGTCTATTGATAAAACCGCCACGGTCGTTTTGGTCGGTTGGTTATTCTGGAAAACAACTCTAAAAATTTCTATTCTGTCAGAAGCTGCTTCAGGTTTTAGTCCACCTGCCAGAGTTAAAGCATCTCGTAAAGTAAGGGTTTCATCATAAGTAATTTCACCTTGTTGACGAACAGCTCCTTGCACCAAAACTGTAGATTCATCGGTATAGCTTTCTTTTCTAAATATCTGAATTCTATCATTTGGTTGAAGCAACACATTGCTTTCAGAAGCAGGGTTCTCCATTGCTTCTCTAACATTTATTCTGAGGTATCCCTTCTTTTTTTCATTGTCCAAATCGCGCCGATGAATAATCGCAAAATCAGTAGCCGATAAGGTTAAACCACTGGAAAAATAAATAAGGTCAGATACCCGTAAGCCATCGTCATAAGCATATTCCCCTGGTTGTCGAACTGAGCCATCAATAGAAACGGTAGCTGCATCCGTGAACCCCTCTACCGAGTAAACCGTAATTTTATCTAAGGGCTTCAATATAATGTTGTCATCCGAAGCAGGATTCAACATGGCATTACGTATATTAAATTTGATGTATTCCTTATCCTTTGTATTTGCGGTATTCGTTCTTACAATATAAGCATCCTCTTGAGCATCTACCTTTAGCCCACCTGCCAATAATACTGCGTCCTCAACCTTCACCGACTCCTCAGGATCAAACTGTACTGTACGTGGATTTCTCACTGCCCCGCCAATACTAAAGTTATTGATATCAATATAAGTTGTTGTAGACAATATCGTAATCTGGTCAAATGGTTGCAACAAGATGTTTTCAACTGCCAAGGAATTAGCCAATATTTCAGCAATATTGATCTTCTCATATTTCACAGTCTTGTCTTCTCTTATCCTAATAAGGTATGCAATATCTTTACGCGCATCATCTTTAAGGATTCCTTTTGTTAGTAAGTCCGAAACCTTATCCCCTTTTCTATATTCATACTTAGATGGAAAATCAACAGCCCCTACTATCTCTACATAATTTTCAATCGGTCTTGCAATGGTACGCACTACAATTTCATCCCCATCCAATAATTTAAAATCAGAATTACCAGATCGTAATTTCTTCAAATCGACATCTATTAGTTTTTCTTCATTATTTTCAAATCGCTTTAATTGAATAGCATTCAAATAAGCGTTCTTTTGAAAACCTCCAGCATAATCTATTAGTTTAATTAAATTCTCGCTATCTAATAGCTCATACTTAAATGGTCGTTTTACTGCACCTCTTATACTTACCACTTTTTCTACTTCATCTATTTGTATGATGTCATTATCTTGTAAGGCATACTTCGCTTTCGCAACAGGATTCATCATGTATTCATACACATCAATATAAACCGGTTTCTCCCCTCCCCTAAACAATCGAATACTACGGACAGAACCAATATCCGTAGGACCCCCAGATGCGACTAATGCATTAAAAGCCGTATTTGTAGCTCTAATGTTATAACTTCCGGGGTTATACACTTCACCATAAATATTAACCGTAATGTCTCTGGTTTTCGAAACAGTTATTGCTATTTCACCGGAGTTAAAGCGGTAGAACTGTCCAAAACGCCTGCGTAACAATTCTCTGGCTTTCCCTAAAGAAATCCCTTTTAAATTTATGCGCGACATTCCGTCAGGTTGTATAAATCCCCCAGCTTTAATCGTGTATGCTCCTTCAAATTGAGAAACGCCAAAAATAGAAATAGCAATATCATCACCAGGCCCTAGGATATAAGCATCTCCAGGAATGATTTCGTTAGATCGGCTAAAAACGGCCAGTGTTTTATCTCTAAAAAGCTGTTGCCCATAAATGGTTGTTGGCGGTAAATCAGAGATTGTTTCTTCTGCTAACTTTTCAGCAATAACATCGTCAGCAGTTGCGATTCCTGTGCCCTTGGCCTCCGCCTTTACGGCTTCTTCTACCGCCTCTATTGTTGTTTCATCCGCCACTCCGTCTAATTTGTCCAAAGCGTTATCAACCTTCTCCAACACGGCTTTTTCATCAGTCACTTTATTCGTATCCGTTACTGGTCCAGCACCTGTCCCTGCTTTAATTTCTTTTTCGATTTCCTCAAATACGCTTTGTAAACCAAGGGCTTCCTCTGGCGACATGTTGTCAATGTCAATTCCTCGCTCTTCGAACTTCACTCGAACTTCTTCCTCCTTCAACCCTCGCTTCTGAAGCTCCGCCTGAATCATGGCTTCCTGTGCAGGAGAAACCTGTGCCTGTAACTGTACTGTTGTAAATAGCAGTATCGCTATTACAAAAATACTTGTAAATAATTTCATGTATGTTATGATGTTGTTTTTGATGTGATGTGTTGCTGTAAAGGAGAAATTATTCTTTGGGTAAGTCTGCCTCTGCTTCTTCAATGATTTGTTGGATGGTCTGGAACGGCCGGGTTTTTCTCTGGTACATAGGTCATATCAATAATTTTTGAACTAATATGCAAAAATAACAGCAATTCTATTTTTGTGCCTGAATAGCCGAGGTTATTGGTTGTTAGTTTCCCAGAACGCAAAAACTACGATTCTGCAAGAGATCATTCTCAGAAAATAAGGTAGCTAAATTTGCACGTTATCAAATACGCGATAGTGGGAAGCTAACAGTTGACTCATATCACCATCCCCGCCCCCACCGTATTATTCGTCCCCTCATCCACTAATATTACCGACCCCGTCGTCCTGTTCCTCCGATAAGCATCCACAAAAAGGGGCTTAGTCGTACGCAAAACAACCCGTCCTATATCGTTCACGTTAATGGTATCATCTTCCTGATCTCGATGCAACGTATTAATATCCAACTTATACCGAACCTCCTTCACAATACATCGCACAGACTGGCTCGTATGCTGAATCGTATATTTTCCTCTCAGCTGCAACGGCTTCTTATCATCAAACCAACAAAGCATAATTTCCAAATCCTGAGTCGTCGTAGGACTATTGTTTTCACGCACAATCATATCTCCCCTGCTAATATCAATCTCATCTTCCAACAATAATGTTACAGACATTGGCGGATGTGCTTTTTCCAGCTCTCCATCAAAGGTATCTATCTTTTTTATGGTACTGGTAAACCCCGAAGGCAATACCATTACTTTGTCTCCTTTTTTGAAAATTCCTCCCGCCAATCGGCCAGCATACCCTCGGTAATCATGGTACTCTTCATTGTAAGGTCGGATCACATATTGCACTGGAAAACGACAATCAATAAGGTTATAATCCGACCCAATGTGAACATTTTCCAAATAATACATCAAGGTCGAACCACCATACCACGCCATATTTTCGGAACGACTGACCACATTATCTCCCTTCAAAGCGGACATCGGAATAAAGTGTACATCCTTGATTTCTAACTTGGAAGCAAAGCCTTCAAAGGCCTCTTTTATATTTTCATAAATGGCTTCGGAATAGTCTACCAAATCCATTTTATTGATACAAACTACAAGGTGTGGAATTTGCAAAAGCGAGGCGATAATTGCATGCCGCTTCGTTTGCTCAACAATACCCTTACGTGCATCTATTAACACTAAGGCTACATTTGCTGTAGAAGCTCCGGTAACCATGTTCCGAGTATATTGAATGTGCCCTGGAGTATCCGCGATAATGAATTTTCGCTTTGGTGTTGCGAAATAGCGGTAGGCAACGTCTATGGTAATACCTTGTTCGCGCTCGGATTTTAGGCCGTCAGTTAACAATGCCAAATTCACCGACTCTTCTCCTCTTTTCAAACTAGTTGCTTCAATTGCTTCCATTTGGTCTTGGAAGATGGACTTACTATCATACAGTAACCGACCAATTAGTGTGGATTTCCCGTCGTCAACGGAACCTGCAGTGGTAAATCGAAGTAGTTCCGAATTATTCATGCTAGAAATATCCAAGTTTTTTCCGATCCTCCATACTTGTTTCTGATCTTTTATCATCTGACCGACCACCGCGCTCTGTCATCCGTGTTGTAGCAACTTCTTC
The DNA here is from genome assembly GCA_964508085.1 of uncultured Saprospiraceae bacterium. Lineage (GTDB taxonomy): Bacteria > Bacteroidota > Bacteroidia > Chitinophagales > Saprospiraceae > CALGLS01. The sequence continues at coordinate 57,664 of CAZDTI010000001.1, read as the reverse complement.
TATCACTTTTTCCAACGTGTCAGCCTCCGATCTCCAAACCCCAGTGCAAGTAATATCTCCCATTGTCCGACAACGCACCATCATTTCTTTCACTTCTTCGTCAGCTTTCTTTTGAATAATTTCAGAGTCTGCTAACAATATGCCGTCACGTTCAAAGACCTTTCTTTTATGTGCAAAATACAAACTAGGCAACGCCACTTTCTCCAATGCCAAATATTGCCAGACATCCAATTCCGTCCAATTACTAATAGGAAAAACCCGAAAGTGTTCCCCGATATGTTTTTTCCCATTAAAGAGATTCCACAATTCAGGTCGCTGGTTCTTCGGATCCCACTGTCCGAATTCATCACGGTGTGAAAAGAACCTTTCCTTAGCCCTAGCTTTCTCCTCATCCCTTCTTGCGCCACCTAAGGCTGCATCAAATTTCCCTTTCTCTAATTCCTCTAACAACACTGTTGTCTGCAAAGCATTCCGAGAAGCGTTGAATCCTTTTTCTTCCGTAACAATTCCTTTATCAATCGCTTCTTGTACCGAACCTACAATCAATCTTGCTCCAAGTCGTTCCACCAATTCATTTCTAAAAGTAATCGCTTCTGCAAAATTATGTCCGGTATCCACATGCAATAAAGGAAAGGGAATCTTTGCCGGGAAAAAAGCTTTCTGCGCAAGGTGTACCATTAATATGGAGTCTTTTCCACCGGAGAACATCAATACTGGATTCTCAAACTGTGCCGCTACTTCCCGTAAAATGAAAATAGATTCCGACTCCAGTTCTCTAAGATGATCCAAATGATTCTTCATACTCTTTCTATAGCTACACTTTCGTAGATCAACTCAACCGCTTCTTCAACGTCCAATTCATCTGTACGTATTTCTATTGTTGGATTCACAGGCGCTTCATAAGGCGAGTCAATACCCGTAAAATTCTTAATCTCCCCACTCCTCGCCTTTTCATACAAGCCTTTCACATCTCTCCGCTCACAAACTTCCAAAGGTGCATTAATATAAATTTCTATAAAATCTTCCGCCCCAATTATCGACTTTGCATAATCACGTATTTCTATTGTTGGAGAAATAAAAGAATTGATGGTAATAATCCCCGAGTCTAAATACAGTTTTGCAATTTCCGCAATTCTTCTAATGTTCTCCTTTCGATCTTCAACCGTAAAACCAAGGTTGCTATTTATTCCACTTCTAATGTTATCTCCATCTAAAACCTGAGCGAAAAAACCTTCATTGTAAAACTTCCTTTCCAAGGCTTGAGCGATTGTGCTCTTCCCAGAACCGGAAAGCCCAGTCAACCAAAGTACTTTTGCCTTTTGTCCCAATCGTTGTTCACGATCTGCGCGCTGGAGTAGGCGGTCAAATATGGGATGGATGTTCTTCAATTAATTATTAAACCTTTTATTGAAAAAACTTAGCGTACAATCTACGACTCCCACGTTACAGTGGAGGGCGCTTGTCTGTTCGGCGAAGCCAGGCAGGCTGGGAATGGCCAATCATGAGGGAGCGGGTGACGGCCTGTATGCAACAGCCTTTGATTGGCTTTAGCTTTTGCCTACTTTTTGCCAAGAAAAAGTAGGTCGTCGAAGACCTCACCGAAATGATTATATCAAAAACATCACTTAATCTATCTAGATAACCATTTAACACAACCAACTTTTTACGGCTTCGCCGATGATAAGTCGCAACGACTTAATCTCCGAGGTGGTGTATGTCTTATATTAGCCAAGTGGCTGTAAATAACTTTTAACTTCCTTCTATCGCATTCCATAAGCTGCGAAAATCCTACAACTAATCAAATCCTATCTTAAAAATGGTACGTCCAACCGAAAACCGGACACCAAATAAGACTACCCTTCCACCTTCCCCAAAACACCTTTCTTTAACCTTAATAAAGACGGATCAATTTCCATCTGAAACCGAACCCCAATATTCGTCAACTCCACCAAAAACCGTTGTTGACCCGCTTCTGAAATTAATGTTCCTTCCAGTCCCGTCAAAGCACCTCCAATAACTTCCACTTTTTCACCTTGCACAAAAGTAGCCTGCTCGACCGTAAAGTCGACCTCCTCTCCTATTATCCTTTTCATAAGTTGAATCTCTGCTTCCGGGATGGAGAGCAGGTTATTGGAAAAGCGAATGAACTTGAGTACATGTTCTGTTTCCAACACCTTAATGTATCCTGCTTTGGTAATCTTTACGAAAATGTAGCAGTTTATTAATGGCAGTTCCAGATGCTTTACCTTTCGTACATAACGTCGGGTCACTTTCTGAATCGGCAAATAAACATCTATGCCTTTTGATGCCAGCATTTTACGAACAACCTTCTCTCGCTTATAACTCGTATATACTGCGAACCAACGTTGGTCAGTAGCATGAAGATGGTTTTCGTATTTATCTGTCGTGGACATCGGTTAGGTGTTTTCAAAAAAAACGGAGTATCCGCATAGGTTAAAATGGCGGCCTCCGACAAATTAGAAAAACGGTATTGTTTCTTTTGAATAAGCATAGCGTAGTCGCTTCTTATTCAAATGTTGTTGTGTAGTTTTTTCTTTAGGCAAAAGTAGAATTGCGGGTCACTTCCGAAGAAATAGACCCCGCAATTCCTGCACCTATTATTATAACATCAAAGTTTACCGTGTGTGGTGGAAACCTGCGTTTCCGAAACTCTAGTCCGCTGACCAAAGTAACAATGGTTTGGGTTCAAACTGTCCCCAATCAATGGATTCTCCTTCCTCCGCAGCATAAACGAGATATCGAATTTTCCGCTTTATCAACTTCTCTGATTTTTCTATCAAACCAATCAAGTAGGTTTTATCTACATCCCCTACAAATATTAAATCTATGACTTGGCTATCCAAGCCCTTACTAAATTCTCCTGCCAGATACACTTGCTGAACTGCTCCTAATCGCTCGACCACATTTTCAATGATACTATCCAGACCAACGTATTTCATAATAATACTATTGATCTCTTTATATAATGGATGTTTGGTATTCGCCTGAAAGACTTTCTTATTCCCAACAGGTTTAGAAGTCAACATTCCAGCATTCTCCATTCTGTTTAATTCTACACGAATTCCGTTGGTACTTTCGCCAAATTCGCCTTGCAGTGACCTCAAATACGCAGTAGTGTTACTATTCAAGAAGAACTTCAGTAGCAGCTTTATACGTGTTTTTGAGGAAATAAGGGTCTCTATCATTGTTTGATATTGAGCAACAAATGTACTCAATATTGATTGAGTTTTCCAAATTTTTCAACAAAATTAACACTTATTATAGATAATCATAATGTAATCTGGAACTTTAACCTTCTTTCTCCGAATAGCTTTATTACTCTTAAAGTTCAATATCACCTAGACCCAAAAGGGTACAAACTTTGCATTTCTGCAAATGCAGTATTTTTTCTGTAACTAATCAAATAGATTCTGTGCATACTATTGAAAACCTTGCTACTATAAACATTGTAATTCCTGTTTTTAACGAAGAAGACAATGTTCACGAAATTCTGTCCAATATCACAGCGACTCTGGAAAAGTACTCCCAGTATTATTGCCAAATACTATTGGTTAACGATGGAAGTACGGATAATACTTCAGAGGAGATTATGAAATACCTAAAACTATATTTTAATATTAAGTATCCAATCTATCTTATAGAAAATGAACAGAATATTGGCACAGCCCAAACGATGTTGAAACTTTTCAAACTAGCCGTTTCCAAAAAACCAAGCATGGTCATAAAGCTAGATATGGATCATGATTTCTCTCACCAAGAAGTACTTTCCAAATTTTTCGATACCATATCCTCCCCTGACTTCTGCTTCGAATCAACTGTTTTAGTTGGTATTAGAATTATTCCCAACGAAAAAGTAATGACTTTCTACGAACAAGCAAGGAAGAAGCGAACGGATAACTATTTAAAGAAAAAGCTAGGACTTGAAAATTATGACCCTGTCTCAGGAGGTACCCAGCTTTACCCACTTCATATTCTTGAAGAAGTATTGACGTATCAGGTCGTTAAAAACTACAAATTAAAATGGGGTGTAGATGTGTTACTACCATTGCTAGCTCGTAAAAAAGGATACCAATTACACACCATTCCTATTTTCAACTCCAGATATAGTTTTGATAGAAGAAGCGATACTAAAGTGAAGTCCCAGTATGATGCATTTACTGCTGTTTTTGAATTGGTTCATAAGAAGAAAAATGCTTCGTAGCGTTTCAGCGAGTTGCATTTATTTCAATTTTTTAAAACTGGAACTCTTTTTGCCTAACTGTATAATAGCTCTCCATACCGATTCATAAAACACAAATATTTCTTTAGGAATCACCCCACCTTCAAGCCCCTCGGCTAAGTCCTTCATTCTTTCTGAATGGAGATTTCCTTATTAACGTAAACTAGAAATTATCATGAATTCGCGTCCGAATACACAACAAGTCAACAGCACTTCTCTTGCTTCAGCAAATCAAGATTTATTCAATTCCTTACAAAACAAAACGGCAAATTTAGCTGTGGTTGGCTTAGGCTATGTCGGGTTGCCAGTGGCTCTTGAATTTGCACGTCAATTCTCTGTTATTGGTTTTGACATCAATGAAGCACGAGTTGCAATGATCAAAAGAGGAGAAGATCCATCAGCAGAGATGGAGCATTGGCAGTTCAAACATAAAGACATTAAGTATACCTGGGATCACGAAGTTCTAGCAGAAGCGCAATTTTACATTGTGGCCGTTCCAACACCTATTGATGTCTATAATCAACCGGATTTGACGGCCCTTAGAGCAGCTACTTCTACTATTGCAAAAGGATTGAAAAAAGGAGATTATGTGGTTTTTGAATCTACGGTTTATCCGGGATGTACAGAGGAAGTATGTATTCCTATTTTAGAAAAACATTCTGGTTTAAAACTAAACGTTGACTTCAAAGTAGGGTATTCACCAGAACGAATCAATCCAGGAGATAAAACCAATACGATTGATAAGATCGTAAAAATTGTATCGGGTTCTGATGAGGAAGCTTTACGAACCATTGCAGAGGTATATTCTTCTATTATCAAAGCAGGGATACACAGGGCACCAACCATTAAAGTGGCGGAGGCCGCAAAAATTGTTGAAAACACACAGCGTGATATGAACATAGCGCTAATGAATGAGCTTTCCCTGATCTTTGAAAAATTGGATGTAAATACATTAGATGTTTTGGAGGCTGCAAGTACGAAATGGAATTTTCTAAAATTCTATCCCGGCTTAGTAGGCGGACATTGCATTGGCGTTGATCCTTACTACCTAATTCAAAAGGCCATTCGAGTGGGCCACAATCCCATACTAATCTCCGCAAGCCGTACCGTTAATGACGGAATGCCTGTGAAAATCACACAAAAAATTATTCAGGAGTTGAAGGCCAGAGGCAAAAATCCAAGTCAATCAAAGGTTCTTATTCTGGGGGTCACCTTTAAAGAGGATGTAACAGATATTAGGAATTCTAAAGCCGCGAATGTCGCTAACCATTTGCAAAAAACCTGCGGCTCTGTATTCATTCATGACCCATTGGCTTGTCCCGTTGAAACCAAAGCGCTTTACGGTTTCAATTTATCAGACCTTTCTCAGAAGGATTTCGACGCAGTGGTCATTGCTGTTGGCCACAAAGAATTCTACCAACTTGAGGAAATGGATTATCGCAAAATGATGTCCGCCGATGGTTTTATCATGGATATAAAAGGGGTCATGAAAGGCCGAATCGAAGAAACAGATTACTTCTCATTATAAAGGATTTTATACCAATGAAATTCTAGTTCTGCTGAGTAATACCTAATTACTCAGCATTTTCTTATTTAGGTAGGCATTGAGCTAAACCTTTAGCTAGCCCTATGACTTCTGGTTCTAAAAATAGGCTTTGATGGTGCCCTGGAACAACTATGATTTCTAAAGGCTGCGTAGAGATTTCTTCCCACTCTTCAACATGAAAAACTTTATCGGACCTTTCCTCAAACTCACTACTCCTAATTAAAGTCACTTTCCCTTCATATGCCTTTCTTCTATATTTTCTAAAAATGAAATCTAATTTTTCTTGCACTTTTATAAGTGCCAATTCTTGTTTCGATTTTTTCTCATCACTCTTCTTTTTAAAAGAATTTTCCAGCTTTTGAATTACCTTCTTACCAGTCGATTCCAGACCATCTTTTTTTAAGACTTGTACTACCCTTTTCCACTTAGGTAAGGGATCAGGGATGTGTTCTTGTAATATTCCAGGAGAAGCATCGACCATGGCCAAAATAGATACTTTTTCTCCTTGGTTATGAAGCTGTTGCGCCATTTCAAGCCCCACTGCATTGCTAAAGCAAGTAGCCAACAAAGCATAAGGACCATTAGGCTGAATTGTTTTAATTTCGGTTAGATAATGTGTGGCCATTTCTTCGATACTCTCATATAATGGTTCCACTCCATCTAATCCCTTTGGTTGCAAAGCATAAACGGGCTGATCGTCTCCTAAATGTTTCGCTAGAGCATTGTAAAAAAATACGTGACCGCCCTTTGCATGAAGGCAGAAGAGTGGCGGCTTTTCTCCTTGAATATTGATAGGCACCAATGACTTCCAATGAAGCACTGCACTATCACTCTTTATAATTGTACTAATAGCCTTTATACTAGTATGTTGTAATAAAGTAATTGGAGAAAGATTATAACCTAATTTACGCTCAATTTGTGCAAATAATTGGACTGCTAGTATTGATTTACCCCCTATTTCGAAGAAGTTATCATTAACTCCTATTGGGGAAAAGCCAAATATTTCTTCCCATATTTTAGTTAATTCTAATTCCAGTTTATTCTCCGGAGGCAAATAATCAGATCGGAAATTTAATGAATTTATTTCCATACTAACCTTTGGCTCTTTTTCTTTATTTGTGAAGGTTGGAGGAGATATTTGCTCTAATAAAGACGAAACTTTTAAATCTCCATTTCTTATGATTTCTGTAAATTGAACCATTATGTTCTTCAAAATCCAATCTATAGATTCCTTTCCAACTAAATTAGTATCGTAAAGTAGTGTAAATTCAAGTTCCTCGAGTGGTTTAACCATAATGGTTAAAGGGTAAGTGGAGGTAATTCCCCCTTCAAAGTCTATTACTTCTATCCCACCACTTTGAATATTTTTCCATGGGAAGTTTTCGACGACAAGAAGGGTATCAAAAAGTGGTTTGAAGCCAGGCCAATTCATCCAAGAAATGATTTGATCGAGAGAGACGTAATGGTGATTTCGAATCTGAAGCTGTTGTTGTTGAATTGTCTTTAACCACTCAAATAAATGTATATCCTCTTTTACTTGGACACGCACAGGAATCATATTTACAAAAAGACCCGCCATCTCTTCAGCATTATTCAATTTATCTGATCGAATAGAAACAGTGGTTCCAAAAACGACATCATGTTGATGAGCGAGTTTGGCGAGTAATAAAGCCCAAAGTCCTTGAATTAAAGAATTCAATGTGACTCGATTCTGGCGGGCGAGTTTTTTTAGTATTTGAAAATTAGGGGCATCAAGAATTACAGATTCCTTTTCTAGATTAGGTTTCCTATCTAAGACATTTGTAGTCTCATTGTTAATTAATGTGGGCGAATTAAAATCTGCCATGGTTTCAGACCAAAAAGATTGGCTTGCACTAAAATCAAAACCATCCAATTCTTTCAGATAATCTTTATATTTTGGTATTGGATTAAGTTTTACTGCTTCCCCCCTACTCCATCCGTCATAATATGCAAATAGGTCTTTAATAATATTAGAAGCAGACCAGCCATCTAATAAGATGTGGTGACAGGTCCACAACATTAGATACTCTTCTGATTTCAATTGAAAAATAACGATTCTGGTTACTGGTTTTTTTGATAAATCCAAGCCCTTCTTCTCGTCAGCTTCCCTGAACTCAATTAGCTTTTGATTTTGTACCTTACTATCCAAATCTGTCCAATCTTCGAAAATACATTTGATCGTTCCGGAAGGGTGTACCACCTGAAGTGGACTCTTAATTTCTTTCCAGTGAATGGAAGTACGTAAAACCTCATGTCGTCTAACTATCTCATTCAAAGACTTTTGAAAAAAATCTTTATTCAATACTCCTTTGAATGTGGAAGTAACATGGAGAAACCCCTGATCTTTTTGTCCCAATAAACTGTGGAAGAGTAAAGCTCGCTGTAAAAAATTTAATGGTAGTATGGCTTCTATCTTTGCACTTTTCATAATCTGCATTTAATTTATAACTGACCAAGTAAAGCGTCAAGATCACCTTGGCTTATATCAGCCTCTGGAAAATCAGAAGGCGTGTAGGATTGTTTTTCCGAAGAGATGCAATGGTCAATCAATTTGATTAAATTCTTTTGATATTCATCCATGAAAGAATCAATTGTATTTTGATGATATAGACTTTTACTGTAAGCACAACTAACTTCCAAAATCATATCTTGCACTTTTATGTTCAGTTCAAGACAATGGTATCTTTCGCCTGATGGAGAGCGAGCCTCCTCTACTACTGTTTTTCCCTTCCCTAAAATACGCTTTCCTGATTCATTTTCCACTCCTAAATAATTAAATAGAACAGATGTCGTACAAGACAAATCCATTCGAACTTCTTCAGATTCACTTAGGTACCGAAGCATTCCATATGTGATACCCTTGTTAGGAACATTCCGAACTTGCTCTTTAATCTGTTTAAGATTATCCTCTACTTCAAGTGATTCGTTTAACTCCAGCAAGACGGGAAATATAGCGGTAAACCAGCCTACAGAGCTAAAAAAGGTAGAATCATCAAAAAGTGACTCTCTACCATGACCCTCCATTTCAACACGAAGTCTCTTGATGTTATTCCAATCTTTCAGAGCCATCATCATTCCACAAAGTAACAATTCATTAATACGGATACTTTTATGCTTAGGCACCTTTTGTAACAATAGTTCTGTATAATCAGCTTCTAGTCGAAAAGTACTATAATTAATACTTTTTTCAAGGACTGGCATTGACTTTTCAAAATCAGTAGGGAATTCATCCGTCGAGCAGGCCGCTGTCTTTTTCCAATAATTATAATCCACTGTTAACTTACCCGAATTCGCAATGCTTACCAGTTTATTGCTCCATAAACTATAGGGAATAGTTGAAGGAGTTAATTTGGGCTTTTCTTTCTTTGATAGTTGGTCGAGTAATGTTTCTAAATCCTGTGTAATTATACTCCAAGAAACATTATCCAACACAAGATGATGTGCTAAAAGTAATATTTGATCTTTTAATTCATTTTCACATTTGAAATAAACGCATTGAAATAAATTGCCTTCTGAAAGAGCAAAGGATTCACTCTGTTTTTGAATATGACTTGTAATTATATTGTTGGCGTCTTTTTCTCCCTTTACAGATATTTCTATTATACTAAAGACATTTTCTCCTTGAACATCTAGCAGCATTGGTTTCCAAATACCATTCTCATCGACGTTAAAAGCCATGCGTAAAGCATCGTGTCGTTCTATCAGTTTCTGGATCGCAATTTTTAATAAGTCTGTCGAAATACTGGTTGAAGGTTGAAATCGTAATCCCAAGTTCCAATGTGCTGGTGCATTACGGTGAGTTTCAAAATACCAATGTTGTATAGGAGTCAGAACAGGTACAGCACTGAGGTATTCTTTTTCCTTTTTTTCTTGAAGAAGATTTTCTTCATTAAGTGTTATTGCACTTGAAAGTGATGCAATGGTTTGATTTTCAAATAATAGATTAGGGGATATATGAATCCCTTTCTTTCTCGCTCTACCGTTAATCTGAATACTAAGAATAGAGTCTCCTCCTATTTCAAAGAAATTATCATAAATCCCTATTGGTTTTACATTCAAGACTTCTTCCCAAATATTTGTTAGGTCTCGTTCCAAATCAGTTCTTGCTTCCACAAAGCTATCTGCACTTGTTATTTCATTTTCTTGAAATTGATTAAGGGCTTTCACGTCTAATTTTCCATTCGGAAGTTTCGGAAACTTTGGAAGTTGAAAAAAAGCCGCAGGTAACATGTAAGCCGGTAGACGAGATTTAATGAAACCTTTCAATTCCTTAGATTCCAAATCTTTATTTATAGTATAATATGCTCCTATTCGTTTTGTGGTATATCCTTGATCCTGTTTTTGCTTTAACAACATTACAACAACATCATCTATCGCAGGGTGTAAAAGCATTGTTTTTTGAATTTCTGCCAACTCAATTCGATGTCCTCTAATTTTTACCTGATGGTCTACACGGCCTAAAAAGTCAATAAGACCATCAGGCCGATAGACTGCTAAATCTCCTGTTTTATATACCTTATTCTTACTTCCATTATTAAAAGGATGGTTCAAAAAGCGCTCTTCTGTCAAATCTGGCCTATTTAAATATCCTTTTGTTACACCAACGCCTCCTACATAAAGTTCTCCTACAACTCCAATGGGAACTAAGGACATATTTTTGTCCAGGATAAAAATTTCCATATTAGGAATTGGGCGACCTATAGGAACGGGGCTCTCTACATCTTCCTTAGTTATTCGATGCGCAGTACACCAGACACTTGCCTCTGTTGGCCCATATTCATTGTAGAGTTTAACCGCTGGAAGGCGCTCAAAATGATGGCTGCACAACCGACTTGTGCATTCTTCTCCAGCTACAATAACTGTGTTTAAACTTGCTAGCTCTTTTTTCACACCTTGCTCCAGTAACAATGCGTATAGAGAAGGTAGTAATAAAGTATGAGTTGTTTGATACTTTGAAAACAGGCTACTCAAGTCTTGCATATTCTGTTCTACTTTCTTCTCAGCAATAACTAAAGTTCCACCAGAGCAGAGTGTCCAAAAAATACCTACCATCGAACTATCAAAAGCAAAAGAAGATAACAGTAAAAAAGACTTGGGTTGATCATCGTAATATGAAAACCGTGCGCTGGTAGAATGCACAATATTCTCATGGCTAACAGCGACTGCTTTTGGTTTGCCAACACTTCCAGAAGTGTATATAATGTATGCAAGATCTGAAGGTTTATTTTCTTCAGTAATTACTAGAGTACTATCGTCATAAACCGCGTCATACAATTCTTGGAATGTAAGAATTTCTGTATTGTTGTCTAGAAAATTCTCTGTTTGGTCTACTTGCGTTAGTACAAAAGGCACTTCTGCTTGCTCCAGCATAAAGGTGATCCTTTCGGAGGGATATTCGGGGTCAATTGGTAAATAAACTCCTCCAGCTTTTAATATGGCCAGTACACCTACAATCATTTCCATTGATCTTTCTGCACATATCCCAACAGGAATGTTAGAGCCAACACCGGCAGCCACCAATCCTTTTGCAATATAAGAGGCCTTTTCGTCAAGCTCTTTGTAAGAATACGATTGATCTAAGAATTTTAATGCTGTAGCCTCAGGTGTTGCTTTTGCATACTTTTCAAAGAAATGATGAATGGCTACGACCTCAGATTTCTCGATTCGCGTACTGTTCCAATTTTTTAATTGCTGGCTTCTTTCCGCTGCTGTAATCAGTTGAAGTTCTGATATTTTCTGATTTGGGTTTTCAATGACTTGTTCCAATAAATGTAGAAAATGACCTTGCATTCTTTGGATAGTGGGTTCATCAAACAAGTCCAAAGAGTACTCGATAGTCGCTGAAATATGATCTTTAGCTTCAGCAATATATAAGGTCAGATCAAATTTACAAATGCCAATATCAAAGGGTTCGTATTCGATTTCTATTCCCTGTCCCATTTTGGGATTTTCTGGGACTTTATGGAATAAGAACATGACTTGAAATAATGGATTTGAGCTGAGGTATCGCTCAGGTTTTATAGTATCGACTATTGTTTCGAAGGGTACATCTTTGTTGGTAAAAGCATCTAATACAGTTTGCCGAATCTCTTTTAATAATTCAGTAAAGGTAAGCTCTCCACTGAAGTCAGATCGAAGAACTAAGGTATCGTTGAAGAAACCAATTAGCTTTTCAAGGACACTTTGATTTCTATTTGTAAATGGCGTACCAACTAAGATGTCCTCTTGTCCGGAATAGCGGTGAAGTAACAGCTTATAAATAGTGAGCAGTAAAACGAATAAAGTTGTATTCGTTTTAGCGCTTAAATTTTTCAGTTTTTCCGATAAGTCCGGTGTGAATTTTTGGCTGAGGAAAGCTCCTTTGTAAGTTGTTTCTTTTCTAGGTTGGTTTTGATGAAACAATTTAATGTTGGGACTACAGTCCTTTAACTTATCCCTCCAATAAGCTATTTGTAGCGGGTCAATGGTTTTACCTTGTTGCCAGTACGCGTAGTCTTCGTATTGAAAAGGAAGAGGATTCAGAGATGGTTTTCTTCCATCAGAAAATTCATTGTAAGCGAAAGCAAGTTCTTCTCGTAGAATTTTCATTGACCATTTATCGGTAACAATATGGTGCATGGTGATTGCCAACTTGTGTTTGAGTTCCGTCATTTTAACCAGAGTTACTCGGAGGAGTGGCCCCTCAGTCAGGTCGAAGAAAACCTGTGCTTTTTCTCTAAGGAGGGCATCTGATTTTTGTTCTTTCGAGCCCTCTGAATCTTGGCTTAAATCGATGAAGCCATAATCAAAAACCGCTTTCTCGTGGATTCTTTGTGTACAGCTTTCTCCTTCAAAATGAAAGGTAGTTCTAAGGATCGAATGTCTTTGTACAACAAACTCAAAGCTTTTAATTAAAATAGCTTCATTGAGTTTTCCTTTTAAGGTATAGACGTCGGCATAGTGGTAAAAAGGATTATCTGAGAATAGTTCTTGTAAAAACCACAGTCGCTGTTGCCCAGAGGATAGTAGGGCTGGTGATTCCGTTGGTTTTGAAGAAATGTTTATCCCTTTTTCCTTCCTCTCTACCCCAGTATTTTTATTTCGACTGCGCCATCGTTTAAGCAAGTCATTGCTCTTCTCAAATTTTGACATTTTATATTAATTCTAATTTTATGTACGTGGACATCACTTAAAGTATTTTAGCCAAACTACTTTATTTCAATTCCCATCAGCATTTTAATTTTTTTGATTACTCTATCAATAAAATCACTTATGAAATCATCTATTGGCATGTCGTAGTCAAAGGCTCTTTCAACAAACCAGTATAAGGAAATCAGGATTAGCAAAACAGACCCATATACCAATATTTTTGAGTAATTTTTTGAGTCTTTCAAAAGGTATAATATTGGGAAGAAAATACAAATAATGACAATTTGTCCCAGCTCAACACCAATATTAAAGCCCAACAAAGAGAGGGCCATGTATTCTCCTTTTAAACCGATATCCCCCAGAACGCTTGCAAAACCAAAACCGTGGAAAAAACCGAAACCAAAAGCGATCAGCCAGTCTCTTTTGAACAGGGGTCGAATATTATGAATTGCAGCCAATGCGATGGAGATTGCGATTATAGATTCCACGAGCCTTGATGGAAGCACAACAATTTCGAATGCTGCTAAGGTTAGCGTTATGCAATGAGAAATAGTAAAAAAGCTGACAATTACTAAAACATATAGCACTGCTGGCTTAAATTTTCCGACTGGGTTCCAGTTATTGAAGGTTCCAAACCCTGGTAAGGTAACCGATTCATAATGCCGCTCCACATTGTCATCGTTTTGAAATCGATAAACTACAGCTGGCAATAATAAGGCAAGCAAAAATAAAATATGATCTGTTCCGATGAAAATATGCCATATCCCCAACCAGATCATGGTTAAGAAACCTTTTAATAGAGAGCCGTCTGTTAAGTCTAAGTTTTGTTTGGTATTGGAAGAAGAGAATACTAAAGAAACTAAAGCTTCATTATTCATAATACCGGCTTTCCAATTGTACTCTATGACGAGCATCCCCTGATGCTTGGGATCATTATCAAATACTGCGTTGTATTTTACATCAATATCATCCGGAACCGTAGACAACCCTTCCAAGTCGAATCTAAATTGGCAGTAAGTTCCTAGTTCTAACTCCAATGAACCAATTTCAGTGAAGCTAATACTTATGTCTTTACCTCCTGTGCTAAAAGCAAGTCGTTCTAAAATATATCCTTTTATCTGATCAGCATAAGGTTCTAACTCTTCTGGAGTAATCCCTTTTTTCAATTCTAAGCCCAATGCATTATTCACATCATCAACTTCTAATTCTACGAGGCCACTAATAGAATTTTCAAAGACTTTCAGAAAGATGTAGCTCTGATCAGGTGCATGCCCATTGGACCATTTTGGGATAGCCATAAATATTATACAAAGTATAAGAAGAAGGTGTGTGTGCTTTTTCATTAAGTATTGTTTGTTTGTTCTAAGAAAATTCTACCATTTCTCTGAATATGGTATTGTTTGTTACTAGTTCTTCGTAAGAACCTTTTGCAACAACCTTCCCTTCCTCTAAAAGGTAGATGTAATCAACATGTTTAATTGTAGATAGCCGATGAGCAATAATGATCATCGTTATTGATAATTCCTTTAGTGATTCTATAACTTTACTCTCTGTTACTCCATCCAAAGCACTTGTTGCTTCATCTAAAATCAAGACTTTAGGATTTCGGTATAAGGCTCTGGCTATTCCGATTCTTTGTAACTGTCCACCACTCAGACGAACGCCTCTTTCCCCTACTCTTGTTTCGTAACCTTCTGGTAATTCCGAAATAATAAAATCATAGATGTTAGCTTGTTGAGAAGCGAAGATCAACCGATCCATATCTATCTCTTCTAAAGGTACTCCTATTGCAATATTTCTTTTTATGGATTCATCAAATAGGAAAACATCTTGTTGAACATATCCAATTTGATTGAACCAACCGTCAGCGTTTGAAGTACTTAAGGGCACTTCATCAATTAGAACATGACCTTTTTCCAAATCAATTAAACCAACTAAAAGGTCGATTATAGTAGATTTCCCTGATCCTGTTGATCCGACAAAAGCAATTGTTTGTCCTTTTCTTAGCTCTAGGTTTAGATTTTTCAGAATTATTTGATCACTTCCTTCATAATAAAACGCTTCAACATCTATTGTAATGGCTTTTTCAAATTCCGGAATAATAATTTCACTTTGCTCTTTTTGCTTTTCAGAAAGTTGATACGTTAAATCATCATAAATAGAATCAAGCACTGGCAAGGTATGTCGAACTTTTGTTGCGGCCATAAAAAGTATTTGAAGTGAAGGTAATAGCCTATAACCGGAAACTGCAAATAAACTGAGCATAGGTAATGCACTTTGCAAATCATTCCCAATGGCAATAAGATAAATCATTACGCCAATGATGCCTCCGAAGGCAATTATCTCAATAAGAGATTTGGGAATAATAGATATAACTTGAACACGAGGTTGGATCTCGCTATATCTTTTTGATGCCGTTTCAAAACGATCAAAGAAATAATCCTTTGCCTGATAAACTTTTGTTGTTTTAATACCAGTTAATGCTTCTGCCATGCTGCGGAAACGTGCAAGATTGACTTGAATTCGATCCTCTCCTAATTTTTCCAGCAGTCCTTTCCGTAATAAAAAAGCAATGGTATAACCTGAACCAAGAACACCTACAATAATTAAAGCGGTTTTGGCATCGAAGTAAAGTAATAAACAGAATATTACAAGTACGACTAGTGATCGCGCTATTATTTCTCCTAAAGGAATTAAAATACTGGTGCAGACCTGCCCAACTTCCATCACGATTTTTGCTTGCAAGTCAGAAGAATTCTTGTTTAAAAAAAAACTGTATGGTCGTTTAAGATAAGCGTGAAACAATCTCGAGCTTATGTTATGAGCAGTATCCCAAGCTACTTTATATTGTAGCCAAGCTGTGAAAGCTCTAAATAAATTTGCAAGTGTAAGAAAAACCAACATTGCCACACCTGTAAAAATAAGCATGGAAGTATAAGACTCGAAACCCAAAAGATTATAAATCCAGAAAAGCCACTCGTTTTCTGTAATCATATCAGGATTAGCAGCCAAGTGCATGAAAGGTAGAATGGACGCGATACCAACAACTTCTAATATTGCCATTATAATTATAGCAACTAGCAGCCATAATAGTTTCTCCTTTTCTTGTTTTGTTAATATTAATTGTAGTTTTCCGATGGTATCTTAAACATTTTTTTAAAAAAGGAATTTATAATAAGAGCAAACCGCTAAATTAGTTAATCTATAGTTGACAAATGTATTATATTTATCACCAATAGTTAGATTTATTTCCAAACAGTTTGAAAAAAAAATAAATAACAATACAATTGTAATTCCTTTCACTTATACAATATAATGAAATTATCAAAAACCCACACACTCGTTTTATCCAAAGATGATATCCAAAACATAATCCTTCACTATGGCATAAACCATGTAATGGACGAACTTATTAAGGAGCTATACACTGCTATAAAAGCATATGATTCTAAAAGCATATCTATTCCTGCAAGATCTGGATTCAATTATGAGCATCCCCAAACTGGTTTAATTGAGTGGATGCCTGTATATCAACATGGCGGTCAAATCGTTATAAAGGTGGTTGGTTATCATCCACATAATCCGATTTTAAAAAACCTTCCTACTATTATTTCTACCATCTCTTCGTATGATTCTGCTACTGGTCACTTAGAGGTTATTATGGATGGTGTTTTAACAACGGCTCTAAGAACAGCGGCGGCATCAGCAGTTGCGACAAAAGCAATGGCTCATCCAGAAAGCGCTGTACTTGGTTTGATTGGTTGTGGCGCACAATCTATTACACAGCTCCATGGAATTGCAAGACTATTTCCTATCAAAAAAGTATTAATTTATGATATTGATGAAAGCATCTTAAATTCTTTTGAAAACCGTATTTCAAGTCTGGATTTGAACCTTACTATTGTGAAGAGTACAATTGCTGAGATTGTTTCCTCATCAGATATCTTATGTACGGCAACTTCCATAGAAGTTGATGAAGGTCCATTATTTTCCAATATTGAATCTAAAAAACATATACATATAAATGCTGTTGGTTCTGATTTTCCCGGTAAAACAGAATTACCCCTTGAGCTTTTGAAAAAGAGCTTCGTTTGTGTCGACTTTTTAGAACAGGCATTAATAGAGGGAGAATGCCAGCAATTGTCTTCTGAGGATGTAGGAGCTAATTTGACAGATTTACTTAAAGACGAAGATCAATCCCAACACATAAAAGAACAGTGTACTGTTTTTGATTCCACTGGCTGGGCACTAGAGGATCAAGTCGTCTTAAACCTATTTATGAAGTATGCCCAAAATCTTGGTTTAGGGCAAAAAATTGCCATTGAAAATATTTCTGGCGATGCTAAAGGGCCATATAACTTTTTGAATAAGGTAAAGGCGACTACAAAGGAAGCACCAATCGATATTTCAGCAAGGGTCTAAGCTACTATGCTGATTAACAAATCGCTAAAAACTTCTGCCATACACTGTTATCTTTTTTACGCTCCCATTAGAGGCTAACTCTTTTAATTATAAACCACTAACCGTTTCCTACTTAACTTTCCGCCTTATGACTATTCTAAAAAATGTATTTTGGATAATCACTTTAAGCTTTTTGTCTCAAGTTACCTGCAAGGGACAAGTTATATTTGATACGCTAAAAACGGTAAAAATGACTGCCTTAGCTAGTGAGCAACCTCTCAGCTTACGGATTCAATGGTGGGATGATATTGATGTAAATACCTATAGTCTTTATAAAAAATTACCACAAGACACGGACTGGGGAACACCTCTTATTGTCACAGGCGATCAAGATACCAGCTTTGTTGATACCAATATTGAAGAGGGAAATTTATATGAATATCGAATTGTAAAAGTAACTGGAGATACCGTCGGCTATGGCTATTTACTATCGGGTGTAAATTATTTACCTCCACAGAAAAAGGGAGATATACTGATAGTAATAGACTCAACAGCCGCTACCTTTGTTGAAGATAACATTAGTACTTACATGGATGTTTTGACCTCAGAAGGATGGATCCCTTGGCTGCTCCCTGTTGCTGAAGAGTCTTCTGTTCAGGAAATCAAGTCCTTGATACTAGAAAATTATACCACTCGTGATTCTCTCTCCGCAGTTCTGTTAATGGGAAATATTGCCGTCCCACATTCGGGTAATATCACACCTGACGGTCACAGTAATCATAAAGGTGCTTGGCCGGCAGATGCTTTTTATGGTGATATAGATGGTGTTTGGACAGATGAAACGGTCAATAATAATACGAGTATTTATCCAAGTGTTCATAATGTCCCGGGTGATGGAAAATTTGATCAGGATTCTATTCCCAGCAATGTCGAATTAGCTGTGGGTCGTATGGACTTTTCTGAACTTCCTGTTTTTGACCTTAATGAATATGAGCTCCTAGACAACTATCTAGAAAAAAACATTGCTTTCCGGACAGGAGATTATCAGGTTAGAAAACGTGCAATTTTCAGGAATATAAGCCCTTGGGCTGAGGGACTGGGACAAAACGCGATAAGGAGTTTTGTTCCGATCGTATCTAATGATAGTATAGTATATGATGAAATAATGGCAGGCTTCGAAGAACCTTACCTTTGGTCATACTTCGGATCAGCCGGATATATGTTTGGTGCTTTTGGCCTTGGAGATATAAACACTTTTGCAGACAACAATTATCAAGTCATTTTTACTGGTTTCTTTGGCTCTACCTATGGAGATTTTGATAATGAAAATAATTTTCTTCGAACCGTCTTGGCTTCAGGAAAGGTGCTTAGCACGGCTTGGGTTGGTGCTCCGAGTTGGCACTTTCATCCAATGGGTTTAGGTATGGATCTGGGATTTTGTACTTTATTGACTCAAAACAATTTAGACTTATATTATCCTGGCGTACAAGCCAAATTCGTTACTATAAACTTATTAGGAGACCCCACTTTAAAAACTTTTATTGTCCGACCTCCTTCTAATTTGAATGCTGTTCAAAATGAAAACCACGTTGAGTTGAGTTGGTCTTCTAGTCCGGAGGATATCCAAGGATATCAGGTTTATAAAAAAACGGAGGGAATGAACTACTTCGAACCACTTCATCTCTCGCCAATCACAGAAACTAATTTTGTGGATTCTTGTATCGCAGGGGGAACACAAATCAAGTATTTAGTCAAAGCAGTGAAGCAAGAAATAACTCCGAGTGGTTCTTTTATTAATCACAGCTCAGGGCCAATTGTTTCCATTCAAACGACCCCAAATGTCCTACCTGAAGCTGGCTTTAGCCTTTCTTGGATGCAAGGTATCTTAACAGGCATTAATACTTCAACGAGCGCAAATCAATATCACTGGGTACTCCCTAACGGAACAATCTTTTCTGATGAGATATTGGAAACGCCTTACAATCAATCTGGAGAAACAAACATCACTTTAATTGCCTCCAATGATTGTTTCTCAGATACTTTACAGCAAAACATTTTTATTACCGAACTAACTGAGTTAAAACCTGAGGAATCGGAGGTTTATATTTACCCCAATCCTACTCAAAACCAACTTACATTAGAGGCAAAAAAAACAATTACCAAGGTAGAAATCTATGATGCATTAGGGGCTATTGTTTTCACTGATAACAATATAAATTCGAATCAACATCAAATCAACTTACAAAAGCTACTTTCTCCGGGAGGCTATTTATTAAAAGTATACTTAGGGAATCAAGCCGTTATCCGGATGGTCAAGTTAATACCAAATGAGTAGCGACTCATAATTATATGAGATTAATCGTTTCCTAATTTCTTTTTAAATCAAATAGCGTTTATGAAAATCATAGGTATTGGACTTAATAAAACAGGTACAAAGACACTACGTAGTTATCTAAAGGAATTGGGATACAGACATCAAAGCTATGATCTAGCTATGTTTAATGACTATCGTGCAAACAACCTAGAAAAGCTATTTGGGGTTATGGAAAACTACGATAGCTTTGAAGATTGGCCCTGGCCTCTCATGTATAAAGAAATTGACAAACAGTTCGAGGATGCGCTTTTCATACTAACCATGCGAAAATCTCCAGAACGGTGGTACAAGAGTCTATGCAAGATGGCGGTAAGAATGGGGCCATTCAATGATTTTGAAAAACACATATACGGCTATGCTATGCCTCATGGAAAGAAAGAAGATCATATTAATTTCTATAACAAACATAACAAAGAAGTCAAAGAGTATTTCAAAGATCGGCCCAACAAACTGCTGGTTCTTTGTTGGGAAAATGGAGATGATCCGGATAAGCTGTTGACTTTTTTAGGCATATCAAATACGACCCTAACGCCTAAACATGTTAATAAAAGTGCGCCTGTATATGAAGGAGAAACTTTATGGCTCGCTCACATTAATCGTGTCGTATATCAAGCAAAATGGTATACAACGAGGTATTTTAAAAGTAATATCTTTCTTCTAAAAAAAGAAGTAAAACGATTGATAGGGCAAGACAGGTATGACAGGTTGAAACCGAGGTAAAGATTTCTTAAGGACTCCGTATTAATAACTATTGTCATTTGCCTTCTTGTGTTTGGACAAGAAGTTGTCAATTGTATTTTCAAGTACCTCTTTTCTTTTGTAGTCTAAATACTTTTCCTGTAGGTTTACTAAGTTTTTTTTATATAATGGATTTGACAATACTTCCCTAAGATTTTTCTTAATCTCAGAAACTTCTACTTTATCTTTATCTCCACGCAAGCCAATTTCATGAAAATGTATACGAGCTGCGTTACCATTCTGATCGGACTTTTTCCCTGAGTATATTAACATGGGCACTTTAAAATGAATGCACTCATTTATCGTGTGAATCCCTCCATGATTTATCGAACAATCTGCCTTTGATAAAACTTTCAATTGAGGTAGATAAGAGAAAGTAAACACATTAGAAGGTAGCATTTTTCTTTCCCAATTCTTTATCAAACCTCCGAGCGTAATTATTAATATCCAATCCTTCTCAGCGCTAACCGCATTAATTATTTTCTCTAAGAGAGCAGTATCCCCTTTTTGCAAAGTACTAACAGAACAATAAATTAGTTTTTTATTAGTATTCTTCGCAGTTGAAAACACCTCTTCAATTGTGTAATCGTTTGTAGTAATTGCCTTTTGTTCCTTTCTGTCTATGTTAACCATAGGACCAACATAAAATAAATTTTCTCTCTTAATATGCGGAAATTCTAGCTCTTCGGCAGTAGTGCTGATGACTGTTAGTTGGTTATAAATAATAAATCCAGGCCAAAAATCTCCTCCGATATATTTGTTAGGAAAACACTCCTGATGAATCAGCTGGTGCAATGCTGTTCTCCGGTTTGTAAAACCAGTAAGTATCTTTATCTTTTGAAATTTCCACCTCCTTTTTATTTTAGTAAATAACCAAGAAAGCTTAATTGCAATAGTAGTCCCTGTTAACCCAACACCTGGTATTGTCTTAGAACGAATGGAGGGTAATCCCCTTCTTTTCCAAATAGAAAAAAATTGGTTAAAGAGAATAAAAGGCACCTCCATAGCATAAGCCTTAACAATATACTCGTGCAACTCTAAATCCAAGATCAATAAATCGGGTTGATGTCTGTTTATCAGTTTAACAAAAGAATGTGGATAAATTGCCTCTACCGCTAACTTTTTTCGTTTAGAAATATTACGTAACATGTAAAACAGTCGCCTCCCCCTTTTGAACTTCCCTTGAAATGTTGGTAGTGCTGGGCTTGGATTAAAGGTTAATGGGACTAATTGTTCATATTTAATTCCTTGTTTGGTGACTTTTTCTCTTATATCATTTGGCGAAGCGGCAATGACTTCATGTCCACTAAGGGATAGCCGTTTGATTAGTTCAAAACTCGCGTTTGTTATACCCGTCAATCCCGTTGTAATACAAATAATCTTAGCCATAATTTTTCAAAATAAAATCCAAAAAGACGATGAATTCAAGAATAGAAAAAATCCAAATCTATAAAAAAAATAAGACTACCTGAGTTTAAAGCCAGTATTCTTCAGTTACAAAAAATCAAGATCACCTCAGGGTATCGCATAGACTACATTATCTCAAAAATTTTGCTCAAACACTAACAATTCTGTGATAAAATGTTAATTTGGTTTTTAATTAATTCGCCTTAATTTATGTCTACTTTGTAGTGAATTAGTAGCTGTTTTAATTAAACAAACCACAACTCAACCATTTTAAAAATCGAAAACTTCACCTAACTATTATGAATCGCACAATTCCCCTCTTTTTCTTTTTCTTTTTCTCTTTTTTTCAATTGACTTATGGGCAAACTGTCGAGGGTAAGGTCATGGACGAATTCAGAACATCAATACCAGGTGCTGATGTTGCACACCTTAACTCAAAACAGCATACTCATACAAATGAGCTTGGACAATTTTCTCTTCAAGGAGTCAGTATAGGAGATACTTTAGAAATCGTACACATTGGTTTTGAAGCAAAAAAAGTAATTATCAAAGACTCCTCTGCTTTAGAAATTAAATTGAATGAATCTATTTTCCAACTTGATGAAATTGTCATTGGACAATCTATAAAGTCCCTAACACTTTTTTCTGATATCGACATTCAATTAGATCCCGTCAATAGTTCTACAGATATTCTCCAGAAAGTTCCCGGCCTATTCATAGGTCAACATGCTGGTGGTGGAAAAGCGGAACAAATTTTCCTTCGTGGTTTTGATATTGATCATGGGACTGACGTAAATATAACGGTAGATGGAATGCCTGTAAATATGGTCTCCCACGCCCATGGGCAGGGGTATGCTGACCTGCACTTTGTCATTCCTGAAACCATTGAAAAGATTGATTTTGGTAAAGGGCCCTATTATGCAGATATAGGCAATTTTGGAACAGCCGGTTATGTGGCTTTCAATACAAAATCAAAATTGGATAAATCTTCTATAAAATTAGAAGCCGGCCGTTTCAACACTTTACGTGCTGTAGGGTTATTTGACCTGATTAGTACGGATGCGCATAACGCTTATATCGCTACGGAATATTTATCCTCTGATGGTCCTTTTGAATCTTCTCAAAACTTTAATCGCCTCAGTTTTTATGGTAAATATACCTACACGCTCCCAAATTTGGATAAATTATCTTTGATCGCTTCCCATTTCAGCAGTCAGTGGGATGCTTCTGGGCAGATTCCTGTCCGTGCCGTAGATTCTGGTCTGATCTCTCGCTTTGGAGCAATAGATGACACAGAAGGCGGAAATACAGATCGAAGCAATTTCGCATTGCACTACAGCAAGACCATTAATAATCACTCCTTTATTAAAAATAAACTTTTCTATAGTTCCTATGGTTTTGAGCTTTTTTCCAACTTTACCTTTTTCCTAAACGACCCTATAAATGGAGACCAAATTAGACAAAAAGAAAATCGAAATATATTTGGCTTAGAAAGCGAATGGAATCACTCTTCTTTCATAGGAAACACCGCGACCTTGGTGCAGGTTGGTATCGGAATGAGAAATGATGATATCAATGATAATGAACTCGCTCATACCCTAAATAGAAGTACAACTCTAAGGTATTCACAGTTGGGTGATGTAAATGAATCTAATTATTACAGTTACGTCAATACGGAATTTGACTTCGGTTCTTGGCTTTTTAGCCCTGCGGTCCGACTAGATTATTTTCAATTTCAATATCAAAACAAACTAGACAGTTTATATAGTGTTGACTCAAAAACAAAATTAGCTGTTAGTCCTAAATTGAACTTAATTTACAATTACAATAAAAAAATTCAATTCTTTTTTAAAACAGGGATTGGGTTTCATTCTAATGATTCCAGAGTTGTTCTGGAAAAAGATGTAGAAAGTATATTACCTGCAGCTTATGGGGCAGATCTTGGACTCATCTGGAAGCCAGCTCCACGTCTAATTCTGAACACCGCTTTGTGGTATCTCTTTCTGGAACAAGAGTTTGTTTATGTTGGAGATGAGGGAATCGTTGAACCTAGTGGTCGGACCGAACGAAATGGTATTGACCTTGGAATCCGTTATCAAGTATTTGACGCTCTCTTCATAAATGCTGACATAAACTATGCTTTTGTAAGAAGTATCGATGAACCTGATAATGCTCAATTTATCCCTCTTGCTCCGTCTCTTTCTGCTTCTGGTGGACTTCAATACAAAAAAGATAGATTTTCGGGAAGTTTAAAATTCAGATACCTAAAAGATAGACCAGCCAACGAGGACAACAGTATCGTAGCTGAAGGATATTTCATTACCGATATGAGTATGAATTATTCTTTCAAGAACCTCAGTTTGGGAATTACTGTTGAAAACCTATTTAATTCCTCATGGAATGAGACTCAGTTTGCCACAAATTCAAGACTACGTTCTGAGGTTCAATCAACAGAGGAAATCCACTTTACTCCTGGTACGCCCATTTTTCTAAAAGGGAATGTGACCTACCAATTCTAGCAGTAACACCCTTTTTGATTCATCATAATTGATGAACTACAATTTGATGATCTAACTGGATTAAAAATAAATACATGGACTTTTCTTGGTCAACAGAACAAATTCAATATAAAGAGAAGGTTATCGCCTTCGCAAAAAAAGAGTTACATGACGATTTAGTCTCAAGAGACAAACAAAATATTTTCGCTAGAGATCTATGGAATAAATGTGCGGAATTCGGAATTCAGGCAATGGCATCTACCACTAAATATGGTGGACGCCATGACGAAGTCGATTTATTAAGTTCTGTACTCGCCTTAGAGGGATTGGGCTATGGTTGTCTTGATAACTCCTTAGCTTTTGGGCTGAATGCACAAATGTGGACGGTTCAGCTCCCTATTGTTCAATTTGGTACAGAAGAACAAAAACAAAAATTCCTTCCTCCCATGGTTAATGGCGAATGGATTGGTGCACATGCTTTAACCGAGCCCAACATCGGATCAGATGTCTTTAACATGGAGATGACCGCCGAGAAAACAGACAAAGGATATATCTTAAATGGTCAAAAACGGTTAGTCACTTTTGCTCCAATTGCAGATGTAGCGCTTGTTTTTGCAAATGTAAATCCTAAGCTGGGAAAATGGGGCATTACCGCGTTTCTGGTGGAAAAGGGAATGAATGGCCTTAGCCAAAGCCCTAATCGGGATAAAATGGGTTTAAGAACTATCCCCCAAGGAGAATTGAATTTTGACAATTGCTTTGTTCCTGAGGAGAATCGATTGGGGGGAGAGGGCGCTGGCTTCAGTATGATAAATCACTCCTTAGAATATGAACGATGTAGTATACTTGCTAGTCAATTGGGTTCAATGGAGCGTCAATTAGAAAATACGGTTTCTTTTGTGAACAAGCGTAAACAGTTTGGACAGTCAATTGGTAAATTTCAATCTGTTTCTAATAGAGTTGTAGAGATGAAATTGCGACTGGAGACCTCAAGGTTGTTATTATACAAAGTTGCTTGGCTAAAACAAACCGGTCAAACAGCAATGCTAGAAGCAGCACTTTTGAAACTTCAATTGAGTGAAAGTTTTCTTGACTCCAGTATGGATGCTATACGCTGTTTTGGTGGAAATGGTTATCTGACTGACCTTGGAATTGAAAGAGATTTACGGGATGCCGTAGGAGGCGTACTCTATGCAGGTACCTCCGATATACAACGCAATATAGTAGCCAACCTATTGGGACTATAACTAGAGTAAAGAATTTTCACAGACTCAACTCAAATGATCTACCTTTTAAGTCATATAATTGAAGAATCCGCCAAGCTATTCCCTAACAAAGAAGCTTTTCGATTTTTAGATCAGTCAATCACCTATCTTGCACTAAATAAGCAAGTCAACCAACTCGCAAATGTATTGCGAGGTCTTTCTGTTGAGAAGGGAGATAGAATCGGTATTTTCCTCGATAGATCGCTGGAAACTGCTGTAGCCATTCATGGTATTTTAAGAGCTGGCGCTGCCTATGTTCCCCTTGATGTAAAAGCCCCAAGTTCCAGAAACCAACAGCTAATAAAAGAAGCTGGAATAAAGCATCTTATCTCCAACTCAAGATCAAAAAAAAAATTAGCCAATCTGCTCTCTGAACCACTTTCTCTCCTTTCTATTATCGGAGTAGAAAAAGAACTGCCTATAAAAACAATTTCTTGGAAAGCTGTTAAAAACTACCCCGACACAGCTCCCCTTTTGTCAAGTCCTATTTTAGAAAAAGACTTAGCCTATATTATCTATACCTCCGGTACTACCGGAGTCCCAAAAGGTATTATGCACACGCATCGAAGTGGATTGAGCTATGCAATGCTTTCCAAAGAGTTATACAATATTACGGAGCATGATCGTATCGCAAATCATTCTCCCATCCATTTTGATATTTCTACCTTCGGTTATTTTTCAGCTCCATTAGCAGCTGCCACGACTATTATCATACCTGAGGCTTATACTAAAATGCCCGCCAGCTTATCACTTTTAATGGAAAAAGAGAAGCTAACTGTCTGGTATTCCGTACCTTTAGCTTTAACTCAATTACTTCAACTAGGGGTGTTAGAAGAGCGAAATTTAAGCTCCCTTCGGTGGGTATTATATGGCGGCGAACCTTTTCCAACCAAACATCTTCGTCAATTAATGGAAGCATGGCCTAATAGTTCGTTTAGTAATGTTTATGGCCCTGCCGAAGTTAATCAATGCACTTACTATCACTTAAAAGATCTTCCTAATATAGAGGAATCGATTCCTATTGGAGTCGTTTGGGAAAATACGGAGATGATGATTGTAGACGAGGCTGACCAGCTTGTAAATGCAGGGGACATTGGAGAATTATTAATATGTACAGCTACCATGATGGCTGGATATTGGGGTAAACCTGAATTGACTAAGCGAGGTTTTTACATTCAAAATAAAGACGCTGGCTTTGAGAAAACATTTTATAGGACCGGGGACATTGTAAAACTTAATTCGGCGGGCCAACTCTTATTTCTAGGTCGTAAAGATCGACAGATAAAAACCAGAGGATACCGTGTTGAATTGGATGAAATTGAAAACATAATAACGAGCCATTCAGCTGTAAAAGAAGTTGCAGCATATGGAGTGGAGGATGACGACTTTGGAAAATTAATTGAAGCTGTTGTCATACTTAAAACAGAGATAGAAAGTCCTGAAAAAGCACTACAGAACTATATTAAAACCCATTTACCCTGGTATAATATTCCCTCTAAAATTATTTTCACCGATACCATTCCAAGAACAACAGCTGGCAAAATAAATCATAACGCCTTAATAGCAAAAGCCCATTAATTTTTAATTATGAGTAATCTTCTTATTGAATTTATACAACAACAAATATTAGGAGGTGATACCGAGATAGCGCTTTCTCCTGAAGATGACCTACTAGGAAGTGGTTTAGTCGACTCTATGAGTATGATGAAACTAATCACTTTCATAGAAGATAAGTTTGAACTATTAATTCCCCCACAAGATATGACTATAGAAAATTTTATGACTATAGGCCATATTCAAGAGTACCTTGAAAGACGTAAATTAAACGCATGAAGACTTTGTATCCACATCATAAATTAACACAAAGCCAGTTACTTCTTTGGATTGGTCAGCAAATGGATGTTAGTAGCCCTATGTATAACATGGCTTTAACATTTCATATTCAGGGTGAAATTCATGTTGATCATTTTCGTAATGCTTTTCAAAAACTAGTAGAACGCAGCGATGCCTTGCGGACCGTATTTGAGGTACGAGATGGAAGTCCTATTCAAAAAGTATTGGAAAACCTCGAATATGAAACTGCTCTTTTAGATTTTTCGAAAGAAGTAGCCCCAATGGCTGCCTACGAATCCTGGGTAAAAGATCAAACAAAAATTATGTTTGACCTTTCAAAATGTTTATTCGATAGTATTCTAATTCGATTATCAGAAACAGATTTTATCTGGTACTTTAATCAACACCACCTTACAACAGATGCCTGGAGTACTTCTGTTATTTATAAAGAATTAGCCTTACTTTATAAGCTCTCCATTGAAGACCAAATAAACCTCGCACCTCCTCTACCCTCTTTCCGAGATTACATACTATTTGAGCACACTGTTCAAAATAATAAGGCAGAAGCTTACTGGAAGAATAAACTGGCAGACTGCCCTCCAATGCCACTGCTCTACAATAAAAAACTTAAGACTTCTACAACAGCCTCCAAACGAATAACGATACAACTAGGGAAAGAACGATCCGATAAGCTTCGTCAACTCTCCAATGAAAAAGGCATTCGATCTTGGACTCAACACCTTTCCTTATATAATATTTTTGCAACTACACTTTTTGCGTATTTGTATAGAATTTGTGATCAGGAGAGCTTAGTCATGGGTTCTCCAGCTCACAATAGGCCAAGTAACGATTTCAAAAAGACCATTGGATTATTCATTGAAACATTTCCTTTATTTGCACAAATTGAACAAGGGGAAAGTTTTCTATCTCTTTTAAAAAGAGTCCAAATCGAAAGTAATGGTTTTTTAAGGTTTGCCCAGCCTGGAACTTCCTCTCCTGAACTAAGCCGTAGCTTTAATGTTTTTTTCAATTATATAAATGCGGACTATTCCTCTTTCAACGGAATTCCAATGTCTTCTAAGTGGATTCACCCAGAGCACTGCGATCCATCACACCACTTGCGTTTACAAGTTCATGATTTTGATCGTTCTGGAGATATTCAGTTATACTTTGATTTAAACACCGGCGTATTTGACCAAGAAAAACAGTTAGCGGCTCCTAAACATTTCTTAGCCTTATTAGATGCTTTCATAGAAGATAAAGAGGCAGCAATTAATGCTATTCCTATAATTACGCCACAAGAATTCCAAAAAACGATTATCGATTTTAATAAGAACCGATACAATACTGCTGAAGAGGAAAGTAGTATAATAGAGCTGATCGAAACACAGGTTCAAAAGACCCCAAAGAAGACTAGTATCGTTTTCAAAGAAAAATCCATAAGTTATCAAGAATTAAACAAACTGGCCAATCAGTTGGCGCACTATCTATCTGAAAAAGAGATAGGGCTTGGTTCACAAGTGGCCATTTGTTTAAAACGTTCTCCAGAATACATCATTAGTGTATTAGCCGTTCTAAAAACCGGAGCTACTTACATCCCGATTCCTAGTAATTACCCAAATGAAAGAGTTTACTACCTATTAAAAGACAGCCAGGCAAAACTACTAATTAGCCATAGTAGCCTTACCGATTGTATGGAATTGTCTCCTATTAATACTTTACATATTGATACAGCCCAAACTACCCTAAGCAACTATCCTACTGAAAACCTCTCGAAGTCTATTCCATTAAACGCTATTGCTTTTCTCATATATACCTCTGGTTCTACAGGAAATCCAAAAGGAGTTATGATTACGAATAAAGCATTGTCAAGTTATATTAAATGGACAAAGCAGGCTTATATAACTAGTCCAGATCCAGCCATTCCTTTGTTTACAACAATTGGATTCGATATTACGGCTAATGCTGTTTTTCTTCCTTTAATCATGGGGGGAGCTATCCATGTCTATCAAGAAGTCGATCAGGCAATAGATATATCTATATTAGAAGTCATAGAAGATAATAAAGTTGATTTCGTAAAATTGACTCCCGCTCATTTGATTTTTTTAAAAGGAAAAACATTTGAGGAAAGCCAAATTAAAGTAATGTCTGTTACAGGAGACGAATTGAATACAGATTTAGCTCAAGAGGTTTATAATGCTTTTAATGGGAAACTCTTAATGTTTGATGAATACGGCCCTTCTGAAGCAACTATAGGCTGTCTTTATCATCAGTTCACACCAACTATCAAAACGCCTACAGTTCCTATTGGGCTACCTATCCATAATATGAATGCCTATATCTTAAATGACCACCAAATCCCTGTTCCTCAAGGAGTCATTGGAGAGCTTTATTTAAGTGGTATTGGTTTAGCTGCTGGCTACTGGAATAAACCAGATTTAACGGATCAAAAATTTATTCCAAACCCATTTGAGGCAAATACTAAGATGTATAGAACCGGCGACTTAGCTAGGATTAATGAAGAAGGGATTACTGAATTTTTGGGTCGGATTGATTTTCAGGTAAAAATAAACGGGCATCGAATTGAGCTGGGGGAGATTGAAACGCACGTTGTATCCTTCACTTCCATCACAAGCTGTGTAGTTCTCGCTGTAGACAATAATTTAGGTTCTAAGAACCTAGTTGCCTTTTTTACCTCTCCCTCCGTTATACTTCTTTCGAAGCTACAAGCTTATTTAGCTTCAAAATTGCCCAGATACATGATCCCATCCCTTTTTAGACACTTAGAGCAACTTCCTTTATCTCCAAACGGAAAAGTAAATAGAAAGGCGCTAAGCGCCTTACATGCCTTTCCAATTGAAACGAAAATAGAATATACTCCTCCTCAAACAGAAATTGAAGAATTAATAGTTGAAATTTGGCAAACTATTTTTAACATCTCTAAAATTGGAATCCATGACAACTTCTTTGATCTAGGAGGGGAATCACTAATGGCTATTCAAATTACTACCAGAATCAGCGAAACATTTGAGATGGAAATCCCTTTAAGCCAAGTTTTTAAATCTCCTACGGTATCTACTCTCGCTCAATATGTAGAAGAGAAAATTTTAAACCTGCTTGAAACATGAATAAAGTTTCTTACCGAAAATACACCTTTCGATATTTATTACCAGCTATATAAAATGGCTAATTTTATTACTCATTCAATACCGATTGCAACCACCGTTCCGCATCCTCCACCGACATCCCCTTCCGTTCCGCATAACTCTCCAACTGGTCCTTATTAATATTCCCCAATCCAAAGTACTTAGACTCCGGATGCGCAAAATACCAACCACTAACAGCCGCCGCCGGATACATCGCATAACTCTCCGTCAAGGTAATATCCGTCAAAGCCTCTGCATCCAATAGTTTAAACAAGGACTCCTTTTCCGTATGTTCTGGACAAGCTGGATAACCCGGTGCAGGACGAATGCCCTTATACTTTTCTGCAATCATACCTTCATTATCCAAGTTTTCTTCAGAAGCATAGCCCCAGAATTCTTTTCGCACTCTTTCATGCATCCTTTCTGCAAAAGCTTCTGCTAAACGATCCGCTAAAGCCTTGAGTAAAATAGCATTGTAATCGTCGTTATCTTCCTCGAACCTTTTGACATGTTTCTCAATTCCAAGACCTGTAGTAACTGCGAAGCCACCAACATAATCTTGTACACCACTTTCTTTCGGCGCTATGAAATCAGTCAGTGAATAATTCGGTTGGCCAGGTGCTTTCTTTCGTTGCTGTCGCAAATTGCGTAGAACGACATCAACGCCCTCGCGAGATTCGTCGGTATAAACTTCGATGTCATCATCCATAACACTGTTTGCTGGGAAGATTCCAAAGACGCCTTTGGCCGTTAGCCACTTTTCATCTATGATTTGCCGAAGCATACTTTGTGCATCATGGAACAATTTTTTACACTCCTCCCCTACTACTTCGTCCTCGAGAATCGCTGGATATTTTCCTCGGAGCTGCCAGGTAGCAAAAAATGGTGTCCAGTCAATGTAATCACTCAGCTCTTCTAAGTCATAATCGAAAAAGCTTTTTGTTCCTACAAATTTTGGCTTGACTGGCTCATAATTTGCCCAGTCTAATTTCAGTTTGTTTTCCCGGGCCTTTTCAATTGTCAAATACTTCTTAGACGATTTTCTATTTCCACGCAAGACCCGTACCCGATCATACTCTTCATCCAAGCTTTTTACAAATGTATCCTTAACACCTTCTTCCTTGCTTAACAATGTACTTACAACGGCTACCGATTTAGAGGCATCCAATACATGAACCACCGGACCGGAATACTGCTGCTCAATTTTCACAGCAGTGTGAGTTTTAGAAGTCGTCGCTCCTCCAATTAATAATGGAATATTAAACCCTTCTCTTTCCATCTCTTTGGCTACATAAACCATTTCATCGAGTGAAGGCGTAATTAAGCCACTTAATCCAATTACATCTACTTTTTCTTGTCGGGCTACTTTCAAAATCTGGCTACAAGGTACCATCACCCCAATGTCTACAATATCATAATTATTACAACCGAGCACTACTCCAACTATATTTTTACCAATATCGTGTACATCTCCTTTTACGGTAGCCATCAATATTTTTCCTTTAGTAGAAGTATCTCCTCCTTTCTTCTTTTCTGCTTCTATATATGGTGTTAGAATGGCAACGGACTTTTTCATTACACGGGCAGATTTTACTACCTGTGGTAAGAACATTTTTCCTTCTCCAAACAAGTCGCCTACAATGTTCATCCCATCCATCAAAGGGCCTTCGATTACGTGTAAAGGTCGTGGATATTTCAGTCGTGCCTCCTCAGTATCTATATCGATGAATTCCGTTATTCCTTTTACCAAAGCATGAGACAAACGCTCTTCTACCGTTC
This sequence comes from uncultured Saprospiraceae bacterium, assembly GCA_964508085.1. GTDB lineage: Bacteria > Bacteroidota > Bacteroidia > Chitinophagales > Saprospiraceae > CALGLS01. Next base: position 25,288 of record CAZDTI010000001.1, on the reverse strand, counting down.
CTTCTCTCCAAGACATATCTTTTACCAAAACACGTCCACCATCTTTTACGCGTTGCGCATAATCCGTCAAGGCTTCAGTCGCATTTTTTGTTCTATTAAACAATACATCTTCAACCAACACTAAAAGCTCTTTTGGTATATTTTCGTAAATCTCCATCATTCCTGCATTCACAATTCCCATATCCATTCCCGCTTTGATAGCGTGATAGAGGAAGGCGGAATGCATGGCTTCGCGGACATTATTATTACCACGGAAAGAGAAAGAGATGTTACTTACTCCCCCACTCACTTTTGCTCCAGGACATTTCTCCTTTATTTGTCGAGTGGCTTCAATGAAATTAATTGCGTATTCATTGTGCTCTTCGATACCGGTAGCTACTGCAAAAATATTAGGATCAAAAATGATGTCGGTAGGCTTGAAACCTACTTCCTCTACTAGAATCTTATACGCACGTTCACAGATTTCTACCTTTCTGGAAATGGTATCCGCTTGGCCTACTTCATCAAAGGCCATTACGACCGCAGCAGCACCATAACGTCTGACTATTTTCGCCTGACGTTTAAATTCCTCCACTCCTTCTTTCATGGAAATGGAGTTAACAATACATTTACCTTGCACACATTTAAGTCCCGCTTCGATGACATTGAACTTAGAAGAATCAATCATGATCGGTAGTTTGGCAATGTCTGGTTCTGCCATTACCAAATTCAGAAAATCAACCATGGCCTTTTCCGAATCGAGCAAACCTTCATCCATGTTGACGTCAATAATTTGAGCGCCACCATCTACCTGTTGTTGGGCAACAGAAAGGGCTTCCGCTAAATCACCATTTTTAATGAGTCGGGCAAATTTCTTTGAACCGGTTACATTCGTTCGCTCGCCAATATTTATGAAGTTCAGATCTTTTCTCATAATCAATGGCTCCAATCCAGAGAACTGACTCAGCATTTCCTGCTCCGGAATTTTTCTTGGAGCTACGTCTCTCACACCAACTGCCATTGCATTAATATGGTCAGGTGTCGTTCCGCAACAACCTCCAATGATATTTACAAAACCATTACTAGCAAAATCACGGATAAATTCTTGCATCTCCTCCGGTGTCTGATCATATTCTCCGAACTCATTTGGCAATCCGGCATTTGGATAAGCACTGATATAACAATCAGATATTTTTGACAAAGCCACAATGTGTGGTCTCATTTCTTTAGCACCTAAAGCGCAATTCAAGCCAACAGAAAACAGATTCATATGACTTACCGAAATCCAAAAAGCTTCTACCGTTTGTCCTGACAAGGTTCGGCCAGAAGCATCCGTGATCGTTCCGGAAATCATAATGGGTAACTTCATTTGATATTCATCAAAGAGTTTGTCAATGGCAAAAAGTGCAGCCTTACAATTAAGGGTATCGAAAATGGTCTCAACCAATAATATGTCGGAACCACCATCTACCAGTCCTTTAGTTTGCTCATAATAGGCATCAACCAATTCGTCAAAGGTTACCGCTCGATAACCGGGGTCATTTACATCAGGAGATAGGGAGGCCGTTCTGTTGGTTGGTCCAAGAGCTCCAGCTACGAATCGAGGTTTGTCTGGGGTTTTCTCTGTGTATTCTAATGCCGCTTTTTTGGCGACTTCAGCGGAGGCCTTATTCATTTCATAGGCCAGGTACTCCATCTGATAATCGGCCTGCGCGATTGAAGTTGAACTAAAAGTATTGGTTTCTATAATATCAGCCCCTGCATCAAGGTAAGCTTTGTGGATTGCTTCGATGACATGTGGTTGAGTGATTGATAGCAGATCATTATTTCCTTGTACGTCGCAGGGGTGGTCTGCAAATCGTTCAGACCGGAAGTCTTTTTCTTGGAGACCGTATTCTTGAATCATCGTTCCCATTGCCCCATCGAGTACAAGAATTCGATCCTTTATTACCTCATGTAATATTGCTGCTAAATCTTTTGTAGTTGTCATTCTTAATCATTTATTTTAGTTCTGATGCTGACTGTCACGCAACAGCAAAAAAATATTTTATCCTTGGTAGTTACACCTGATGTATCTCTACGCTTTTAAAATTCTCCTTTCCTGCTCCTATTCAAGTTAACCCGAATTCCGCCGCCAATATAGTTGTTCTTCAAATCAAAACGATCGTCTTCGCTATTTTGATTTCTGTAAAAGTAATTTAAATCAATATACATATTATGAAAAACTTGATAACTAATATCAAGACCAATAATTTGAGTTGTGGTTTTTATTCCTTGGGTTGTTTTATTATCATATTCCTGTTCGCGACTATTGTTGTTTAATAATATGTTACTTCCCCAGTTAGTCGAATCTGTATCAATACCGTATTGCATATTAATTAGTCGGCCTTCCACCATCAATTTCTTAGTCACTTGATATCGAAGCTTAGCAATCACTTCTCGAAAATTAGCGCCTAAAGGATGCGCCAATGGCTGATTATAATGACTATAATTTGCTAGGCTATCCCTGTGAGTGTATGTATATGGCCTTACCGTATTGTATTCCAATTGCCCATCTAAGTGATCAATTCCGAAAACGTCGATGTATTTTAGTCCTGCCTGAATACCATATTTATTAGCCCACCATCCATTCCGTTCTAAAATCAATTCATCAAATTTGAATTCATCAAAAACCATCTGACCATATAATTGGAATCGATTAAATATATTCCATTTAAAGTCCATTCCAATTAAGACATTATCGGGACTGCCAATCAAATGTTCTACACTTCGATAAAGTATAACAGGATTAAGATATTGAAGTTCAAAGTGATTTTGCCGACTGAAGACAACTGACTCAAATAATCCGATTTGGAGATTTTTGGTAATTCGAGCATTCAGGTAATGAGCAGCAAAATACTTTTTAGGAATCAGATTATCCCCTTGACCATCGCGGCCACTCGCTGCATTTAATTCTGCAAAGATATTCTGCAAATGGAATCGCCAAACTCGAGTGTTTAATTTTAGGTAAAAATAATTGGCAGCAAAATCGGAAAGGAATAAAGATCGATACCCATTTCCTATAAAGTTTGCGCCATGTCCTAATTGAACTCCAACATGTTTGGAGATATTAAAGCCGAAATATCCTTGAGCATTCAAATAATCATAAGCTCCTTTTGAGTCAATGACAGAACTGTCATAAACTTTATACAAACTTGCACCAGGAACCGCTGCATCTCTTTCTATTCGTTGATTGACATAAGTCAGAAATCGAGATTGACTTTCCTGAACCTCCGTATAGAAAAAAACTTTTTTATCAACTCCCCCTCGTACAGCAACCCCTCGTACATTATCAAATAAAAAATCTTCTTCATTTTGGTCAAAACCAACTGTTCCTCTTAATAAGGGGTTCACTTTAAAATAGAATGCTTTTTTATTAAACTCAAAAGCATTACCTGGAGTTCGATAGAAATATTTTAGAATTGGCTTTTCCGTTTCAAAGTAATAACCACGACTATGCTTTTCTGCATTTTTTTGTAACGTATAGAAAGTCTTAGAGCTGTCTACATAGACTTTATTTAACTCCTCCCCTATCTTCTTATCTTCGGGGACATCTGGTACAAAATCATTATTGTCTTTAAAAATATAATAGAGGTCATTTTGATCTTTAGAACTTATAGCTAAGACACTACTATCTATATCCATTGCATATTTGGTTATATCCCCTCTTCGATAGGGCTTGATAGAACTATAACTCGGGTTGAGCAGTCCAGTTTTTATTTCTAAGCGATCTATTATATGGTAACTATCTGATTGTAGTGGTACACCAACTCCTTGCGAAAAAAGGAAGATGGGGAATGTCAAAAAAAAGAAAACTAGGATAAATCTATTCGTCATGATTTCTAAAGTGCCTCTGGGTTTTGAAATGGTATTTGTCTAGCTTCTTGTCATTAGACTTAATTTCATAAAAAAAGATACAGTTTGCCAAAGACCGAGCGCCGACCTCAAATTAAAGTCCGTTAGTTGGAGTCAAACCTAAGAGCTAACCAAGCTCCAACTCTTCCAAATACGAAAATGCCTGCAAAGTTGTAAAAGATGTCTAACATTTCAAAGCTTCTATTGGTTAATGGAACCTGTCGGAATTCTTCGAGGGTTACAAGAACAGCCACTATAATGGACCCTAATAAGAAAGGAACATTAAAAATCTTTACTCGCTTTGCTTGAAGCAGGAAGTTTAGCATTAATGCAGCTAAACCAATTAAAAAGAAATGACCGACTTTATCTTCACTGAAAAAAATCCAACCGTCTACCTCATATCTACTATCTATTTCAGGGATAAAATCTGGAGCAAGACTTGGATTTATGATTATTGCAATAATGTAAATCAGTAGTATCGTAAATATTGCTTTTATAAAGTTTTGCATATTCTAAGATTGTAACTATTACTTTCTAGCTATTAATTTCCTACTCTTGCACTTTTAATAAAAACTAAGTAAACAAGAAGTTGACGTCGTTAAAGCGTCCTGTTGATGTAACTCTACGCTATAAGTACGCACTTCATCTCTTTTAAAGCGTAGAGTTACATCAAGTTTAAATTTCGACTATGGCCTAAAGCATTTTCTTCTACGTAGAGTTACATCAATTGTCGGTCTCAAAGCTACCTTTATTTCTCTTTTCTTTTTTGTCGCAACTTTTTTCTTTCCAAAAAATGACCTAAATCAACAAATACTTGGTATTAAAAAACACCTTTTTCTTTCCTAGGTTTTTTAATTTATACCTAAGTTCTTTAACATTTATACATTTAGGGAGCTATTAAAGTACTAATAATCAACCTATTACAACTATTAAGGCGTAGTTCTACTTCATAAAAGCGTAGAGATACTGCAATAAAGAGTAGAACCACATTTCCCTAAAAAGTAGAACTACATCAATAAAGCGTAGGACTACATTATATAAGCGTAGAGTTTCATCAAAAGACGTAGTATAGCATCAATCGACGTAGAGTTACATCAAGAGCATACTAAAAGCGTAGGTTTACATCGAATAACGTAGAGCAACATCTTAAAGCGTAGAAATACATCAATAAACGTAGATCTACATCCTTTAAGAGCTGAATACCCATATAAATCAAAGGATTCTATATTTTCAAGTTATGAAAAGCGTAGAAATACATCAATAAGCGTAGGAATACATCATATTATTCTTCGATCACACTCTTTAAAGCGTAGAGTTACATCGGAAAAAGCGGAAAACTGTGAGTTACTTGTTAGTAAAAGCGTTATTATAAACATAGACTCTCTACGCTTTTTGCATAAGTTTGTATTATTGCAACAGTTACTACGCTTTTATAAGATAGAGCGTAGTTAATAGTTCAAATTTTGTCTAAGTCCTACATATAGGAAGAAACACTAAAGTCTGAGTTATGGCTATAATCAAACATAATAAGCTCATTGAAACCAGTTATAAACTGAGTGCACGTGAGCAATTCTTTGTACTCCACCTCATTTCTGAGATTTCTCAAAATCATAAAGATCTTCAAGAGCACAAGATGCATTATTCTGAAATAGAAAAGATCATCAACTTTGATGGGAAACGGCGTATTGCCAATAAATCAGAGGTCTTCTCTCTAATGGATAAGCTAAATTCAGAACCCATCATTTATGAAAAAGGGAGTATCATTGGAAAATCGGTTTGGCTCCAACATATGGAACACGACACAGACACTGATATATTTACCTTTAGTCTCTCTCAGCGGTTGCGAGAATATTTACTCCAACTCAAAGAGCATTTTACAAAGTACAATATTAGCAATATTGTCTATCTCAATGCTAATGCGGTTCGATTATATGAGGTTTTGAAACGCTATCAATTCAAGGGAGAATGTGAAATTACGGTGGATAAACTCAAATTCTACCTTGGAATAGAAGAACGATACCCTAAGTATTACGAATTTAAACGTTGGGTCTTGATTCCTTCGCAAAGAGAAATCAAGAAATTCACAGATATTCGCTTCGATTTTGTGCCTGCTAAGAAGGCGGGGAAACGTATTTTGAGCTTAAAATTTTATATTTATGAAAACGAGCCAAAGCACTCTCCCGATCGAATCAAAATATTGTCACAGGTGGATAATACCTACAATAAGAAAAAATCATTCTTAAAGTCTGCTTCGGGAGGAGATCTTAAAGAGCAGCTGAGTTGGGCTCAATATCACGCTTATCGGTTCCTTTCTGAAAAAGGAGTGAACAAACGATTCATCGTTGATCAAGTATTAGGGCACGAAAAACTAACTTATGAGCCATTGCGTGGCTATGAGGACCTATATATGAAAGCCATTTGGAAGTTTTTTATGGATAAAACCAATGCGGATAAGCCAGCGGGTGCTTTTGTAAGTTGGTGGAAAAAAGGTCGGTTGACAGAAAATCAGCTTCATGCCCGTATGATGGAACATATTCTAAACCGTAAGAAAGCGATGAATGAAGAAGAATTAATGCAGCGGGAAGACAATAAAAAAGGAACAATGGCCACTGTAAAAGCAAAGGTTCATCTAAAAAGCGTAGAGGTACATCAATTTGCGAATAAACTACAACCATTTAACTTGGAGTATTTTAAAGAAGAATATCCAGATCAGTACCGTTCTTTCCTAACTGAAGTAAATACAAACTTTAAGGAACAGATAAATAGCGCTGGCCAGCAGTTTAACCCTTTGAAATTTCGTCAGGTAATTGAAACCCAGGTGTACCATAAGTGTAGAAATTGGTATGAGAAGTTGAATTAACTATTATTTATTTCACTTCTATTTGGGTATGTCGTTCAAGCTATAAGTCTTAATAACAGAAAAAGCGCGGGTTTTCCTATGAAATCTGCGCTTTTTCAATTGCTTACCTCTATTCTATTTTATAGATAATAACTTGCCTCAGATCAGAATAATAAAGCTTCCCGTATCGAGTTTTTTGTCAAATGGTATGCTCTTTGTCTAAGTGAGATTGTATTCTGGCTAAGTCAAGTTAACTTCCCCTCAATTTTAGCCAGTGATATCTCCCCCTTTTAAATGATTTGCTTTTTGCTAAAATCCAGAATGGCTGGATAGTAGTTTAAGTAGCAATAATTAATTAAGAACTGATCCCCCTTATCAGAATACTCCCCTTTTAGTCTATTTAAATGTTTTCATTACTAAAAAGGAATTGTTATGTGTAAGAATGTTATCTCTACCTGTTACCTACTATTTGCTACTATTTTCATCATGAATGCTCAAGGCGTGGAAGTCGGCTTCTTCGTCGGTTCGTCTGGCTATATGGGGGATGTTCAATCCACTCATCTAGAAAAAGCAGAAATCAGTCTTGCGACTGGTGTCATTGGAAAATACAGAATCAATGAATTCCTAGATGCTAGGATCAGTTTTACAAAATCGACTATATCTGGAGAAGATCGAGGGCGAAATGCTTCCAGAAATCTATCATTTAAATCTCAGATTAAGGAGCTGAACGCCTTGGCAGAATTCCACTTTTTGTCTTTCATGACGGGAGATCGTCCAATTTTCTCTCCATTTGTATTTGGTGGAGTTGCGGGTTTTCACCATAACCCTAAGGCGGTTTACCAGAATCAATGGTATGATCTACAACCTCTTCGTACAGAGGGGCAAAATAGCGTATATGGGCTATACCAAATATCCATACCAGGAGGATTTGGAGCTCAAGTATATCTGACCGATGCCATTTCTATTGGAATGGAGGGAGGCTTAAGAAAAACGTTTACTGATTATTTAGATGATGTAAGTGGGAATTATACGGATATAGATGCCTTGACTGAAACGAATAGTATAGCCGCAGGTTTGGCTTATCGAACACCTGAATACTTAGGAGATGATAAATTACCTAACCCTGTTGGAAGGCAAAGAGGAAACCCAAACAGAAAAGACGTGTATTGGTTTGGTGGTGTAACCTTTATGATTAATATCGCAGGTTTGATGGAAATGGCTGGTGGGCCAGGGATTTATAATCCTTTCTAATAGAGCTTTAGTATAAAAAACAAGAAATCCCAACACAGTCATAATGGTATGTGTTGGGATTTTTTATTACAGCAATACAGCAAAAAGTAATTATACAAAACATTATTTATGTTTTTACAGCAAATATTAGAATGAAAAACTATATTTGCGATTACAAATGGACTTTATCCATTTAGTAAAAACGAAACACTATGATTCTATCTTCCCTAAGTTATAAAGGAGGAGTTGGCAAGACTACAGTAGCTCAAAACGTAGCTGTCTGTTTGGCGCATACCGGTTACAAAGTATGTATTCTCGATGCGGATACCTCTCAAAACAGTCAGAGTTGGTTGGGGCGTCGAAGCAGTGAACTACCCAACATTCCTGTTTATGGCAATACCGATCCTCAGGCCATCATGCAAAATATTAAAGCTTTGTACGATGATTATGAGGTTATTATCATTGATAGCCCTCCGGCTCTATCTAAAATTGCCAGTAAGATCATCCTTGCCAGTCACCTTTTGTTAATTCCAATTACGCCTACAGGTGGGTCTGATATCTGGACAACGGAGCAATTACTGGAGCATTACGATCTGATTCGGGACCAAAAAGGCTCTGCTATTCCTGCCGCTTTCGTTGTCAATCGCTTTAGAGCGAATGTGAAGATGCATCAAGCTTATCTAGAAGCACTATCTGAGTTTAAGGAAACCTACGGAGTAGATACCATGCAAAGCAAGCTAGTAGATCGCTCTGCCTATGGTGAAGCTAACCTGCAGGGAATGGGCGTCTATGAATACACCAACCCGCAGGCAAAACAAGAAGTTATTAATCTTTGTAATGAAATCATTAATTTGGTTTCCTAAGATCCGTTCTATTTTAAAAATAAAGTTTCTTTGATAATTGATCGGAAGAGATGAATCATAATCAAGGAATCAAAAGATAATTCAACCATGGCTAATAAAAAAGATTTATTTAAGCAAAGCCTTACACAAAAGAAAGTATTGAAAAAGGCAGCCCCAGATGTGCAAAGTTCGGAACGTATCATTAAGCAGGTGCATACCGAAGAGGTTAGCCCCTCCCCTACTCCAGTAGCAAAACCAATTAGAGAAAAAGAAGCTGTTCAGCGAGTCACTATTGATTTCCCAGTGAGTGTTTATACCGCTTTGAAGTATGCCTCTTTTGAAAAACGGGTGACTTTGAAGAAATACATTGTGGAATTGGTTCGGAAAGATTTGAACCTTGAGGATTAAATTTTTGGTAGAATTACACAGGGTTAACGAACGCTGTGCTGTAAATACAGATATATGTTTTGCTGTAAATACAGATTCTATTTTAATTTAGCACCTTACTTATGCCTAGAATTCGAGTAAATCTCAATATAAGCTAATAAAGAGGTTTTGAATAAAGTCTGTCTTTGCGCCTCCCTGCCTCCTATCCTACAAGTAGGCCAGCCCCGCTAACCACAATTCCATCTGAATAGTCCTCACATTACGATTATCCTCTTATTTGACGATTACTAAACCTTCACGTTTTTTGTAAGAGAGCTTTGTCTCCGTTCAAGCCTTATTTTTAGAGACGAAATTTCTCTATTGTTCTAAGAATGAACGCTGTAAACCTGTATTGCTGTAAAACCAGAAAAGTAGTTTTACTGCGACCTCTGAAAATGAAAGTTCAAGGGCATCCATACCAATCTTGTTTCTCCATTAAAAGAATCAAAGCCTATTCTTTAACCAGTAGTCTTTAAATTGCCTCAGAGCGGTTTTTTTGTTAAAAACGAATAGTACGTCGAAAACGCCACTGATGCTCTTAGAAAGAGAATTTTGAAGCCGTTCATTATTGCCGTAAAACAAGCATGCTGTATCGCTTTATTTACGCAATAAAATGAAATTAGTGTCAGACTAATCCCTACGTCTAGATTTTTTAGATTAGATCTTTACAAGTTGTTTGATCGAGTCAAAATCAAAAATCTGATTCGTTACAATTTTAACAAAAAGGTTTGATCGGCTTGGCTCTCTAAAATATGCGAAGTCCTTGACTGGCCTTTCAGTCAGGGTTTTCAATGATGACTTTGATTATATAGTTTGGATCTAAAAATGCTGTTTCCTCATTTAGCTGAGTTTAGAATTCGAAAAGCCATCAAGCATGCTGTATTGCTGTAAAAAGTGAATCTGTATATACTTTTTGAAGTTAAAGCCAAAGCAATTACTTATAAAGTACCACTCTCGTTTCAACTAGTGATTCATTGAAAATTTTGAACAATAGATTCAATTGCGGATAAAAAAGGAGACTGTGCCATAATGTTTCAGCGGGCAGATTTCCCTTAATGGATTTGGGGCTGCTAGAGGATTGATACACTTGGTAGAGCAATCCCGGTAAAAATTTTAAATAGATATTTAAAGTCTTTAATTCCATTTTCATAAGGATACTTTTGCATTAAATCTGTATTGCTGTAAAAACATATTTATAGCATATTCTGAAAATAGAATAGAATTCAACTTTACCAAGTCCCTTCAGCTTTCTCTCCTAAATTAATTTAAGTCTGTGTTTCCAAGGAAAGCCTTTTAAATTGATTCAGAGTAGCTTTATTATAAAAAACGTTCAATAATGTTGAAAAGAGAATTAATTGGCTTAGAAATGTTATTATCTATTTTTTACTGTAAAAACAGAATGCTGTATTGCAGTAATTATTAAATGGTTCTTAAAGTGAAGTTGACCTTTCAAAAGGTACAATTAATTGCTGCATCACCAATAGGGTTAGATCGAATGGAAGGAGAGTATGACTCCGGATAAAAGGCAGTAAGGCTGATTTATGAATACTCATTTCTTAAGCATAAAAGGAAACCTAAAGCTAGCGAAAACAAATTATGCTGTATAGCTGTAAAAAATGAATGCTGTAAAATAAATACAAAGCGGAAGATAGAATTTCTAATTTAGCTTTTAGCCATAACATTGCCTTTCCTGAAGTGGTCTACTTTGATAAATTTGGGCTAGCCTTTCTATGCAGGTCTAAGTTGAACGATCTGTAGGAATTATAGGTGCGTCGTTTTATGGATTTTTCAAGTTGTACTTTCACGTTAAAGGAGCAGCCTATTTGACTTATTTAGGAATAGACGCAGTGGGCGCTAACGCCTTATTCCTAACTTTACCTATAAAACAAGGAAACCAGCAAAACATATTGCTGTAAATCTGTAATGCTGTGGTTAATGAAACGACCAATAAGAAATAGAGTAGGGGAGAGGAGGTGATAACAAAAGCGTAGAGTTACATCTAATACCTTTTTAGAGATTGCTAATTTCATTTAGCTTAAAAAAGGTATTACAAAAAGTATGTTGAACCGGTTTAGTTAAGATCATCGCCTACTAGTCCTTAATAGCAACTAGTGGTAAAACGAATTTAATGGAATACAACTAGAAAGGGAGTTAATAAAACAGTAAACAAGTATTGCCTTTTTTACAGCAATACTTCAATCTGTTTTTACAGCAATCTGTTTTTAATTATAAATGAATTAATCCATTACCATCTCCAAAGCAAAGAACATCTCTCGTGCAATATCCCGACAACGCTCTGAATAAGCTTTTTCTTCAGAGTCAGTATCGTCAAATGCTTTAGGGTCATTGTAAGGAATGGGAAAACGTTCATCAGCTCCCAAAATAATCGGACAACCTTTATCTGCTTCTGTACAAACCAGAATAGGTGCAAAATCCTTTGTTGGATTTGGAGCGTCATCATAGCATTTCGAGAATAGGAGTTGGCCGTCGTCTTCGGCGTGTATAGTGGCAAGATAACGGGGGTTACTTCCATCTGTCTTCTTGGAAATCTTAAAACCAGCTTCTTTCATGGCTTTTACGGCCCTGGGATTAAATGCAGTGCCTTCTGTTCCGCCAGAATAGGTTTCTACATTTGGGATTTTGTAGTAATGAGCGGCGGCTCTTAGCCAAAGTTGTCCCATATGACTACGTCGTGAGTTATGGGTACAAATGACAACAAGATTTAGGGGCTTACCTATATCTACTTGCTTTTTGCAGTACTGACCAAGCGGCCTAAGCAGTTCACGGCGGGCTTCTGGTATTTGATCAAGCTCAGTAAGAAGTTCAGTAATATAGTTTTGGAGGGAAGGGTAGAAGCTCATAGGTCGTCGTCATTAAATTCTGCCTCGTTCTAGCGAAAATCGTATTTATTTTTGCTAGAACGAGGTGGGCATTCGTAGTTACTCTTTTGGTTTTTTATTTGTATTATTTTTACCAAATTGTGGAATTGGTTTTCGATCAGATAATAAAGTTCGCCTTGGATTAGATCTAGCAGCTGCCTTTTTCTCTGCCTCTGTTTTGGCCACAAGATTCCTCATGGTGGTAGGCACAATCATCAAGCGCTTTTTATCAATCAAATCTCCCGAAAGGGTACAAATACCATAAACTTTGTTCTTGATGCGAAGAAGCGCATTTTCCAGATCCTGAATGTTCTTCTTTTGTCTGAAAATCAAGTTATTTATAAATTCAACATCAGTGTATGCAGAGTTGTCCCCTAAGTCGGCACCGCTTGTTTGCAAGCTTTCATTGAGTTCGAGAACCTGCTCTTGTAGCTGCCGAACCTGTTCTTGAGCATCAGCGATTTTTTGGTCTACGAGTTCTTTGAATTCTGCTAATTCTTTATCAGAATAGCGAAGAGGTTTGTTATTTTTTGGTGTTGCCATTATTATACTATTTTTATGTTTCTTTGACGAATTCGCTACTATATAGTCACTCAACGAGCGTTTTCATCGCCTAAGCGATTTCACTTAAACCATTTGCGAAAAAACTGTTGAAGAATCGCTTCATTTGTCAAAGAATAAATTTTTGCTATGGAAAGTTACTCAAACTATTTTTAATATTTCTGATTTTTTAGCACTTAATTTTTTGTACCAATTTTAATCCGGTAGATTAGAGTTTCTTCTAAGCAGACTTCTGAAACTGATTAAGCCCTAATAATATTTTAAAAAGCAGAAAATAAGTTATGTTCCGATTATTTTGCCTCTGTTATTGTCTTTTTATTTCCTTGTCCCTCAATAGTCAAGTTGGGTTTGAATCTTCTAACCTTCCTATTTTCATAATAAATACAATAGATGGTATCCTCATTCCGGATGAGCCGAAGTCTACCGCAGAATTGCAAGTTATAGATAATGGAGATGGAGAGCGGAATTACCTCACAGATTTACCAATAGGCTATGATGGTAAAATTGGTATAGAAAAAAGGGGCTCTTCCTCCCAAAGTGCCTATGATAAAAAGTCCTATGCTTTTGAAACGAGGAATGAGGACGGTAGTAATAACAATGTTCCGTTGTTAGGTTTACCAAAAGAAAACGATTGGATTCTTTATGGTCCTTACGGAGATAAATCACTTATTCGAAATGCGATGGCTTACGATTTAGCAGGGCAAATTATGGAATATGCTCCCCGATATCGTTTTTGTGAAGTAGTCATAAATGACAATTATCAAGGCGTATTTTTATTATTAGAAAAAATAAAACGAGATAAGAACAGAGTTGACATAGCGAAACTTAGCCCTGAAGATAATAATGGTGCTGCTGTGACAGGTGGTTACATTATAAAGCTAGACAAGGAAACGGGATTGAATAATGATGGCTGGAACTCACCTTATCGACCAGTTGATGGAGGCTATCAGCAAACCTATTACCAGTTTCATTATCCAAAGGCAGATGACATTACAGTCAATCAAATTTATTACATTGAGAACTATGTTCGAAAATGGGAGCGTTTGATGCGCGAACCTGACCCAATATTTAATGACAGCCTGGAAGGGTATCAAAAATATATTGATCCGGCCACTTTCATTGATTATATTCTAGTGAATGAGCTTTGTAAAAATGTAGATGCCTATCGATTGAGCACTTACCTCTATAAAGATCGAGATGGTTCCAATGATTCTCGTTTGAAGGCTGGGCCGGTTTGGGATTTTAACCTTGGCTTTGGAAATGTTGACTTTTGTGCAGGTCCGGAGCCCACTGGTTGGGTTTTAGATTATAACAATATATGTCCAGATGATTTCTGGCTGACCCCTTTCTATTGGAATAAGTTAAGAACAGATGAGCGTTTTGCCTTGGCTTTACAGGATCGTTGGAAGAGTTTGCGTGAAAGCATCTGGACAAAAGAACTGCTCTGCGGAATGATTGAAGAAAAGAGTACTTCCTTGACAGAAGCACAGCAACGTAATTTTCAGCGATGGGATATCTTAGGTAACTACGTTTGGCCAAACGCTTTCATTGGGGAAACTTACGCTCAGGAAATTGAGTATTTAAAAACCTGGCTGATGGATCGGGTAGATTGGATGGATGGGGCGATGGAGGATTTTCGGCCTTATAGCCCGATAGGAGAGGAGGGGACAAATTTAGTTTATCCAAACCCATATACCTCTACTGCTATTTTAGAATTTGATGGAACAGCCAATTTTTTCTATGAATTGTTCATCTACAATTCTTTAGGTCAAGTGGTTGCTTCTTTATCGGTTCCTCGGCAATCAATAGATCGGTTTTTTGTAGAACTGCCGGAGTTGGAACAGGCCGGTTTGTACTTCTATTCGGTTTTATCAAATGGGAAGCTTATTACCGCTGGGAGTTTTAGGAAGATTTGATTCATTCGGCTAATCCAACCTCCTTCAAATATCCCGGATCCCCACTAAACAACTTCTTCAAAGCATTCAACTTCTTCGGAATCTTTAAAGTTTTCTGCAAATCAGAAACAATTTTAGGGACCTCAATATCATTTTCTACAACGACCAGGATTCGATGTGGCTCTTTTTTCTCCACTACGATGTATTCTTTCGTTGATGCAATTCTACGCAATTCGAAAAGTAAATAGTCCCAGCTCTTTTGCGATTGGTGTTTGACCACCTTTCGGAAAATGGGCAAAAAGGAATCATCCATCATGAGCCAGCTTCGTCGAGTCAAAAAAGAAAATAAGATCTCCCGCTCTTTTAGGTCCTCGGTATAAGTCAAAGCACCAATCATCCGATGCGGACCAAGGTGATATTTTTCATTCAGCGTACTTTGATTGAAACCATAGACCAATTCATTCCTAAAACCACCACCTTCCAAATGTAAAGGTCTACCATTACTGACTTGAATTAGAAGGGGTAGGGGAGATTCATGGTAAGGAACAAACTCCCCATACACAAATGTTTCTTCTTCGATGGTTGTGATTCTTTCAAAATCCAATTTGACCAAGGGGTTTGTTCTAAACGTAGAATAATTGTTATTTTCCGATGAAGTAAATAAATCATCTGGTAAGGTATAGACGTCCAATTTTTCTTTATTCAGGTTAATCACTCGATTTTCCGAGCCACCTAGTGTTTCGAGCAAAACATTTTGGACAATGGTATGTCCGAGTTTATGAGACTCGCCAAAGACCTCTACTACGGCTCGTTCGCCTGAGAAGGCTTGTTGCAATTGTTCATACCCTTTTCGAGCATCCAGCACAATACGTTCGTTAGTTGTTGTGACTGCGTTTAGTAATTTTTGGTTAGGCCGACTTATTAATTTTGCTACTTCCAAATTGGTATTGGGAACTCGAACAACCTCATTTTTCTTTTTGTAAAATAATTTCTCTGTCCCCAAAATCATGGCCACGCCATAGTGGTTTGGGTAATGCTGATCCTCTCGAATACTCTCCGGTGTGACGGCGCCCTCATTCAGTGTGAAAATCTCTTTCGTGGTTTCGTTGTAAACAAAAGTTTGGCTGGCGGTTTTCATATTTCGAAGTTGGGCCTCGTTGAAGGTCATCGGTTCCAGGTCAATATGAGTGATTGGTTCCTCATTGATTTGGTCGATGTAGAATGATTGCTGCGTGGCGATATTCATATAGCGATTGCCTTTGGAGCCCGTGCAAAGTGCCAATTCTTGTTTCCCCAGTTTTACGTAAGTGGAAAAATTAATATAGACCGGCTCTTCATCGCAACAAAGCACTTCACTGCTGATGGCATTGAGGACATAAGTATTTTGTGCCGTTTTGAAAATTTCATATTGATCTTTTCCTTTTTTGACCGTTCGTAAATGTTGGGTAACTAGTTCTCCTAAAATAAGAAAAGGTTGTAGATCATGCTCAGTCAAATAGGCCTTTTTATCCAAGCCCAGATAAACCTCTTGAATGAAAGAACTCTTTGCCAATGTAATGTTGTTCGGACCTAAGCCTGTTATCTTTTGACCATAATAAGAGACCATATTCAACTGTACGTCATAAACAACTTTACCCACTTGTATCAAAGTACAACTTGGACTTACACATAAAGCTTGCCCCCGAAAAGAAAGCGATTGCTTCGATCTTTTTCCTGGAAGAGAAACCAGTACATCGTTTTGGAGAAAAACAGGAGATTCTAACTTACGTCCTTCCTTGTCGAACCAGTTGCCTCGTCTGTCTTTGCCATAGATTTGATTGTGATGTGGTTCTACGTAATGGTCGATCCAGTTGCGGGGGATAGGGTTGGAAGGAGTCGATTGATTCATCAATTTTTGTTGTTTTCTTTGTGTCTTATATTTTGTAATATAGCTAATCCTTTTGGAACTAACTGTCATTCCGAGCAAGCGAGGCACGAGTGCGTCGAGGAATTACCTTATCAAAGTTACTTCTCCTTTCAGCACCTCCTCTACTCCCTGGGCCACCACCACCATCCGATAAATCAATACATCCATCGGATGTGGCGCGCCAGCATGAACACCATCCCAAGAACCAGTGCCATTGTAAACTTCTTTACCCCAGCGGTTATAAATGGCAAACTCCAAAACTTCCACATCACCTTGTGAGATGATACCAAAGTGATCATTGACGCCATCGCCATCGGGAGTGAACGCATTTGGTATGGCATAGATACCGCATTCTTCTATTAGAATCGAGTCTTTTGCTAGGCAATTTCTGCTATTCCAAATGTGAACGTCATAAATACCAATTTCTGTAATAGTAATGTTATCGGTATTGTCCTCGCCAGTTGACCAAAGAATACTGTCTATCATGCTTGCATTAGAATTAAAGTTAAGTGTTATTTCTGAATCGCAGAGAACAGTTTCACTACTATTTATAGAAACGGTTATAGGGCCACCTTCTGTTAATGGAGTGCTAGCTACAGCCTCACATCCATTAGCATCTGTAGCAATTATGGTCTGACCACTAATACTGGAAAGGCCAATTAAGTTTTCAAATAAAGAGTCGGTTTGTGTTGTTATACCACCATCAATACTAAAGATGTAAGGAGGTACGCCTCCCGTCATTTTGACTTGGATGGCATTTGGAAATTCTTCATTGTTGTTTTCTGGGTCGCAATCCCCTCGAATGATTTCTAGTGCAAGAATCTCGGGAATGGGTTCAGTTGAAATTTCTAAACTCAATATCTCCTCACAATAATTCCCCATATCAGAAACCGTGACCGTATGCATACCAACTGTAAGTTCATTGTTAATGGAGCCACTATTGCCATCATCCCAAAGAAAATTATAAGGAGAAAATCCTCCAGTTGCAGAAACAGAAGCTACTCCCGATAAGTTATCACAATTAATATCTGTTTGACTAATAATAGAAGCTTCTAAATTAGAGACATAGATTGTTTCTTCTGCAGTAGAGGAACAGATCGCCTGAAAACTGATGTCATCCAAAGCCCAGTCGTTCCCGCCTCCATTGAGTTCTAAATTATTGATGCAAATAAGAACAGAAGTCTGTGCTCCCGAATTCCAGATATTGGTGAACTGTTGCCAGTCACAGCTAGTAGCACCTAATGGTAGGGATCCGGGAATAGCTGTATTATTAAAAGAAACAGAAAGGTCTGCCGGAGATCCGCTGTTAATGGTTTGCGCCCAAAAAGAAAAGTTGTAATCAGTATTAGGTGTTACAGAAATGGTTTGGCACCAACTGCTGAGTCCAGGAGTCGTTGCGGCATTGAATACCATTTGGTTTCCTCCTCCGGAAGTATGGTCACCACATTGGGTCCAGGCATCTGGAGGTGAAGGAGCAACACCATAACAAGACTGGCACATTCCATTACTTGGCAATTGGTGGAAATCGTGATCGCTGGTGAAACCAATGTTCCCTTGTTCAAAATCACCATTAACGATTAGCTCTTGACCTGGGGCAGAGGAGCTAACAATATAGTTTGTTTCTTCCATTGGACTAACGGTTATAACGCTAGTTGGAAAGCCATTGCTCCATTCAAAGATACCTGTGTTTGCGCCACTTGCGGTTAAGGTTACGAATTCACCAGCACAGATGGTATCTCCTCCTTGGATAGCAATTTCAACAGGAAGTAAACCTGGAAACAAGCTGATGCTGAAATCCTGGCTGGCGTTACAACCGTTTGCATCTTCAACGGTCACGGAGTATTGGCCATTAGTTAAGCCTTCTTCTGTTATTCCCATGCCACCAGAACTCCAGTTAATGGTATATGGAGCAGTTCCGTTACCGAAAATAAGGCTCACGTCTGCATCTTGTTGAGTTTCGCAAGCAGGAGTTGCTAATTCATTTACCGAAAAGGAAAAAACCGATTCGTCTATAATTATGGTTTCTGTTTGGCTACAGCCCAAATCATCCGTAATAGTGACGGTATAAGAACCTGCACACAAATTACTGGCAAGAGCAGATGTCTGCCCATCACTCCATAGATAACTAATGTTCAAATTCGGTAAACTACCAGCAACCGTAATTTCTATCATGCCATCGCAAACGCCTGTACAAGTGGCATCCATTTGATTAACTACGGTTATTTGAGGATCAGATACATTTACGGCGACAGAAGATTCGCCCTCTGAAAAAATAGAAAAGTTAATGTCATCTAGCGCAAAATCATTGCCACTCAAAACCGTATTTTGATTAGAGATACAAAGTTCAGCACTAACAGAAACACCGGAGTTCCAGGTGCTGGAAAATTGTTGCCAGTCACAAGTGAAAAAGGGAGCTGCGAAAGGAGTACCAATCAAAAAACCGTTTACAGAAAACTGTAGGTTGGCTGGATTCTGAGAAACCATAGTGGCTACCCAAGCGGAAAAAAGGTAGTCTGTGTTGGGTTCTGTGGAAACAGTTTGGCACCAAATGGATTCCCCCGCCACGCCTGAACCATTGGAAATCATCATATTTCCAGATCCTGAAGTATGGTCTCCGCAGGGAGCAAAATTGCTATGTGAAGCCACAGGATCATCCGAGACGACATAGGTCCCTGCATAGCCAAGCGGGCCCCAAACTTGTTGCGGCAAAGAATCGAAGCCATTTACATAGTCAGTTATAAAACCAGTATCCCCCATTTCAAAATCTCCATTGTTAACCAAGTTGTCTCCAAGGTTAATCGCAGAAAGGGTATAGGTTGTTGTAGTGGTGGGCGAAGCTGTTGGTGTGGGACTATTTGGATCGGAAAGTGAAGCTCCAGGTTCCCAGACGAAAAAATCGACATCGTCTACACCCGTTGCGTTTAATTGCGTAACAGTACCACTACAAATTGCTTCCGATGAAGCGGTGGCCTGCACATTGACCGCATTAGAAATAGAATCTACACAGACCATAAAGTCTCCCCAATTGGGAGTAGCTGTCGAAGAGAAATCATTGACTCGAAGATAATATGTGGTAGCCGGATCTAAGCCTAAGACTTCCAGATTTATAATACTTTGTCCAAAAACAAAACTACCACAGGCCAATTCGGATAGTTCATCAATGTTACAGTCGCCTCGGTATAATGCAATTTGTGGTTGAACCAATGGTTGATTGTTAGGCCCACCCGGCGCGCCACCTACGGTAATGGAAAAATCAAGAATACTTCCATTGGCTGGTGTCATAAAAGAAAACCAGACATCATTGTTCTCATTGGTAAACCAGCAAGAAGGAATGTTGTCGGCGAGGTTAGTCGCTATGGTAGAGGGCGTTGCGTTTATATTGTTATAAATGTCAGTAGGGCAGGAGGGGGCTTCGCCGAGGTCAATGGCTTGGGGACAATCGTCATTGGAGGGTTGGGCGAAGGTGAATTGGAGGACTAGGAATTGGGCAAATAGTAGAATGAGGAGTTGACGCATTTTGGTTTTGTTTTTTGTGCTTAAAGGTAGCAATTTGTTTTTCGAAAACGTAGAGAGGAATATTCAATATTTGTAACAATACAATTTCGATTGAAATTCAATTTTATATTTTGCCAGCGCAGCCCCCAGCCCCTAAAGAGCCCGCCCTGAGCTTGCCGAAGGGGGAGCATCCACCCGCTTCCCACTAATACCTCAAAAATATTACTGACCAATAAGATAAAACTTGATTCTCTATTTACGTTCTGTGCGTTTGGCGCGCTGAAGCTCCCCTTTAGGGGCTGGGGGTAGTGCTGGCAAAATTGTTGACTTCACAAGATTTGTCAATAACCATAACTTTTATTCATAGCCTACTTCCCCGCCGCCTCCATCCGCTGCCGCCGAAAGGTCAATGTCATCACATAAACAAACTTCCGAACCGCCTCCCCAAAATCGTCCGTCTCCACAAAGTTGTCTTTCCCAAAAATAGTCTCCATGAAACCCCAGCCGGATTCCCCAGGGTGTTTGTAAATATTCAGGTTAACTTGTGATTGATCCTCCGGTGGTTTTAGGTAGATGCCTTTGATGGCTACATTGCCCTCCTCTCTTTTAGTTTGGACGAATTCTCCTAGTTCTTCATAGTTGGTGATGCCAAGGGACGGGCGGCCATCCGTTATGATGAAGATGGATCTGAGATGAAGCATATTGGGTTGTTCTTTCTTTAGCTTTTCAGAAAGTTCTGTTACTTGTTTGTGGCATTCACGGAGGCCAGCGCTGATGTTGGTACCACCGAAGCCACCATAGACAACCCCTTTATCTCTGCTCACAAAGGAAATACTTTTCAGTACATTATATAATACTTTTCTACTGGTGAAATGATCTGTAAAGTTAGCTGCTTCCATGAAGTCAGTACTGAAAAAGTGAATGGCATCATAGGTCTTTCGATCCTCTAGGCCGAGGATTAACAGATACAATATTTTGAAGAGGTTTCGCATGCGTCCGTGATCCATAGAACCGGAAGCATCCAGTGCAAAAGCATTAATTTGGACCGCATCTCCTTTTTTGATTTTGACTTCCAAGGTTTTCATCACTTCGCCGCTTAACCATTTGTTTTGATCCTGGATGGTGGTTGGATCGAATTCGATGCCATCATGACTATGACGATAAGGATTGAAGTCGGTGGTTTTACGCATGGGCAAGGCCGACTTGAAAGCGTTTTTCACGAATGATATATATGGTGTCACCTCCTTTTCGATTTGAAGCATTTCGTCTAGCAATGATTCGGTGGTGGCGGTTGGCTTTTCTTCTTTGTCCAGCAAACCAAATTCCTTCATTCGGCGGATGCGGTAGCTGCGGGTGTTGTTGAGGACTGTTTTGTGTTGGGCGAGAGCAGTAATCCATTGTTCCTGGAGGTGGGTGAATGCAAACTCTTGTCCGCTGGTTCGCGCATGAAATTTTGCTAAGGCATGTACGTTTTTAATGTTTCCGAGTTCGATGAGTTGTCGTCGCAATCGATCCTCGGCTTCTTTTTCTGCTCTTCTTTTTTGCAAAAATAACTGGATTGCTTCTTCGGATTGCTCGGAAGGCAGGACGGTCCATTGAGGAATGATGCCATGTTCTGAATTTTGCCAATTGAAGAATGGTGCGGTGTAACCATTAAGTAAATCTATGTAAGATTGTTGTTGTATTTCTTTAGCAATAACATTTAAGTCCGTTAAAACTGTAGCTTTAAAATGTCCGTCGATCATAGCTAGGAAAAGAGACTCTTCCTCTTTGGTCAATTCAAACCATTTTAAACTGGCTTCTTTTATCCAAGGCGAGGATGGAGGAATCAGAGCTGGCTCTTGCAAAGCCACGACTTCCTCAGAGAAACTTTGAATGCGATCAAGAATGGAGACATTCCCAATGAGATTTTTCATTCGCTTTGTCAGTGACACCTTTCGGTTGGCACCAAACTGTTGCTGAATGTCTACGGGCAGCTGTTTCCAAAAATCAGAATCGGCTTCACTATTCAAAATGGTTTGCATTTGAATAATAGGAAGGTCGTTTTTGAAAAAATCATAGAACTGCTCTTTTAGCCTTTGAGCGGTCAAAATATCTTTTGGCAAAGCGAGCCCACCAAAACCATGGTATATAAAATATAGATAGGAAGCGCCGCAACTTTCCCAATGCACTTTTACGGATTCATGAGCCTGGGCGAGGAAGCGTTCTAAAAATGGAGTCTCTTTTCGGTTCAAGTGATAACTTTCGCAAGCGCCCATCATCAAACAAAGCAATTGGGCAGAAGGAAGCTGTTGATGGAAGTCTTTTGATAAAGTCTTGCTTACCAATAAAGGTTTTACCTGCTGAAAAAGGACTGGTGATTCTTCTGCTACTTTTTTGATAAAGCTGACATAATATTGAAAGTGGAACCAGCCACCGATTACTGGAACAGGAACCTTATTGTACTCATTTCTTAAAGTCTCTTCTTTCACCTGTCGCAGCCAGTCAATAATGGGAAAATGCCGGGCTTTGAGTCGGAGTAAATTTACGGTAGTTGACAATTGCGAATTTGGTAATTCCACGATTTCTGAAAGCGGAACAAAGAAGCCTTTTAGCTCAATCGACTTTCGAAGGACATTCCAAAAATTATTTGACCCTATAAATATGGTATCAAAAAGGTATTTCAAGTCGCGGTTTCCCGCAAAATCATTTTCATTGTAATCGATGACTTTTAGGTTCTTTGCAATTTTGCCGGTGATGAGTGTTTTATAGGCAGAACGATCTATAAAGGAATGCCAGGAAGGATTATTGTTAGTATTGGGCAAGAATTCAATGAGGGTGCAGCCGCTGCGGTGGTTTTCCTTTTGGAAGTCGTTCCAATAGCGGCGACGCTCGATGGGGATGATGGGGGAGAGGAGTTCTTCTTGCACTGGTTTTGTTTAGTGTTGTAATAAACGGATATTAATTTATATTTGCAAGTGGGAGAGGGGGACAAGATATGAGAAACGGTGTATATAGAAGCCGTTAAGTACAAGAGTTAGCATGAAAAATTATCTTATTATCTTATTGTTAATTACAATTGCTTGTGATTCAGGCATTGATCCAGAATCAATGAAGTTATCAATTGAAAGTACAAAAAAAGAGAATGAAAATAATTGGGAACTAATATATGAGCTTAATGATAAAGCGATCAAACTAGATGATTCGAATTATAAAGCTTTGAATAATAGAGGTTGGGCTTCTTTTAAGTTAGGCTATGATAGCCTTTTGACTTTAAAAGGTTTAAATACTTCTCTTGATATAAAACCGAGCTATAAATTCGCATTGAGGAATAAAATAGTTTTCTATTTTGAGAAGAATAACTTTTCAAAAGTTATACAACTAGGAGAACCTTACTTAAGCAAGTTTAAGACTAGCCATATTTATTCATTGGTAGGAGAAAGTTATAATAAAGTTGGAAATTGGACAAAAGCTAAATGGAACTTAGATAATGCTATTGCATTAGATTCGATGGATTCAGGAGCATATAAAGAGAGAGGGGCTACAAATAGAATGCTTAAATTATACGATGAATCTTTACAAGACTTGAATAAAGCTATTGAATTAGAGGCTGAATACCATCAAGCGTTTAACTTGGGAAAGATATAACGAATTTGAGAAAGCTATTGATGATTATTCCAAAGCAATTTCAATTGATTCAACAAGTGGGTTATATTGGTATCATAGAGGAACGCTCTATCTCCAATTAAAAGCAATTAAGAGAGGATGTTCTGATATAGAAACAGCTGTGAAGTTAAATTATCTAGATGCAGAAATAGTACAGGATAAAACTTGTAAATGATTCTATATATAACAATAATTTCACGTTGGTGTCTGGTCGTTCTTTAATTAGCCACTCTAATGCGATCATCAGAGCACGGTGTGAGTTTCAGACTTATGCGTAAATAAAACGAAAAATAAGGAATAGTACAAAAACAACCCAAATTGAATCCAAAAATAAAAACCCTAACACAAAAAAAGCTAATCGGCTTCAACCTAAAAATGAGTTTGACCAATAACAAAACAGGTCAACTCTGGGGACGATTCGGACCAAGAATCAAGGAAGTCAAAAACAGAGTCACGGAAGACAAAATCTCCATGCAAATTTATGCCCCCACCTATTATCAGAATTTCAGCCCTGACAAGGAGTTTGAAAAATGGGCAACGGTAGAAGTGAAAGATTTCAATGAAGTTCCAACAGGGATGGAATCATTTACTTTAAAAGAAGGACTCTATGCCGTTTTTGATTATAAAGGTTCAAGTGCTGATCATTCTATTTATCAATATATATTTTGGGAATGGTTACCCAATTCTCCTTATCAAATAGATGATCGGCCTCACTTTGAAGTGTTGGGGGAGAAGTATAAGAACAATGACTCGAATTCAGAAGAAGAAATATGGATACCGATAAGGGAGACGAATGAAAAGAAGTTTGAAAAATAACAAAAGCGGAGATTAATAAAAAATGAGAATAAAAACTTGAATTCAAATATGGTATTAGAATTAGAAGATTCAACTGGAAAATTATGTGGAGAAATAAATGTACAATCTCAAACTAAAAATTTGCTTCAAGGCAGGCTTATATCTAGTAATTTCACAGATAATCAAAAGAAGACATTTCAAGAATTTGAAGAACTTGCTAATGAACAAGTTTTCTCTTTACTAGATGAGATAGCAACTAAGATAGAATCATATAATTTTAAGATAAGAAATAAAAATTGGAGAATATATGACTTACAAATATTCGAAGATTCGGCTATATCATTTAGAATAGAAGAATTAAAACAGATAACACGAGATGGAAATACTGGACAACAATAAAAACTAGTCTTAACAATACATTTATTAAGCAACAAGACACCAAGCAAACCAAAACATGACCATAAAAGACCAATTCGAGCACGAACTTATCACCGACTACTACGAAACCGACACCCACCTCGGCGTCCAAGGCCTAGAAATAGAACGCCTCCAAATGCTGATGGGCGAAAATCCTCAGGAAAGTATATTGTTAGTAATGTACAAGCGTTCCCCCAATCTGAGTTTTTATGACATGGATGGGAAGTTGATAGACATTGACCACTACCTGCCAGATGAATATCATAAGAAAGATTCAGAAGGGGCGGAGACCTTGATGGCTAGCCTTCGAGATTTTGACGTTAATAAATCCTCGATCAAGTCGAACTTTGGTGCTTTGTTGAAAACTTTATTTGAGGAAGGGAAGGAGGATTTGGCTTTGGGCTTTCGGAAAGTGTATGGTCTAGAAACGAGTCCGGGGATCGTACGGCAATTTAAGGAACAATATAAACTAGAAGGGGAGGAGT